>JAFAAX010000153.1 GCA_023426345.1 Actinomycetes bacterium
GGCCGCGACGTCTGCCGCGCCCTGGCGGCCGTGGAGGCCCGCCGAGTCGTGCTGGTGGCCTGCGATCCGGCGGCTGGGGCCCGCGACCTGCGCGCGCTCACCGAGGGCGGGTACGCCCTGCGCTCGCTGGAGGCCTGGGATCTGTTCCCGCACACGCACCACGTGGAGTTCGTCGCGGCGCTCGACCGGGCCTGAGGGGCCGGGCCCGCCCGGCGGGGGCGCCCTCGTCAGCGCGCCGCCCGAGTTGCGCACGCGGCGTCAGGAAGATATCTTGATATCGAGAGAACTGGCGCAGCCGCCGGTGACCGTCTCCACGGACCAAGGAGAAGCCCATGCCCTCTCGTGATTCCTTCGGCTCCCGCCAGACGCTGGACGTCGGAGGCCGGACCTTCGCCCTCTACCGCCTGGACGCGGTGCCCGGCCTGGCCCGGCTCCCGTACTCGTTGAAGGTGCTGGCCGAGAACCTCCTGCGCACCGAGGACGGCGCCAACGTCACGGCCGAGCAGATCCGGGCGCTCGCCGCGTGGGATCCCGACGCCCAGCCCTCCACCGAGATCCAGTTCACGCCCGCCCGCGTGGTCATGCAGGACTTCACGGGCGTGCCCTGCATCGTCGACCTGGCCACCATGCGCGAGGCCGTCGCCGGGCTGGGCGGGGACCCCGCGCGCATCAACCCGCTGGCGCCGGCCGAGATGGTCATCGACCACTCCGTCCAGATCGACGTCTTCGGCACGCCCGACGCCTTCGAGCGCAACGTCGACCGGGAGTACGAGCGCAACCGGGAGCGCTACCAGTTCCTGCGGTGGGGCCAGGGCGCCTTCGAGAACTTCCGGGTCGTCCCGCCGGGGACGGGCATCGTCCACCAGGTCAACATCGAGTACCTCGCGCGCACCGTCTTCACCCGCGAGGAGCCCGACGGGACGGTCCTGGCCTACCCGGACACGTGCGTCGGCACGGACTCCCACACGACGATGGTCAACGGCCTGGGCGTGCTGGGGTGGGGCGTCGGCGGCATCGAGGCCGAGGCCGCGATGCTCGGCCAGCCCGTGTCGATGCTGATCCCGCGCGTCGTCGGCTTCAAACTGTCGGGGGCGATCCCGCCGGGCGCCACCGCCACGGACGTGGTCCTCACGATCACGCAGATGCTGCGCGCCCACGGCGTGGTGGGCAAGTTCGTCGAGTTCTACGGCGACGGCGTCGGCCAGGTGCCGCTGGCCAACCGCGCGACGATCGGGAACATGTCCCCGGAGTTCGGCTCGACGGCCGCGATCTTCCCCATCGACGACGTCACGCTGGACTACCTGCGCCTGACGGGGCGCCCCGAGGGCCAGGTGGCCCTGGTCGAGGCCTACGCGAGAGCCCAGGGCCTGTGGCACGACCCCGCCCATGAGGCCGCGTACTCGGAGTACCTCGAGCTGGACCTGTCGACGGTCGTCCCCTCGATTGCGGGCCCCAAGCGACCGCAGGACCGCATCGAGCTGTCGCGCTCCAAGCAGGCGTTCCGCGACGTCATCGGCACCTACGTCCGCGACACGGAGCTCGACGACGCCATCGAGTCCACGTTCCCGGCCTCGGACCCCTACGACGGCGGCCCGGGCACGGACGACGACCGGCCTCACCACGAGGTGCCCGTCACCCTGGAGGACGGGACGCTCACGAGCCTGGACCACGGCGACGTCGCCATCGCGTCGATCACCTCCTGCACGAACACCTCGAACCCGTCGGTGATGCTGGCCGCGGGGCTGCTGGCCCGCAACGCGGTGGCCCGCGGGCTGCGCTCGAAGCCGTGGGTGAAGACCTCGATGGCGCCCGGGTCCAAGGTCGTCACCGACTACTACGAGAAGGCCGGGCTGTGGGGCGACCTGGACGCCCTGGGCTTCAACCTGGTCGGCTACGGCTGCACGACGTGCATCGGCAACTCCGGGCCGCTGCCCGCCCCGGTGTCCCAGGCCGTCACCGACAACGACCTGGCCGTGGTGTCCGTCCTGTCGGGCAACCGCAACTTCGAGGGCCGCATCAACCCGGACGTCACCATGAACTACCTGGCGTCCCCGCCGCTGGTCGTCGCCTACGCGCTGGCCGGGACCATGGACTTCGACTTCGCCCATGAGCCGCTCGGCCAGGACCCGGACGGGCGCGACGTCTACCTGGCGGACATCTGGCCGGACGCGGAGGAGGTCCAGTCCACCATCGACGCCACCGTCGACCGCTCGATGTTCGAGAAGGACTATGCGGACGTCTTCGCGGGCGACCACCGCTGGCAGGGCCTGGAGACCCCCCAGGGCGACACCTTCGCCTGGGACGGCGACTCGACCTATGTGCGCCGCCCCCCGTACTTCGAAGGCATGGCGCTCACGCCGGAGCCCGTCGCGGACATCCACGGGGCGCGGGTCCTCCTCAAGCTCGGCGACTCGGTGACCACGGACCACATCTCACCGGCGGGCGCCTTCAAGCCGGAGACCCCGGCCGGGCAGTACCTGGTCGCCCACGGCGTGGAGCGCCGCGACTTCAACTCCTACGGGTCGCGCCGCGGCAACCACGAGGTGATGATCCGGGGCACCTTCGCGAACATCCGGATCCGCAACGAGCTCGTCCCCGGCGTCCAGGGCGGCTTCACGCGGGACTTCACGGCCGGGGAGGGCGCGTCCGCGCCGGTGGCGACCGTCTACGACGCCGCGCAGCACTATCTGGCCGCCGGCACGCCCCTGGTGGTGCTCGGCGGGAAGGAGTACGGCTCCGGGTCCTCGCGCGACTGGGCGGCCAAGGGGACGTCCCTGCTGGGCGTGCGCGCCGTCCTCACGGAGAGCTTCGAGCGCATCCACCGCTCGAACCTCATCGGAATGGGCGTCCTGCCCCTCCAGTTCCCTGAGGGCCAGACCCGCGACACGCTGGGCCTGACGGGGGAGGAGGTCCTCGACATCACCGGCGTCGAGGCCCTCAACCAGGGCGTCACGCCGCGCACGGTGCGCGTCGTGGCGACCGACCCGGCGGGAGGGCGCGCCCCGGTCGCCTTCGACGCGGTGGTCCGCATCGACACTCCCGGGGAGGCCGACTACTACCGCAACGGCGGCATCCTGCAGTACGTCCTGCGCCAGCTCGTCGCCGGGCACTGACCGCGCGGGCGCCCTCGTCGGGTAGTGTGACGCCCATGACGCCACATCATGGACGAGGGCGACGCCCCCTCGCGTGCGCGCTGGGGCTGTCCGGGGCGGTGGCCCTGGGGGCGTGCGGGGGAGGGCCGGCCGTCGACCTCCAGCCGATCCCCCGGCCGTCGGCGGACGGCTCCGCGGCGATCGCGGAGACGACCGCCTCCGCCCTGTACGCCGATGGCCTGGCCGTCCTGGCCGACTCGATGTCCGTCGACGGGACCGCGGCGAACGGGGTGACCAGCCCCGTCGGGTTCTCGGTCACGCTCGCGCAGATCGCATTGGGCGCCCAGGGGCCGGCCCGCGACGCCGTCGACGGCGTGCTGGGCGTCACGGGGGACGCCGACCTGCGCGCCCAGTACGGGCAGGTGTGGGCGCTGTGGTCGCCGTGGCTCGGAGATCCGCAAGCCGTGCGCGGGAAGACCGTGCCCGACACCCCGGTCATCGCGCTCAACGGGCGCATCGTCGCCGACGACCAGACGACGCTCACCGCCACGTGGACGCAGGCGCTGGCCGACACGTGGGGGACGCCCGTGGAGACGCTCGACCTCCAGGGCGGCGGGGCGAAGGCGGACCTCGACCGGTGGGTGGACACCGCCACCGGGGGCCTCGTCAAGAAGTCCGCGATCGTCCTCGACCAGGGCACGCGCGTGGTCGGCCAGAACGCCGTCGTGTTCGGGGCGCCCTGGCAGAGCCCGTTCGACCCGGACCAGACCGCGCCGCAGTCGTTCACGCGCGCCGACGGGTCGGCCCACGACGTCGACATGATGCACCAGACGCTGTCCGCGCGCGCCCTCGTCACCGCGGATCTCACGGCGATCACGCTGCCCTACGGCGACGGGGGCCTGGTCGCCCACGTCCTCATGCCCGCCGGTGCGGGCGCGCTCACCTCCGAGTCCGTCCGGCGCGCGATCGCCGATCTGGACGGCGCCTCCGCCGGCCCCGTCGACCTGGCCCTGCCGAAGGTCGACACGGAGGGCTTCCAGGACCTCGCCCCGACGCTGGCGGCGCTGGGCGCGGGCGACCTGTTCACCGCCGGGGACTTCGCACCCATGGGCGCCGCCGAGGACGGGCCGCTGGCCCTCGGGCAGTTCTCCGCCCAGACGGTCCTGCGCATGGACGAGGCCGGGACCGTCGCCGCCGCCGTCCACGAGTTCGCGATGACGACGTCGGCCGGCGGCGTCGGACCCGAGCCGCTCGCGGTGACGATCGACCATCCGTATCTGGTGGTCCTGGCCGACGCCGCGACGGCCACGCCGCTGTTCATGGCGTGGATCGGGGACCCGGCGGCCAGCGGCACTTGAGCGGCGACTGAGCGGCCGCGAGTTCGGTGCTCTCGTCCCGCGACCTCGGTTCCTGGCGGCTGGCGATCATGGGCGGGGAACTGACAGTCGGCAGGCGCCGAAGTCGGCGTGGGAGAGGCCGTGCCGAAGCGGGCGCCGCCGCGTCGTCGGAGTCGACGGCGCGGCGACCGAACTCGCCGGGAATAAGAACCGAAGTCGGCGCAGATGACCACCGAAGTCGGCGAGAAAGAGCACCGAAGTCGGCGGGGTGAGAAGCGGGGTCAAAGGTTCGCGATCGGGAGATCCTCGGTCCCGCCGTCCACGGCCAGTCCCCACACCGCGCCGTAGAAGCCGAGCTCGTCCGCCCACGCGCGCTTGATGGTGTCGGCGCGCCGGAAGCCGTGGCCCTCGCCGTCGAAGACGACCAGGGCGACACGCCGTCCGTCGGCAACCATCGCATCGCGCATCTGCTCGGCCTGCGCGGGCGGCACGACGGCGTCCTCGTCGCCCTGGAGGAGCAGGAGGGGCGCCGTGATGCCGTCGACGTGGAACAGTGGGGAGCGCTCGCGCCACACGGGATCCTCCACATCGGAGGAGCCGAGCAGGCGGAAGGCATAGCGGGACTCGAACTTGTGGGTGTCGCGCGCGAGTGCCCGCAGATCGGAGATGCCGTACAGGGACGTGCCCGCCGTGAACACATCCGTCGAGGCGAGCGCCGCCAGCGCCGTGAAGCCGCCGGCGGAGGATCCCCGGATCGCGATGCGCGACGGATCGACCAGTCCCCGCTCGATGAGGTGGCGGGCCCCGTCGGCGCAGTCCGAGACGTCCATAACGCCCCAGTTGCCGGTGAGGCGCTCCCGATAGGCGCGGCCGGACCCCGTCGATCCCCGGTAGTTGACGTCGAGCACGGCGAACCCGCGCGACGTCCAGTACTGGAACGCGATCGACAGGCCGGGACGCGCCGAGGACGTGGGGCCGCCGTGGACGTTGACGACGAGCGGGGGCCGGGCCCCCTCGGGCGCCACGAACCCGGGATTGACGGGCGCGTAGTAGAAGCCGTGGGCCTCCTCCCCGTCCGAGGTCGGCCAGGAGAGGATCTGGGCCGCCGAGACCAGGCCGGCGTCGATCTCCGCCTCGGAGGACGGGCGGATGACGGTGGTCGCGCCGCCCTTGATCTCGACGATCGCCGGCGTGTGCGTAGCGGAGTCCGCGAGCAGGACGACCCGTTCGTCCTGCGAGGCGACATTGCCGATCGGCCACCACCCGGTCGACCACTCCTCCTCGAGCCCGTTGTCCAGCCGGACGGTGCCCACGTGCCAGGTCATGTCCTCCGCCCACGAGCAGATCAGGTGCTCGTGATCGAAGACGTCGAAGCTGTGCAGGCCCAGCTGCCAATGCGGATGGGAGAAGGCCTGGCGGCCGGGGTGCAGCGGCCGAGTGCGCAGACGGGCGGTCCATGCGTCGGCGTCCTCGCCCTCATGCCGGGCGAAGCCCTCGGTGCGGTAGAGGTTCGCCCAGCCCGTCGAGTCGTCGACGTGGATGAGATCCCCGTCGAGGGTCCACCGCGGCTCATAGACGCACACGCCCGGCCGGTCGACCAGCGTGAGCGAGGCGAGGAGCTGCCCGGTGTGGCCCAGGGCCGCCACGTGCAGCGCGGACCGCGTCCACGGCATCTCGGGGTGGTTCCACGTCAGCCAGGCGATCTTCGTGCCGTCGGGCGACACGGAGGGGGCCTCGACGAAGTCCGTGCCCGAGAACACGGTCTGGAGCATCGAGGCGTCACGTCCGGCCAGGCCGTCCAGCGGGATCGCCACCAGCGTGTTGACGGGCTCGCCGGGGGCGGTGTGGTCCTCGGCGACGGCGTAGACGAGGCCGCGGGCGTCGTCGAATTCGAAGTCGCCGTAGCGGACCTTCGACAGGGGCGTCAGAGGGACGAGGCCGCGGGTGGGTGTGCGCACATCGAAGCGGTAGACCCGGCCGTCGAAGCCGTCGGAGAAGACGACGACGCCGTCGCGCACGGCGTAGGCGCGGCCCCCGTACTCGTGGACGCGCGTGCGCACATCGGGCAGCCGGACGCCGTCGATCATCGGGAGCACCTCCGCCGTCTGCCCCAGCGCGCCGCGCCGCAGCAGCACGTTGCGCCCCGCCTCCTGGGGGTGCCCTTCCACCCAGTACGTGTCGGGTCCATCGACCCGGACCTGGGACAGCGAGACACTGCGGGCGGTGAAGGACTCCCCGGTGATGGGGGACGTCCACTCGCCGTAGGGAGCGATCTCAGGGGACATCAGGCACCTCTTCGTTTGCGCGAGCGGACCGGCGCGACGGGCGCCAGTGGCTCCGATCATATCCGCCCGATCCGCCCGTGAGCCGATCGGCGCCGCTCATCTAGAATCGGACCATGGTCCTCCCTGACAGTGCCGATGAGCTGCCCCTGCTCTCTCGGGTGCGCCGCCCCAGCGATCTCCAGCGCCTGACGCCGGCGGAGCTGGTGGACCTGGCCCACGAGATCCGGCGCTACCTCATCGCCTCCGTGTCGCGCACCGGTGGGCACCTGGGACCCAATCTCGGCGTCGTCGAGCTGACGATCGCCCTCCACCGGGTCTTCGACTCGCCCCGCGACACGCTGGTCTTCGACACCGGGCACCAGTCCTACGTCCACAAGCTGCTGACGGGGCGGCAGGACTTCTCCCGCCTGCGCCAGCGCGGCGGCCTGTCCGGGTACCCCTCGCGCGCCGAATCCCCGCACGATGTCGTGGAGAACTCCCACGCCTCCACGTCACTGGCCTGGGCCGACGGGATCTCGCGGGAGAAGCGGCGCCGCGGCGACCCATCCTGGACGGTGGCCGTCATCGGGGACGGGGCCCTCACGGGCGGCATGGCGTGGGAGGCGCTCAACTCGATCGCCGACGACGAGGGCCGCCGCCTCCTCGTCGTCGTCAACGACAACGGGCGCTCCTACGCGCCGACGGTGGGCGGCCTGGCCCACCATCTCGACGCGCTGCGCACCTCCCAGCAGTACGAGCGCACCCTCGCGTGGGGGAAGCGGACGCTGCTGTCCCTGGGGGATCCGGGCCGCGCGGCCTACGACGCGCTCCACGGGCTGAAGACGGGCATCAAGGACGTGCTGGCGCCCCAGGCGATGTTCGAGGACCTGGGGCTGAAGTACCTGGGGCCCATCGACGGCCACGACGAGGTGGCCCTGGAGACGGCACTCATGCGCGCGCGCGCCGTCCGGGGATCCGTGCTGGTCCACGTCATCACGGAGAAGGGCCGCGGGTACACGCCCGCCGAGGAGGACCCCGCCGACCGCTTCCACACGGTGGGCCGGATCCATCCGGAGACCGGCCTGCCACTGGTCCCCGCGCGGTTCGGCTGGACCGGGGTGTTTTCCGACGAGATCCTCCGCCTGGCGCGTCGCCGCGACGACCTGGTCGGCATCACGGCGGCGATGATGCTGCCCGTGGGCCTGGGGCCGATGGCGGCGGAGTTCCCGGACCGCGTCATCGACGTCGGCATCGCCGAGCAGCTGGCCGTCACATCGGCGGCGGGAATGGCCTTCCGGGGCGCGCACCCGGTGATCGCCCTGTACGCGACGTTCCTCAACCGCGCTTTCGACCAGGTGCTCATGGACGTCGGCCTCCACCGCGCGGGCGTCACCATCGCCCTGGACCGCGCGGGCATCACCGGCGACGACGGGGCCTCCCACAACGGCATGTGGGACATCTCGATGCTCCAGGTCGTCCCCGGCCTGCGCCTGGCCGCCCCCCGCGACGAGGCGACGCTGCGCGAGGAGCTGGACGAGGCGGTGGACGTCGCCGACGCCCCGACCGTCCTGCGCTACCCGAAGGGGTCCGTGCCCGCCCCCGTTCCCGCACTGCGCCGGGTCGGGGGCGTCGACGTCCTGGCCGAGCCCGCCGTCGCGGCCGACCGGGCGGCGGCCCGGGTCCTGATGGTGGCCGCCGGCGCGCTGGTGCCGGAGGCGCTGGAGGCCGCCGAGGCGCTGTCCGCCGAGCAGGTCGCCGTCACCGTCGCCGACCCCCGGTGGCTGATCCCGGTGCCGGAGGCGCTGGGCCGACTCGCGGACGAGGCCGACGCGGACCTGGTGGTCACCGTCGAGGACGGCGTGGTCGAGGGCGGTTTCGGGTGGGCCGTGCGCGACGCGCTGGAGGAGACGGGCCGGCCCGTCCAGACGCTCGGCATCCCCCGGCGGTTCCTCGACCAGGGCGCGCGAGCGGCGATCCAGGCGGAGCTGGGACTGGACGCTGCCGGCATCGCGGCGTCGGTCGGCGCGCGCCTGGCCCGGATGGGCCGTCTGGCGCCCGTGCCGTCGGCCGCGCAGCTGCGGGAGTAGGGGCCGCGGGCGGGCGCCCTCGTCAGTGGGACAGGGCCTGCGCGAGGGGACCGCGCATGAGGGCGATCTGCCAGGGGCGGGCGTGGGACTCCGCGAGGCGCTCCTCGACGGCCGCCGCGACGGGCAGCGCGTCCTCCAGGGGAGCCCACGCGAGGAAGCGCTGGTCGCGAGGCTCCAGGACCACCTCGGGGGACATCGCCAGCGGCCCGGCGACGGCCCCCACGGCCGTGCGCACCGCCGTCAGGCGCTCATGGGCCTGCGGATCCAGCCGCGCCCACTGCCGAGCGTCGGGGATCGAGCCCGCGAGGTGGTCGGCGTGGCGCGGGGGGAGGTCGCGCTCCTCGAGCAGCGTGGCGCGGCGCACGGCGCGCAGCCACAGATCGGCGTAGGGACGGGCCTTGGGGGAGCGGAACTCGCCGAGGGCGAGCAGCTCGCGGCGATTGCGGGGGGGCTGCTGGGCGGCGCGGACGAGCGCCTGGTTGCGCACGAGGCGCCCGGGGGCGAGATCGAGGTCGCGCGCGACCGCCTCCCGGGCCTCCCACAGGTTGCGCAGCACCGCCAGGCCGCGGCGTGTGCGGATCTTGCCGGCGCCGGGCACCGTGCGCCAGCGGTCGGGCTTCTCCACGGGCTCGGGGAGGGCCAGAATATGGCGGAACTCCTGCTCGGCCCACTCCCAGCGCCCCAGCCGCTCGAGGTCCACGGACATGCGCCGGTACAGCTCGGTGAGCAGCTCGACGTCCAGGGCCGCGTAGCGCAGCCAGTCGGGGGGCAGCGGGCGCACCGACCAGTCGGAGGCCTGATGGTCCTTCGCGAGGTCTAGGCCCAGGACCTGCTGGGCCACGGCGGCCAGCCCGAAGCGCTCGAGACCCAGGAGGCGGGCCGCGATCTCCGTGTCGAACAGGTCGCGGGGCTCCAAGCCGGTCTGGACGAGGTTGCGGAGGTCCTGCGCGGCGTCGTGGAGGATCCACACGCCGTCGACGCCGCGGCCCAGGCTCGACAGATCGGGCAGCGCGTGCGCGTCGATGAGGAACGTGCCGACGTCCTCGCGCCGGATCTGGACGAGGTAGGGATCCGCCCCGTAGCGGAACCCCTGGGCGCGTTCGACGTCGAGGGCGATGGGGGAGGACCCGCGGGCCAGGGCCGCGGCGGCCGCCGCCAGCTCCTCCTCGCGGTCGACCACCTCGGGCACCCCCTCGCGGGGCTCGGCGACGAGGACGGGGTCCTCGGTGTCGCCCGCCGGGAGGCCGAGGCGGTTGTCGATTCTCATGCGATCAGACCTGTTCGAGGTAGTGCCGGGCGGTGATCCCCGAAGCCCGGCACAGAAGGTCGCACCACGCCTGGAGATGCTCGCCCAGGTAGGGCGTCACCGGGGTCCAGGACGCGCGCAGCTCCGCATGGAGCGTGGCGCCGCGCAGCTCGAGGCCGCCGAAGGACTCGGAGATCTCCCGCGTCACCGTCCCGGTGAGGTCATGGTAACCCGCGCCGGCGTCGTCGAGGCACTCCCCGGCGAAGGCCCACAGCGCCTCGCCGAGCAGTGGGTCGGCTCCCATCTCCGCGTCGATCTGGGCGCGCAGCTGGGCGACGATCCGGAACGTCCCGTTCCAACCGATCTGCTCCTCGGGATCGTGCAGCACGACGAATCGGCCGGACGCCAGCGGTTGGCCGTGCTCCTCGCGGCGCGTGCGCACGGCGAGCGCCGCCGTCCACGGGGCGAGGCGGCGCGGCGGGGGGACCTCCGCGATCTCGACCTCGGGGGCCCGCCTCTGGTCGCGCAGGCTGAGGAGGGCCGTGAGGAAATCCTCAGGCGCCGATGGCTGCGTCACGGGCCCAGCGTACGTGCGCGGCGGGGCGTGCCCGCGCAGGGCGCGCCGCCGAAGGACGCGGAAGGGGCGCGCCGAGGGGCGCGAGTCTGTGCGTGGGCTGTGAGATCGGTCCGGACCTGCTCGAAGGGGGCTCCTCTGGTTGCCGCTCGCGGACGAGCCCCCTACCGTCGAGGGGCACGCACAGGACGAGGACGCGGGGAGAGCCCCGGGGAGGACGATGATGGCGACGACCGGCGGATGGTCGCTGGAGCGGGTGGACGCCGAGGCGCTCGTCGCGCGCTGGGAGCAGGCGCACGTGGACCCCCCGATCGAGCAGACCCCGTGGTGGGAGGCCGTCGACGCGGAGGACCCGGACCGCGAGACCGCGGGCCACTACCTGGTGCTCCGCGACGGGCGGGTCCTCGCCACCGCGATCCTCACACGCCTGGTCGCCCACGGGCTCCCCTTCTTCTGGGTGCGGCACGGCCCCGTGTGGCTGACGGCCCCGGACGAGGAGGCGGAGTCCGCCGCGCTGGACCTGTTCGCCGCGGAGGCCCGGTCGCTGGACCGGCGCGCGGTCACGCTGCGGATCGACCTGCGGACCCCGTTGGAGGGCACGCAGGCGCCGACGGGCCTCATCGCCTACGACCGCACGGTCGTCCTGGACCTGTCGGGGGCGGTCGGCGTGGAGGACCCCGCGCGGGCCGCGGACGCGGTGCTCGCGACCTTCAAGGCGCGCGGCCGGCGCGACGTGCGCAAGGCGGTCCGCGAGTCGGGCCTGGAGTGCGCCGACGAGACCGACCGCGCGGCGGCCGACTTCTCGGAGTACCACGCCGTCATGGCCGACACGGCGGGCCGCGACGGATTCGTGCCCTGGGACGCCCAGACCTACCGGCAGATGGTCGCCGGCCTGGGGCCCGACCATTGCCGCGTCTACGTCGGCCGGCTCGACGGGCGCGTTGTCTGCTGGTCGATCGTCACCGTCTCCGGGGCGCTGGCGGCCCGCTACTATGCGGCGTCGGACTCCGAGACGATGCGCCGCCACGTCACCGACCGGCTCATCCTCTTCGAATGCCTGGATCTGGCGGCGCGCGGGGTGCGCCGCTTCGACCTCATGGGGATCGGCTCCGAGCTGTCCCCGGGGCTGCGGGGCCTCAACGAGTTCAAGACGAAGTTCTCCTCCGAGGTCGTCGAGGTCGCCGCCGCCCGCGAGCTGACGCTGCGCCCGCTGGTCCACCGGGCGGAGTCCGCCGTGCGCGCCCTGGTCCACCGGATGTGCGCCCTGCCCCTCACAGCCAGTCGCGCCGGCGGAACACGACGTAGAGCGTGACGGAGGAGATGAGGAGCAGAGCGGTCGAGACGGCCAGCCCGCCCCACGTCCCGTTGCCCGGGAACGCGACGTTCTGGCCGTACCAGCCGGTGATGAGGGTCGGCACGGCGATGATGGCGGCCCACCCCGCCAGCTTCTTCATGACGATGTTGAGCCGCCAGTCCATCAGGGACATCTGCGTCTCCACCATGAAGGCGATCATGTCCCGCAGCGAGTCCGCCCACTCCGAGGCCCGCAGGACGTGGTCGTAGAGGTCTCCCCACCACGGCGCCATCTCCTGGGAGAGGGCGCCCGCGGCTCCTGAGGTCGGTCGCCGTTCGATCCCCGAGACGACGTCGCGCATCGGGACGACGACGCGGCGGACGCGGACGAGGTGCTTGCGCAGCGCGTAGAGCTCGCGGATGAAGGAATCGCCGGCCGGGGTGTCGCCGAGCAGCTCGTCCTCGAGGTCCTCCGCGCGGTCGTCGAGGTCCTGGAGGACGTCGAAGTGCCCGTCGACGACGGCGTCGAGGAGCCCGTGGAGCAATGCCGGGACGCCGCGTCCGATGAGATCGGGGTCCTCCTCCCAGCGTCGGACGACCTCGTCCATGTCCCACCGCGGGTCCAGGCGGATCGTCACCAGGGCGGAGGCGGTGGCGATGGCGGAGACCCGCATGCGCACGAGGTCCCTGGCGGTCCCGCCATCGGGTCCGGGCACATCCGCGTCCAGGCGCATCGCCGACGTGGTCACGTAGGTCCATCGGTCGTGATGGACGATCTTGGGACGCTCGAAGCGCCCGAGCACGTCCTCGACGGCGGTGGGCGGCAGGCCGAGCGAGCCGACGACGCGGTGGAGGTCCGCGGTGGAGGGCTCCAGGAGGTCGATCCACACGAGCGTGTCGGGGTCAGCCACCAGGGCCGGGATCTCCTCGGGCACCACATCGGTGTCGACCACCTGGCCGTCCCTCCACGCCCGCGAGGCGCTCAGGGAGGCGAGGCGCGTCCCGCCCTCGCCGCCCTCGCCGTCCTCCCCGCCCCCGGAGGCCGGGGAGGGGACGGGGACGGGAACGGGGACGGGGGAGAGGTCCTCCGGGTCCGAGGTCTGTCCGCTCATCGGCGCTGGTCCTTCCTGCTCACGCGCACGGCGTCCCCGGGGCCCCGGGAAGACGGGAACCGGGCCACCACCTCGTCGCCGCCCGCCGCGGAACCGGCCGCCGGCAGGGCGCGCCCCCGCAGGTCCGCCTCCACGCGGGCGCCGGCGTTGTCCAGGACGAGGACGCCATCCTCCCAGGCCGCCGCCATCCGATGGCCCTCGCCCACCCCGGGGAGCGTCTCCCGCAGGCCGATCAGCGTGCGGTACCAGGCGAGCATCCGCCGTCCAGCCGGCTCGCGGCGCTCCGCGCGGTCAAGGACGCAGGACCGCAGCGTCTCCCGCGACGTGGGGTCCGGCACGTCGCCGCTCCACCCGTGGCGTCCGAACTCGGCGCGCCGCCCCTCCCGCGTCATCCGGGCGCGGTCCTCCGTCTCCTGGTCGGCGACGTAGCGGAAGGGCGTCCGCGTGCCCCACTCCTCCCCCTGGAAGAGCATCGGCGTCCACGAGCCGAGCAGCACGATCGCGGCGGCGCCCGCCAGCTGGGCCTCGTCCAGGGAGGCCGAGGGACGGTCCCCGGCCGCCCGGTTCCCGACCTGGTCGTGATCCTGGAAGAAGGCGACGAAGCGCCGCCGGTCGAGGTCCGCCGGCACGGGCGCGCCCCACTCCCGCCCGCGGAACGACGACCACCGCCCGTCGTGGTAGAACACGTCGCTCAGCGCGTGGGGCAGCGCGTCGGGGTCCGCGAAGTCCGCGTAGTAGCCCTGCGTCTCGCCGGTCAGCGCCACGAACAGCGCGTGGTGGACGTCGTCGTCCCACTGGGCGTCCAGGCCCGCGCCGCCCCGGGCCCGCGCGGTGACGAGCGCCGGCTGGTTGAGGTCGGACTCGGCGATGAGTGTGAGACGGCGCCCGGTCTCCGCGCGCCACTGCGCGACGCGGTCCGCGAGCTCCGCCACCAGATGGCGCGGGGAGTCGTCGAGGATCGCGTGGACGGCGTCCAGCCGCAGCGCGTCGACGTGGAGGTCGACCAGCCAGTGCCGGCACACGTCCAGGAGGAAGGCGCGCGGCTCCCGGGAGTCGGGCCCGTCCAGGTCGAAGCCGGGCCCCCAGGGCGTCTGGTGCCGCTCCGAGTAGTAGGGCCCGAACCGCGAGAGGTGGTTGCCCCAGGCGCCCAGGTGGTTGAGGACGACGTCGAGGCAGACGGCCAGGCCCAGCGCGTGGGCGCGGTCGACGAAGCGGACCAGGGCGTCCGGCCCTCCGTAGGCGCGGTGGACGGCGAACAGGTCAACGCCGTCGTAGCCCCAGCCGAACTCGCCCGAGAACTGGGCGACGGGCATGAGCTCGACGGTGCCCACCCCCAGGTCGGCCAGCTCGTGGAGGTGGTCCGCGGCCGCGTCCAGCGTGCCCTCCGCGGTGAACGTGCCGACGTGGATCTCCTCGATGACGCCGCCCAGCACGGGGCGGTCGGGGCAGGGGACCCACTCATGGCCGGGGTCGGGCGCCCAGGCGCGGCTCGGGCCGTCCACGCCCGCCGGCTGCCAGCGGGAGCGGGGATCGGGGAACGGCCCCTCCCCGTCGGGGGAGAACCAGTAGTCGGCGCCGACGGCCAGGCCGGGCCCCTCCCACCATCCGGCGCGCTCGGGGTCGCGGGCCATCGCCGTGCGCGCACCGTCCCCGGTGACGAGGGCGACGCCCCGAGCCGCCGGGGCCCACACGCGGGCGGGGATCGTCACGCTCATCGGGGCTCCTCGGCGTGCGGGCCGTCCGCGCCGGGCGCTCCGCCCTCGTCCTCGTCGACGCGGCCGAGGACGACCACCGGATCCGCGCCGAGCAGCGCGGTCAGCCGGACGGGGCCGCCACGGACGCGCCGCCCGGAGACGACGTCCGCCCACGTGCCCTCGGGCAGGACGACGGTCTGGTCCGCCCATCCCCCCAGCTCCGCCAGGGCGCCCGGCAGCCGGGTCGCGACCGTGACGGCGCGGGGGCCCGTCGCGTCCTCGCGGACGAAGGCGACGACATGGCCGGAGGACGCCGGCAGTGGCGCGTACCCGGCCTCGGCGGACACGAAGGCCGCGCGCTCGCGCGCCCTCAGGCGCAGGACCGCCCGGGTCAGGCGCAGCTTCTCGTCGTCGAGGTCCTCGGCTCGCCCGACGGGGATCGCCGCGAGCCGCGCGGCCAGGGCGGCGAAGTCGACGGGTCGGCGATTGTCGGGATCGACCAGGGACGTGGCCGTCACCTCGCTGCCCTGGTAGAGGTCCGCGACGCCGGGGACGGTGAGCTGGAGCGCCTTGGTGACCAGCACGCAGGTGCGCTGGGCGGCCCGGGTGCGCTCCGTCCACGCGTCCATCAGGGCGATGACGTCGGGGTCCGCCAGGCACAGGGCCGCGAACTCCAGGAGCTCGTCCTCCCGGAGCGTGTCGGGCGCCGTCCACGTCGTCCACGTCTTCTGCTCGCGGACGGCCTTCGTCAGGTAGGCCCGCAGCCGGTCGGCGGTCATCGCGTCCCGGTCGCCCCACGTGGCGGCCAGGGTCTGCCACAGGAGGTTCTCGGCGCGCCCGTCGAGGGCGCGCGGGCGGCGCGGAGCCGTGACGAAACGCAGCTGCTGGACCAGGCCCGCCCACTCCTGGGGGAAGGAGGTCAGCGCCGCCAGGCGGGCGCGCACGTCCTCGCCGCGCTTGGAGTCATGGGTGGTGCCGGCCGTCATCGTCGCCGGCCACGTCGCCTGGAGGTGGGACTCGAAGGCGTGGAACGCGTCGGGGGACAGGGCGAAGGACCCCGGCGAGCCGCCGACTTCCGTGAGGGAGGTCAGATGCGTCCACCGGTAGAAGGCCGTGTCCTCCACGCCCTTCGCCATGACGGCTCCGCACACCTGCTGGAAGCGGATGACCAGCTCCGCGCGGCGCTCGTCGGAGGAGGACAGGCCCGCGGAGCCGACCTCGTCGCCCAGCACCAGGGAGACCAGGACGTCCATCGTCTCCTCGAGGTCCGGGTCCAGGCGCAGCAGCGCGCGGTCGCGGGCCCCGCCGATGACGTCGCGACCGGCCTGAGGGGCGGGCGCCCCGGGGACGACATAGGCCCGGTACTGGCCCATCTCGACGAGCAGGGCGCCCAGGCACTCGAGGAGGCCGCGCATCGTGTGATCGCGCAGGCGGACGTCCTCCTGGCAGATGTCCCAGACCAGCTCCGCCACGCGGCGCGACTCCGCCGACAGGGAGGTCTGGAGGATCTGGCTCTTCGACTGGCGGACCACCTCCCCCAGGGAGGACGGGGCGTCGCCCGCGATCTCCTGCATGAGCGCGCCCATCGGCATCTCCGCTCGGGGGTCGACCTGGAGGGCGTGGACGCGCCAGGCCGTGTCGTAGCCCGTCGTCCCGCAGACGGCCCAGTCGCCGGGCAGGCGCTCGTCGTCCTCCATGATCTTCTCCGCGACGATCCAGGCGCCGCCGGTGCGCTCGGACAATCGGCGGAAGTAATCGCGGGGATCGGCCAGGCCGTCGGGGTGGTCGACGCGGAAGCCGTCGATGCGGCCCTCGTCGAACAGGGAGAGGAGCAGCGCATGCGTGGCGTCGAAGACCTCTGGGCGCTCGACGCGGATGCCGGCCAGCGTGTCGACGTCGAAGAACCGCCGGTAGTTGAGCTCCTCGTCGCCCACCTTCCAGTAGGCGAGGCGGTAGTGCTGGCGCTCCAGGAGGACCGTCAGCGGCAGCGCCTCCGTGCCCTCGGCGACGGGGAAGACGTGGTCGTAGTAGCGCAGCACCCACTGCTCGCCGCGGTCGGACTCGGTCGGCACCGTCATCCGGTCGACGGACAGCTCCCCGCGGGCCAGCACCTGGCCGATCCGGGCCCCCAGCACCGGCATGAGGATCTGGCGCCGGGGCTCCAGGTCGAACCAGTGGGCGAAGGGGGAGTCCTGCCCGTCCTTGAGGACGGACCACAGGGCGCGGTTGAGCCACACCGGGGTCGGCACGGCCATGTGGTTGGGCACGATGTCGACCACGACGCCGAGGCCGAGGCCGTGGGCGCGGTCCGCGAAGTCCTCGAAGGCCGGGCGTCCGCCCAGATCGGCGTCGATCCGGGTGTGGTCGACGACGTCGTAGCCGTGCCGGGAGCCGGGGACGGCCTGGAGGATGGGGGAGAGATAGACGTCCGTGACGCCCAGGTCCGCCAGATAGGGCAGCGCCTCGCGCGCCCGGTCGAACGTGAGGTCCGGCGTGAGCTGCAGGCGGTACGTGCTCACGGGCGTGCGCCGCCCGGCGCGGGGCAGATGCGGGTGCGGCTCGGCCATGGTCATTCCCCCACGGGGTTCATCAAGATGAGCGCCGTGCGGTCGGGGACCTGGATGCGCTCGCCCGAGCGCAGCTCGGACTCGTCGGCGTCGTCGCCCGTGTTCACCACCGTCTGCCAGAGCTGGCCGTAGACCGGGGCGGGCAGGACGAACTCGACGGCCTCGGGCGCGGCGTTGACCAGCAGGAGGAAGTCGTCGTCGACGATGCGGTTGCCCAGCCGGTCGGGCTCCTGGATGGCCGAGCCGTTGTAGAAGACCATCGTGGCGCGGGCCCACGGCTGGTTCCACTCGTCCTCGGTCATGTGGGTCCCGCCGGGGGTGAACCACTCGACCTCGCCGAGGTCGGACTCCCCGCCGCGCGAGGCGGAGCCCTTGAAGAAGCGGCGGCGCCGCAGGACGGGGTGGTCGCGCCGCAGATGGACGAGATGGCGGGAGAAGGCGAGCAGCTCCAGCTGGTCCTCGTCCAGGTCCCAGTCCACCCACGTGATCTCGTTGTCCTGGCAGTAGGCGTTGTTGTTGCCGCGCTGGGTGCGTCCGAGCTCGTCGCCGTGGACGATCATCGGCACGCCCTGGCTGAACAGGAGCGTCGTGAGGAAGTTGCGGTGCTGGCGGGCGCGCAGCGCGCGCACCGCGGGATCGTCGGTGGGGCCCTCCGCCCCGCAGTTCCACGACCGGTTGTTCGACTCGCCGTCCTGGTTGCCCTCGCCGTTGGCCTCGTTGTGCTTCTCGTTGTAGGACACCAGGTCCGCCATGGTGAAGCCGTCGTGGGCCGTCACGAAGTTGATCGACGCCACGGGCAGGCGGCCGGTGGGTTCGTACAGGTCCGCGGAGCCGGCCAGCCGGGAGGCGAACTGGGGGAGGGAGGAGAACTCGCCGCGCCAGAAGTCACGGACCGTGTCGCGGTAGCGCCCGTTCCACTCCGACCACAGGGGAGGGAACCCGCCCACCTGGTAGCCGCCCTCGCCCAGGTCCCATGGCTCCGCGATGAGCTTGACCTGGCTGATCACCGGATCCTGGTGGATGAGGTCGAAGAACGCGGACAGGCGGTCGACCTCGGCGAACTGGCGGGCCAGCGTGGAGGCCAGATCGAAGCGGAACCCGTCGACGTGCATCTCGCTCACCCAGTAGCGCAGGGAGTCCATGATCAGCTGGAGGACGTGGGGGCTGCTCATGAGCAGCGAGTTCCCCGTGCCCGTCGTGTCGAAGTAGTGGGCGGCGTCCCCGTCGACCAGCCGGTAGTAGGCGGCGTTGTCGATGCCCTTGAAGGACAGCGTCGGGCCCATGTGATTGCCCTCGGCCGTGTGGTTGTACACAACGTCCAGGATCACCTCGATGCCGGCCTCGTGGAGGGCGCGGACCATCTGCTTGAACTCGGCCACCTGCTCGCCCGCGGTCCCCGTCGACGCGTAGGCGTTGTGGGGGGCGAAGAACCCGATGGTGTTGTAGCCCCAGTAGTTCGACAGCCCGCGCTCCTGCAGGACGGAGTCGGACACGAACTGGTGGACGGGCATGAACTCGACGGTCGTCACGCCGAGCTCGCGCAGATGGCGGATGACGGCGGGATGCGCCATGCCTGCGTAGGTGCCGCGCTGGTCCTCCGGCACCTCCGGATGGCGCATCGTCATGCCCTTGACGTGGGCCTCGTAGATGATCGACTCGCTGTAGGCGTGGCGGGGGTGATGGTCGTTGCCCCAGTCGAAGAAGGGGTTGACCACGACGGACGCCAGCGTGTCGGACGCCGAATCCTCGTGGTTGGGCCGGTCGTGGTCGGCGAAGTCGTAGGTGTAGAGCGCGTTCGAGGTCCCCACGGCGCCGTCGAAGGCCTTGGCGTAGGGGTCGAGGAGGAGCTTCGAGGCGTCGCACCGCGCCCCCGACGCCGGATCGAACGGCCCGTGGACGCGGTAGCCGTAGCGCTGCCCGGGGCCGACGCCCGGAAGGTAGGCGTGCCACACGTGCGCGTCGACCTCGGTGAGGTCCACGCGGGTCTCGCTGCGCTGGTCGTCGAGCAGGCACAGCTCGACGCGCTCGGCGACGGAGGAGAAGAGCGCGAAGTTCGTCCCCGCCCCGTCATAGGTGGAACCGAGGGGATAGGGGGCGCCGGGCCAGATCTGCATGCACACAGGGTGCCACGGATTGGCTCCGCGGGGAGGCGGGGCGGGCGATGTGAGGGGACTCGCATGCCGGCCGGTTTCGTCAAAGCGGGCCGGACCTGTTAGGCTGTTCCGCGTTCGCCGGACAGGTCGAAAGGCCACGATGGCAGCGCGGATGTGGCTCAGTTGGTAGAGCATCACCTTGCCAAGGTGAGGGTCGCGGGTTCGAGTCCCGTCATCCGCTCGGGCGATTGGCGCAGCGGGAGCGCGCTTCCCTGACACGGAAGAGGTCACTGGTTCGATCCCAGTATCGCCCACGGTCGCAGGCATGCGGTCACGCTTGCGGATGTGGCTCAGTTGGTAGAGCATCACCTTGCCAAGGTGAGGGTCGCGGGTTCGAGTCCCGTCATCCGCTCGGTTCTCCGGTTGAACCACTGCGACTCTGGTGGGTTGGCCGAGAGGCGAGGCAGCGGCCTGCAAAGCCGTACACACGGGTTCGAATCCCGTACCCACCTCGGGCGATTGGCGCAGGGGGAGCGCGCTTCCTTCACACGGAAGAGGTCACTGGTTCGATCCCAGTATCGCCCACCACAGCGGGGCAGGTCAGGATGCGTTTCTGACCTGCCCCGTCGTCGTGCCCGGTGAGATCGCGGGGCAGGTTCACAGCCGCGCACCCACGCATCCCGGCCACGCGGGCGCCCTCGTCAAGGGCCGTGGCCCACCGTCCGCACGACCGCGTGCGCCCGGCCGGATGGGCGAACCTCGCCAGGAGGCGGGGGCGCTCCTCTACACTGTGCCGCGGCGGCGGAGGACGACGCCGGAAGAGGGAGGCACGACGTGGACACGGAGCGTTCGGGGCGCGACGGAGGGCTGCTGCCCGTCATCCTGGGCGGGGACATCGGCGTCTACGGCATCGGGCGCTCCTTCCACGAGGCCTTCGGCGTGCGCTCGATCTGCGTGGCGTCCTCGCCGACCGTGGCCATCGAGCGCTCGGACCTCTTCACCGTCGAGCACCTGCCGGCCCATGCGGGCGACGCGGAGACGCTGGCCGTCCTCGACGGCTTGGCGGCGGCCCACCCCGGCCGCGAGCTGGTCCTGATGGCGAACCACGACGTCCACTCCGCGTTCGTCGCCCGCCATCGCGAGCGGCTGGCCGGCCGTTACGCTCTGCCCTTCCCCGACCTCGGCACCATCGACCGCGTCACGGACAAGGCCCACTTCGCCCGCGTGTGCGAGGACCTGGGCGTGCCCACGCCCCGCACGGTGGTCGTCGACCTGGCGGGCGCGGGGAAGGCCGGATGGCGGGCGCCCGAGGTGGCGTTCGACTTCCCGGTGGTCGCGAAGGCGGCGCGCGGAGACGCCTACGACGCCGTCGACTTCCCCGGCAAGCGCAAGATCTGGTTCCTCGAGTCCGCCGATGACCTGGCCGGTCTGTGGCGCGCGCTGGCGGAGGCGGGGTTCCGCGACACGTTCCTCGTCCAGGAGCTCATCCCCGGCGACAACACGCAGATGCGCTCGATCACCGCCTATGTGGACTCCGCGGGGGAGACCACGGTCATCGGCTCCGCCCGAGTCCTGCTGGAGGACCACGCGCCGACGATGATCGGCAACCCCGTCGCGATGATCACCGAGGCCTTCCCCGACCTGTGGGAGGACGCCCGGAGGATCCTCTCCTCGACGGGCTACCGGGGCTTCGCGAACTTCGACGTCAAGATCGACCCCCGCGACGGGCGCGCCGTCTTCTTCGAGGTCAACCCCCGCATCGGGCGGAACAACTGGTACATGACGGCCGCCGGCGCCAACCCGATGCCGCCGATGGTGGCGGACCTGGTGGACCGCGACCACGGGGCCCCGGCGGGCGGCGCGGCGAGCAGCCCCCGGCGCGAGATCCTCTACTCGCTGGTGCCCGACCGGCTCCTCCTGCGCTATCTGCGCGACGAGGCGCTGCGCGAACGGGTGCGCGGGCTCATGCGCGACGGGCGGCGCCTCGACCCCCTGGAGTACGGCGCGGAGACGGATCCGCGGCGGCGCGCGGTGGTTGCTCTGCAGAAGACCAATCAGTACCGTAAGTTCCGGCGCTACTACCCGAGAGCCACGGACCGCTCGTTCTGACGGACCGCGTCCCGCCGTTCGGGTGCCGACCCGGATCGCGGAGTGAGGAGTGCGTGCGCATGGGAGGGTCTCGCTTCGAGCCCATCACCGCCGAGCAGATGAAGGCGTCCGCCTCGGGGGGCGCCGGGCTGCCGATCGAGCAGTCGGCCGCCTGGGAGCGTTTCGAGCAGGCGCAGGGGCGGCCGCTGTGGGGCCGGCTCCAGTGGGTCGAGGACGACCGCCCGGTCGCGCTGCTCGCCCTGTACGAGTACAGGCTGCGCGGCGTGCGGTACCTGTGGGCCCGCCACGGCCCCGTGTGGCTCAAGGAGCAGTCGCCCGACCGCGCGCACCGGCTGCGTGAGGACTTGCGCGCGCTCGTGCGGTCCCGCGAGCGCGGCGTCGTCTTCGTCCGCCTCCACGCCGCCTTCTCGGCGCCCGATCTGTGCGAGCCGCTGCAGACCATCACCTACGACCGCACGATCGTCGTCGACACGTCCGGCGGCTCCGAGGAGTCCGTGCTGGAGTCGATGACGACGGACGGGCGCCGGGCGGTGCGCCGCGCCCGCAAGCGGATGGAGGAGCGCGGCGCCCGGATCGTCGAGGAGACCGGACTGTCCCGCGAGCGGTTCCACGAGTACTACGCGATCCTCACCGAGACGTCCCAGCGCGACGGGTTCCGCCCCCATCCCGAGTCGGTGTACTGGGACCTCCTGGAGACCCTGGGCCCCGACCACGCCCGGCTGTTCGGCGTGCGCGTGGGGGAGGACAGTCACCTGGTGTGCTGGGACATGGTCCTGGTCAACGACCGGCAGGCGGTCGCCTACTACGGCGCCTCCGCGCGTGAGGCGCGCGATGTGCTGGGGCCGGACGCGCTGGACTTCGGCGTGGCCGTCGCGTTGGCCGGCGAGGGCGTGCGGGGGTTCGACCTCATGGGCATCCACTCCCCGCGCGTCGCGGAGCTGTACACCGTGGGCCGCTACAAGCGGCGTTTCGCCCGGCATCACACGGACGTCGACGGCGCCTGGGACATGCCCGTGCGGTCGGCGGGGTACCGCGCGCTGAGGACCGCGATGCGCGCGAAGCATGCGGGCGACCGGCTGCGGGCGCGCTGAGGAGGGGCCCGGCGGGCGGGTAGCATGGGGCGGTCAGCATCCCGCGGACGGGCAGGGTCCGGCGCGCACCTCGTCTCTGCGCGGGGCCCCTGCGCGCACGCGAGGATCGATCGGTGCGCGCGCACCAGGATGTGGAGGAGACGACTGTGCCAGTGATCGATGTGACCATCGACGGTGAGGCCCACCGGATCGAGGTCGGCACGACCGGCACGACGTGGTTCGCCGACCAGCGTGAGGTCGTCGCCATGTTCGTGGACGGGACCGCGAGGGACCTCGCCGCGGAGATCCCCGCGGGCGCGGAGGTCCGATCGATCGCGCTGGACTCCCCGGCGGGGCTGGAGATCCTCCGGCACTCGACGACCCACGTCCTGGCCCAGGCCGTCCAGCAGGTGTTCCCCGACGCGAACCTCGGCATCGGGCCGTACATCACGGACGGCTTCTACTACGACTTCGGCGACATCGACGCCGTCACGCCGGAGCTGCTGCGCGACCTCGAGAAGCGGATGAAGCGCATCGTCAAGCAGGGCCAGCGCTTCGTCCGCCGCGTCGTCACCGACGAGGAGGCCCGCGCCGAGCTGGCGGACCAGCCCTACAAGCTCGAGCTCATCGGCTCCAAGGGCGGGCACACCGCCGAGGGCGCCGGCGTGGAGGTCGGGGGCGCCGAGCTCACCATCTACGACAACGTGGCCCCGGACGGCACGGTCGTGTGGAAGGACCTGTGCCGCGGCCCCCATCTGCCCAGCACCCGGTTGATCGGCAACGGCTTCGCCCTGACGAAGTCCTCCGCCGCCTACTGGAAGGGCGATCAGGCGAACGACCACCTCCAGCGCATCTACGGCACCGCGTGGGCGTCGAAGGACGATCTCCTGGCCTATCAGGAGCGCATCCGCGAGGCCGAGCGCCGCGACCACCGCCGCCTGGGCGCCGAGCTCGACCTGTTCTCCTTCCCCGAGGAGATTGGCCCCGGCCTGGCCGTGTTCCACCCGAAGGGCGGCATGCTGCGCCACGTCGTCGAGGAGTTCATCATCGACGAGCACCTCAAGCGCGGGTTCGACATCGTCTACACGCCGGAGATCTCCAAGGGCGGCCTCTTCCACACCTCGGGCCACCTCCCGCACTACGCGGACACGATGTTCCCCCCGATGAACGTCGACGAGGAGCGCGGCGAGGACGGGACGATCACCCGCGCCGGCCAGGAGTACTACCTCAAGGCCATGAACTGCCCGATGCAGAACCTCATCTACCGCTCCCGCGGCCGCTCCTACCGCGACCTGCCGCTGCGGCTGTTCGAGATGGGGCACGACTACCGCTACGAGAAGTCGGGCGTTGTCCAGGGCCTCACCCGGATGCGGGGCTTCACACAGGACGACTCCCACATCTACTGCACGCCCGAGCAGGCGCCGCAGGTCATCAAGGAGCTGCTGGGCTTCTTCGACGAGGTCCTCAGCGCCTTCGGCCTGTCGGACTTCTACCTGGAGCTGTCCACGCGCGACGAGGCGGGCGAGGACTCGGACAAGTTCATCGGCTCGGACGAGGACTGGGCGGAGGCGACGCGCGTCCTCCAGGAGGTCTGCGAGTCCACGGGCCTCGACCTGGTGGCCGACCCCGGGGGCGCCGCGTTCTACGGCCCGAAGGTGTCCGTGCAGGCCAAGGACGCGTTGGGCCGCACCTGGCAGATGTCGACGGTCCAGTACGACTTCAATCAGCCCGAGCGCTTCGGCCTGGAGTACACGGCCCAGGACGGCACGCGCAAGCGCCCCGTCATGATCCACTCGGCGAAGCTGGGCTCCGTCGAGCGCTTCATCGGCGTGCTGACGGAGCACTACGCGGGGGCGTTCCCCGCGTGGCTGGCGCCGGTCCAGGTCAAGCTGGTCCCCGTCGCCGACGCGTTCGACGGCTACGTCGACGAGGTCGCCGCGCGCCTGCGCGCGGAGGGCGTGCGCGTCGAGGTCGACCACTCCGACGACCGCTTCGGCAAGAAGATCCGCAACGCCTCGAAGGAGAAGGTCCCCTACATCCTCATCGCGGGCGGCGAGGACGCGGAGGCGGGGGCCGTCTCCTTCCGTTTCCGCGACGGCCACCAGGACAACGGCGTGCCCGTGGACCAGGCGATCGCGCGCCTCACGGCGCACATCCGGGGCCGCGTCAACACGGACGAGCTGTGAGGCGGAACGGGAGCGGGCATGGGACGCGCTGAGCGCGAGGACATGGGAGGGGCGGCCGAACGGGGCCGTCTGGGCGCGGCCGGCGTTCAGGCGCGCGACGCCGCGGAGTTCGCCGGGGACGACGACGGCTTCGACCGCCTGTGGACGCCGTACCGGATGGCCTACATCAACGGCGACCACAAGCCGGCGGACGCCTCGCAGGGCGAGTGCCCGTTCTGCGCGGCGCCCGGGCGCACGGACCCCGAGGCCCTCATCGTCCACCGGGGCCGGACCTGCTACGTGCTGATGAACCTGTTCCCCTACAACTCGGGGCACATGCTGGTGTGCCCCTACCGCCACGTCAGCGAGTACACGGATCTCACGCCCGAGGAGCGTGCGGAGCTCGGCGAGCTCACCGCCACGGCGATCCGCGTCGAGCGCGACACCGCCGGCCCCCACGGCTTCAATCTGGGGATGAACCAGGGCGCGGTGGCGGGGGCGGGAATCGCCGCGCATCTCCACCAGCACGTCATCCCGCGCTGGACGGGGGACGCGAACTTCTTCCCGCTCGTCGCGCGCACGAAGGCCGTCCCCGAGCTCCTCGAGGAGGCCCGCGCGCGGCTGGCCGCCGCGTGGCCGGCGGAGGGGGACGAGGGCGGCGACGAGGACGAGGGCGGCCACGCCCCCACGGCAGAGGAGGCCTGATGCTCGGCGCCCATGGACGATCCGTGACGAGGGCGGTCTTCACGCCGGTGGCGCGCGCGCTGTCCGCGCTGCACATCACCCCGAACGTCATCACCGTGACGGGCTCGGTGGCCACGATCGCCGTGTCGATCGCCGTCCTCGCCCGGGGGTATCTGTGGCAGGGCGCGGTCGCGCTGGGCGTCGTCCTGCTCTTCGACTCGCTGGACGGGGTGCTGGCACGCTCCACGGGCCAGTCGTCGGCGTTCGGCGCGTTCCTCGATTCGACGCTGGACCGCCTGGGGGACGGCGCCGTGTTCGGCTCCCTGGCGGCCTGGGCGGCGATGGGGATGGCCTCGGGCCCGGTGCGCACGGTCTCGGTGATCGCCGGGCTGATCGCGATGGTCGGCGCGGGGACCGTGCCCTACGCGCGGGCCCGCGCCGAGTCGGTGGGCGTCGAGGCGAAGCTCGGCATCGCCGAGCGCACGGACCGTCTGATCATCGGCCTGCTGGGCGCCTTCCTCACCGGGCTGGGGCTGCCGGAGTGGCTGTACGCCGCCGGACTGTGCTGGGTCGCGTTCGCCTCCCTGGTCACCGTCGGACAGCGGATCTGGTTCACGCGGCGCGCGCTGGGGGCGCAGCGCGGTGGCCCGGAGGCGACGGCATGAGCGGATTCTCCCCTCTGGCCCTCGCCTTCCGCGTGGTCCCGCGCCTGCCGTTCGGCCTGGTCCTGGCCGCTGCGGACGTGGCGGCGGACGTCACGTGGGCGCTGCGGGGGCGCTCGGTGCGGCTCCTGGAGCGCAACCACGCGCGGATCCGGGGCAGGCGCCCGAGCGGCGCGGAGTCCCGCGCCGCGGTCCGCTCCCACTTCCGCACCTACGCCGAGCAACTGGCGCTGGGCGCCCTGTCGGGGGAGCGGATCGATCAGTCGGTGTCCTTCGACCGGCTCCCGGAGCTGCGCGCCCTCACGCAGGACGGGCCCGTCGTCCTGGCGCTGACGCATTCCGGCACCTACGATCTGGCGGCCGCCTACGCGGGCCGCCACGACCTGGGCGTCCTCACGGTGGTGGAGAAGCTGGAGCCGCCGGATCTCTTCCGGGCGTTCGTCGACCTGCGCGAGGGGCTGGGCATGCAGATCCTGGCGGCGGAGAAGGGACACCCGGTCTTCCCTCAGCTGGTCGAGCGGGCGCGGGACAGTCACGCGCTGATCCCGCTGCTGGCCGATCGCGACATCACGGGCTCCGGCATCGACGTCGACCTGTGCGGCCACCGCGCGCTGGTCGCGGCGGGACCCGCCGCGCTGGCGGAGCGTGTGGGCTGCCCGCTCTTCGCCGGCGTCGTCCACTCCCGCCGCCTGCCCCGCTCCTCGGGGGGAGGCTGGGGGACCGTCGTGGAGATCGTCGGCCCGGTGCCTGCGCCGGGGCCGACCTCGCGGCGCACGGGGGTGGAGACCCACACCCAGGCGTGGGTGGACGCCGTGTCGCCCGCGCTGCGGGAGCACGTCACGGACTGGCACATGATGCAGCCGGTGTTCGTCGAGGACCTGGATCCGCAGCGGCTGGCGCGGGCGCGCGAGCGCCATCTCCAGGAGGGAACGGCGCCATGAGGATCGGCATCGTCTGCCCGTACTCCTGGGACGTGCCCGGCGGCGTCCAGTTCCACATCCGCGACCTCGCGGAGGAGCTGATCCGGCGCGGGCACGAGGTGGCCGTGCTTACGCCCTCCGAGCACGCGGATCTGCCGGCCTTCGCGACCTCGGTGGGGGCCGCGGTCCCGATCCGCTTCAACGGCTCGGTGGCGCGCCTGTCCTTCGGCCCGGTGGTCTCGGCGCGGACCCGCCGGTGGCTCGACGAGGGCGGCTTCGACGTCCTCCACGTCCACGAGCCGACGACGCCGTCGATCTCGATGCTCGCCGTGATGAACGCCGACGTGCCGGTGGTCGCGACGTTCCACTCCGCGATGGACCGCTCCTACGCCCGCGAGATGACGGCCGGGGTCCTGCGCCCGCTGATGGAGCGGATCTCGGTGCGCATCGCCGTGTCGGCGGAGGCGCGGCGCACGGTCGTCGAGCACCACGGCGGCGACGCCGTCATCATCCCCAACGGCGTCGACACGCGGGTCTTCCGCGAGGCGCGGCCCCTGCCCGCCTGGGAGCAGACGGAGGAGCGCCCCGTCATCGCGTTCCTCGGACGCCTCGACGAGCCCCGCAAGGGGCTGCCCGTCTTCGCGGAGGCGATCCCGGCGGTTCTGGCCGCCCATCCGGGGGCGCGCTTCCTCATCGCGGGCCGCGGGGGCGCGGAGGCCATCCGGGAGCGGCTGGCTGCCCACGGGGACTCCGTGGAGTTCCTCGGAGAGATCACCGACGCCCAGAAGGAGTCGCTCCTGCGGGGCGCCACCGTCTACGTGGCGTCGCAAACGGGCGGGGAGTCGTTCGGGATCGTCCTGGTGGAGGGCATGGCGGCCGGATGCGCCGTCGTGGCCTCCGAGCTGGAGGCGTTCCGCGCGGTCCTCGCCGAGGGCCGCGCCGGGATCCTCTTCCCGACGGGCGATCCGCAGGCGCTGGCCCGCGCGCTGATCGACGGCCTGGGAGACCGCGAGGCGCTCGCGCGCGTCGCGCAGGCCGGGCAGCGCGCCTCCGCCCAGTACGACTGGGGCGTCGTCACCGACCGGATCCTCGCGGCCTATGAGACGGCGCTGGCGA
The DNA here is from genome assembly GCA_023426345.1 of Actinomycetes bacterium. Lineage (GTDB taxonomy): Bacteria > Actinomycetota > Actinomycetes > Actinomycetales > Actinomycetaceae > Pauljensenia. Next base: position 28,086 of record JAFAAX010000153.1, read on the forward strand.
CGGCGCGCCCCGGGGACGAGGACCCCTCGGCCCTCGAGCTCCTGCGCGGGCGGCTGCGCAGCGAGGGAGCGACATGACGCCGACGCTCGTCGCCCTGCTGGTCCTGGCCGTCCTGGCGGTGGCCGCCGCCACGTGGTACGCGGTGTCGCTGGCGAAGCGGCTGGACCGGCTGCACTGGCGCCTGCTCACCGCCCGCGACGGGCTGGACCGGCTGACGGTGCGCCGGGCGGCCGATGCGCGCCTTCTGGCGGCATCCGGGCTGCTGGAGCCGGCCGCGGCCGGAGAGGTCGCGGCGGCGGCGACGACCTGCCTGATGGCCGACGACGCCGTGTTCGTCAACGACGACCTCGACCGGCGGCGCCAGGGCCTGGGAGGGGTGGCCTATGACGAGCGGTCGGTGGCCGACCGCAACGAGCGCGAGTCGGCGCTGTCGCGGGCGCTGCGGTCCGCCGTGACGCCGGAGGTCCGCGACCGCCTCCGCGACGACGCCTCGGGGGCGGCGCTGCTGTCGGCGCTGGACATGGCCTGCTACCGCGTCCAGCTCGCGCGCTCGATGCACAACCTCGACGTGACGCAGGTCCGTCATCTCCGGGAGAACCCGTGGGTCCGGGTCCTCCACCTGTACGGCCGCGCGACCCCGCCGGCGACGATCGATTTCGACGACGGGGCGCAGGACGCGGGACCGGCGGCGTGAGGAGGCACCGATGAGCGCGGACGGGCCCTGGGGAGGACCGGGCGAGGACTATCGGCTCCGCCGGATCCAGGACGGCGCGGGCGCGGACGCCCCGGCGGCGGGGGCGCCCCGCCCGGACCACGCGGCCCCCGTGTGGCAGCCGCCGCCGCGGCGGCGCTCGGCGCCCTGGTTCGAGATCCTCCTCGTCGGCCTGGGCGTGGCGGGCGTGGCGGCGCTCCTCGTCCAGTACGCGCTCACCGGCGGCGCCGCCTCGACCGCGCAGATGGCGGCCATCGCCCTGGTGCCTCTGGTGCTGGTGCTCGCCGTGCTCGGACACATCGACCGGTGGGAGCCCGAGCCCTGGTGGCCCAGGCTCGTGGCCCTGGCCTGGGGAGCGGGCGTCGCCGCACTGGCCGCCTCGATCGTCAACACCGCGATGCTCGTCAACGTCGCTCAGGTGACGGGCGACGTCCAAGGGGCCACGGCGTCCGTGTCGGTGTTCGTCGCGCCCGTCGTCGAGGAGACCCTCAAGGGGCTCGGCGTCGTCGTCCTGGTGCTGTGGCGGCGCTCCTCCATCAACTCCGTCCTGGACGGCGTGGTCTACGCCGGCTACATCGGGGCCGGCTTCGCCTTCGTCGAGAACATCGGGTACTTCCTCCAGTCGGGCGGCGGGGCGGCGCTGGGCGTCACCGTGTTCCTCCGGGGCGTGCTCAGCCCCTTCGTGCACCCGATGGCGACCTCCTTCACCGGGATGGCCCTGGCCTGGGCCGTCGTGCGCACCCGGTCGCGGTGGTCGTGGGTGTGGATCGGCCCTGTGGGGTGGGTCGCCGCCATGGGCGTCCACGGCCTGTGGAACTTCCTCGGCGTCCAGTCCTCCCTGGGCTGGCTGGGGTGGTATCTGTCCGTCGAGCTCCCGCTGTTCGCCACGTGGGTGGCCTCGCTGCTGGTCGCGTCGCGCCGCGAGGCCCGGACGATCGCCGCGGGACTGGCGCCCTACGTGCGCACGGGGTGGATCCTGCCGACGGAGGTGCCGATGGTGACCGATCGCGGCGGCCGGAAGGCGGCGCGCTCCTGGGCGGCCACCGGGGGGCGCGACGCGGTGAGGGCGATGAAGGTCTTCCAGCGCGACGCCGCCTCGCTGGGTCTCGATCAGATGATCATGACGGCGACGGGCCCCCAGCCGGATCGCATCGCCCATGACCGCGCGCTCCTCGCGGAACTGGGGGAGTCGCGCGCCGCCTTCCTGCGCGACACGCGGCTGGCCTCGGCGCAGGCCGGGATGCGACGGCCGTGACGGACCTCGGACCGGATTGGCTGCCGGACGCCGAGGGCGTCCCGCACCGCCGTGCCGCCCGCGTCGTCGTGCTGGATCCGGCCGGGCGCGTCCTGCTGGCGCTGGGCCACGACCACCACCAGCCCGACCGCCACTGGTGGTTCACGATCGGGGGCGGGCTGCTCGCCGGGGAGTCCCCGCCGGAGGCGGCCGCGCGCGAACTCCGGGAGGAGACCGGGCTGATCGTCGCGCCCGCCCAGCTGGAGGGTCCCGTCCTGCGTCGCCGGGCCACGTTCGCCTTCTCGAATGTGACGGCCCGCCAGGACGAGTGGTTCTTCCTCGTGCGTCTGCGGGCGCCGGGCCGCGCCGTCGTCCTGGACCGCTCGGGCTGGACCGAGGACGAGCGCGACGTCGTCGACGGGCAGCGGTGGTGGACGCCGGAGGATCTGGAGGCCGAGGCCGCGCGCACCGAGGTCTTCCCCCGCGCGCTGCCGGACCTCGTCCGCCGGTGGGCGGCCGGGTGGGACGGGCGGACGCTCATGCTCGACGACCGCTGAGAGCGGTCGGCCCTCAGGCGGGCCAGTCCACGCCGGGGGAGCGGTGCCACGCCAGACCGAGGTCGTCCCACTGCCGGGAGAGGCCGGCCACGCGCCGCCGGAACTCCTCCCACCGGCCGAGCCCGGAGCCCCGGAGCGCCACATCGGCGGCGGCGGCGAGCCGCGGGAGCAGCAGGGTCGTCGCGTCGTCGCGGCCCGTGACGGTCTCGGTCCACAGCGCGGCCTCGATCCCGATGACGGAGCCGGCGGGCAGTCCGGGGATGACGTCGGCCGGGTCCCACTCGAAGCTGTCGCGGAGCTCGGGAGTGGCGGCCCAGTCCTGGCCCAGCCGCTCGCCGGGCGCGTACGACATGTCGAGGTAGACGCGGGTGGCGGGCGAGAGCAGCACGCGGACCCCGCGCTCGGCGGCCTCGCGGACGGGGGACAGGTCGAGCCGCTCGTCCCAGACCTGGACGACGTCTCCCGGCTCGAGCGCCTCGGCGGCCTCCTGCCAGGCGACGACCCGGGCTCCGGCGGCGTGGACCAGGCCGACGGCGCGGCGCGTGAGGGCGAGATAGTCCCGGCGGGGCGTGCCGTGGGCCTCGTCGCCCCCGATGTGGACCCACGGCGCCGTCGAGATCCGCGTGGCGAACGCCAGGACATCGCCGAGGAAGCGATCGGTGTCGGGGCACTGCGACGACAGGGTGGAGAAGCCGACCTCGATCCCGTCGTAGGCGGGGACGGACCGGCCGCCGGGGACGAGGCCGGGCGCGGCGTGCAGCGCGGCGTGGACGTGCCCGGGGACGTCGATCTCGGGGATGAGGTGGATCCCCAGCGCCCGCGCGTGGGACGCGAGCGCGTCCCAGTCCTGCGCCGTGTACCAGCCTGCGACGCCGCCGCGGACCGCGGTGGGTCCGGAGACCTCGGTGAGGGCGGGCCACCCGGGGATCTTGAGGCGCCACCCCTGGTCGTCGGTGAGATGGAGGTGGAGGACGTTGAGCCCCAGGGGCGCCATGAGGTCGAGGATCACGGCGACGTCGGCGACGGGGAGGAAGGAGCGCGCCGTGTCCAGGCAGAGGCCGCGCCAGGGCAGAGCGGGGGACCCGGGACGGGGATCGGTCACATGGTCACGATACCGCAACGATCTGTGCGAACAGCCGGCCGCTCATTGCCGGAGTGTTTGTAAGTGTGCTTTACTAACGAATGTGACGAGCCAAGAACTACGAAGTTCAGGACCCGCACAGCCCTCCTCGGCGCGGACCCACAACCGGTCCGTGGTGCTCCAGCGGCTGTTCGCGGCGGGCCCCGAGTCGCGCGCGCAATTGGCGCGCTCGACGGGGCTCACGCGCGTCACCGTGTCCGCGGTCGTGGAGGAGCTGCTCCAGGAGGGCCTCGTCGAGGAGCTCGGACCGGAGGAGGCGCCCTCTGGCAAGGTCGGCAAGCGGGCCATTCTGGTCGGCGTGTCGGAACGGGTCTGGCGCGTGGCCTCCGTCTCCCTGACGAACGACGGAACGCTCACCGGCGCCATCCTCACGCTGTCCGGGCGGATCGTCCACCGCCACGTCGAGCGGGGGAGGCTCTCCCCGGGCCGCGAGGGACTCGACCAGCTCGTCGACTTCTGCCGGCGGGTCGTCGCCGACAGCGACGGCCGCCTGCTGGGCGTCGGCGTCTCCTCGCCCGGCATCGTCACCGCGGAGGGCGTCGTCGAGGAGGCGCCGAACCGCTCGTGGTACGACGTGCCGCTGGCCGCCCACCTCCGCGAGGCGCTCCGGCTGCCCGTTCTGGTCGCCAACGACGCGAACTGCGCGGCGCTGGGGGAGTTCACCTTCGGACGCGTCGACGGCGGGGGCCTCCTGCGGCTCCTCGTCGGCTACGGCCTGGGGGCCGGGCTCGTCGTCGGCGGGGCGCTGGTGCACGGGCCCCACGACGCCGCAGGCGAGATCGGCCACGTCACGGTCGTCGACGAGCGCGACGACGACGCGGTCCTCGGCCCGGCCCTGACCTGCGCCTGCGGGCGGCGGGGCTGCCTGGAGACCCTGATGTCCGAGCCCGCGCTGCGGCGCGCGCAGTCGGAGCTGGGCCCCGAGGATCTCGACCGGCACCTGCGGGCGGTCGGACGTCGGCTCGGCCGCGTCCTGGCGCCCGTCGTCGCCACGCTCAACATCACCGACATCGTCGCGTCCGGGCCGGACGAGCTCCTCGGCGGGGCTCTCCTGGACGCCGCGGCCGCGACGATCCGCGAGCGCACCCTTCCGCGCTCCCACCGGACCCTCCGCGTCGGCCTGTCCTCGCTCGGCGAGGACGGGGCGCTGCGCGGAGCCGCCGTGCTGGTCTTGTCCGACCGGCTCGGCATTGCATGACTCATCCCATTTCCGCATAGAGGGCGCCGACGGCGCCGACCCTGAAAGGAACACCCCACCATGAGAACACCCACGAAGGGACTGGCCGCGATCGCGGCTCTGTCCATGATCGCCCTGGCGGCATGCTCGGGCGGCGGTGACGCCGGCTCCTCGGGGGCCAGCGGCGAGGAGCCCGCGTCCGGGGGGACATCGGCGGACGCGGCCACCATCACCCTGTGGCTCGCGGGGTCGGACACCCCCGACAAGCTCCGCGAGTACCTCAAGACGGAGTTCGCCAAGGAGAACCCCGGCTCGACGCTGAACATCGAAGAGCAGAACTGGTCGGACCTGGTGACCAAGCTGACGACCTCGCTGCCCGACGCCGCCAACACGCCCGACGTCGTCGAGGTGGGCAACACCCAGTCCCCGACGTTCACGACCGTCGGCGCATTCCTCGACATCTCCGACATGTACGACGAGCTGGGCGGGGACAAGCTGCTCCAGTCCTTCGTGGACGTCGGCGAGGTCGACGGCAAGAACTACACGCTCCCGTACTACTTCGGATCGCGCTACATGTTCTACCGCAAGGACCTGTGGACCGCCGCCGGCATCACGGAGACGCCGAAGACGCTCTCGGAGTTCGGCGACGACGTCAAGAAGCTGACCACGGACACCCAGTCCGGCTTCGCCATGGGCGGCCAGGACTGGCGCAACGGCATCTCGTGGGTCTTCGCCAACGGCGGGGAGCTCGCCACCGTCGACGGCACCACCTGGACCTCGACGCTGTCGGATCCGAAGACCATCGAGGGCCTCAAGGAGTGGCAGGACGTCTACCGCTCCTCCTCCAAGCTGCCCTCCACCGAGCGCGACGTGTCGTACTGGGACTTCCTCAACGACGGCACGGACGGCGCGGCTCCCGCCGCCGCCACGATCATGGCGCCGGGATGGGCGCGCTGGTCGATCGGCGACATGACGACGAATCAGTCCGGCGACGAGGTCCGCGACGGCATGGCCGATGACACGAAGTTCGACATCTTCGCCCTGCCGGGCGTCGACGGCGGCGTGGCCCCGGTCTTCGCCGGAGGCTCCAACATCGGCATCTCCGCGAAGTCTCAGCATCCGGAGTTGGCGAAGAGCCTGATGACGATCATCTTCTCCCCGGAGTACCAGCAGATGCTGGGCGAGAACGGCCTGGGTCCGGCGAACTCGGACTACATGTCCTCCCTGGGCGACGACAAGTTCGCCAGCACGATGATCGAGACCGCCGCGGCCTCGAAGCTGACCCCGGCCGCGCCCGGCTGGGCCGCCATTGAGGGCGCCTTCGTCTACGAGGAGCTGTTCCAGAAGATCGCCGACGGCGGTGACGTCGACGCGCTGGCCACCGAGTACGACGCGAAGATCACGCCGATGCTCAACAACCAGAACTGACCGGTTCGCCCGTCCGCTCCCGGGGTCCGGGCCGCCTCGCGCGACCCGGACCCCGCCGGGAGCACCTCCTGTCCAGGAGTCCTCATGACCTCCCCTGTTCCATCCTCCGCGTCCGCCTCGGCGGACCGGTCCGCGCCGGCGCCCCGGCGCCGTCGCATGAGCGTCGCGCCCTACCTGCTGATCCTCGGCGCCGTCGTCCTGCTGCTGGCGGGCCTGGGCTACCCGATCTTCTGGCAGATCGTCACCTCCCTGCAGAAGTACGGCCTGGCCCAGCAGTTCGGCCAGCCTCCCACCTTCGCCGGCTTGGACAACTACGCCCGGATCTTCTCCGACCCGACCCTGTGGTCCGTGGTCGCGCGTTCGATCGCGTTCTGCCTGGTCAACGCGCTTCTCACGGTCCTGCTGGGCCTGGCCTGCGCCCTGCTCATGCGCGCGGTGACGACCCCGGTGCGCATCGTCATCCAAGTGAGCCTGCTCCTGGCCTGGGCGATGCCCATGGTCGCCGCCGTCACCGTCTTCCGGTGGCTGTTCGACTACCGCAGCGGCGTCGTCAACTGGATGCTCACCTCGCTGGGCCTCACGCGGTTCCAGGGGTTCTCCTGGCTGTCCCAGCCGATGACCTTCTTCTTCGTCGCGACGTGCATCATCGTGTGGATGTCCGTGCCGTTCGTCGCGATGTCCCTGTTCGCGGGCCTCACGCAGGTGCCTGACGAGATCCTCGAGGCCGCCCAGATCGACGGGGCGTCGGCGTCCCAGCAGCTGCGCTACATCCTGCTGCCGATGGTGCGGCCCGTCCTCTCGATCGTCCTGCTCCTCCAGATCATCTGGGATCTGCGGGTCTTCGCCCAGATCCGGCTGCTCCAGGACGCCGGCGCCCCCGTGTCGCAGACGAACCTGCTGGGCAACTTCATCTACGAGCTCGGCGTGGGCCGTCAGGATTTCGGCGCCGCCGCCGCCGTGTCGCTGTTCGTCCTGGTCCTCACGATGGTCCTGAGCTCCCCGTACGTCCGCTCCCTGCTAAAGGATGACGAACAGTGAGCACCGCCTCTGCCTCCCCCTCCGTGTCCGCCTCCGTGCCCGCCGCGGACGCCCCGACGAGGACGGCCCCCGCGGCCGGGCCGCGCCGACCCCGCCGGTTCCGCCTCGGCGGGCTCCTCCTCAACCTCCTCGGCGTGGTCGTGGCCCTGGCCTGGGTGTTCCCCGTCTACTGGATGGTGCTGTCGGCGCTCACGCCGAACGCCCTCATCCGCCAGATCCCGCCCTCGTTCCTCCCGACGCACGCGACCTGGGCGAACTTCCGCCACGTCCTCGCGGATCCCGGATTCGCCTCCGCGCTGCGGATGAGCCTGGAGATCACGGTCGTCACCGTCGTCATCGTCTTGTTCTTCGCGTTCCTGGCGGCGCTGGCCATCAGCCGCTACCAGTTCCGCGGACGCAAGAGCTTCGTCCTGGCGGTCCTGTTCATCCAGATGCTGCCCGCCGAGGGCCTGTTCATCGCCCAGTACAAGATGCTCTCCTCGGTGGGGGCCGCCGTCCCCGTCCTGGGCCTCAACTCCGTCCTGGGCATCACCGTCCTCTACTCCGCGGCGATCATCCCGTTCACGGTGTGGATGCTGCGGGGCTTCGTCGCCGGCATCCCCGCCGAGCTCGAGGAGGCCGCCATGGTCGACGGCCTGTCCCGCCCCCAGGCGTTCATGCGCATCACCTTCCCGCTCCTGGCGCCCGGGCTGGTCGCCTCCGGCGTCTACGCGTTCCTCCAGGCCTGGAACGAGTTCACCGTGGCGCTGGTCGTGCTGCCGGAGGCGAGTTCCCAGACGCTGCCCCTGTGGCTGCGCGGGTTCCTCAACGCCTCGGTCAACCGCGGCGTCGACTGGGCGCAGGTGATGGCCGCGTCGAGCCTCATCGCGCTGCCCGTCATCGTCTTCTTCATGTTCGTCCAGAACAAGATGACCTCGGGCCTGGTCGCCGGGGCGGTCAAGGGATGACGCCCCCGGGAGCCCGCCGGGCGTCGCCCTCGCCGATGGCGGCGCCGGACCTGGCGCCCGAGGATCTGGCCGTCGGGCTGGACGTCGGGGGCACGAAGACCCAGGGCGTGCTCTACGGCGCCGCGGGCACCCTGGCCACGGTCACCCTGCCCACCACCCGAGGGGTCCCGGGCGTGGTCGGCACCGTCGTCGAGGTGACGCGGCGGCTCCTCGGCCAGGCCGCGTCGCGGACGCCGGGAGCCTCGCTGCGGGTGGTCGGCATCGGGATCCCCGGGGTCGTCGACACCGCGGCCGGCACCGTGTCCCACGGCGTCAACCTGGGCCTCGACGAGGCCGACGTCCCCCTGGCGCGGCTCGTCGGCGAGGCTCTGGGCGTGCCCGCGGTCGTCGCGAACGACGTGACGGTGGCCACCCTGGGCGCGGCGCGCGCCACGGGCGCCGGCGACGACGTCGCGCTGCTCTCGATCGGCACGGGGCTGGCGGCCGGGCTGGTGCTCGACGGCGTCACCCGTCCCGGGGCCTTCCACGGCGCCGGCGAGATCGGGCACATCCCCTACATCCTGGACGGACCGGTGTGCAACTGCGGCCAGCGGGGATGCCTGGAGCTGTACGCCTCGGGCAGCGCCCTGGCCCGCATGCGCCCCGTGCCAGAGGGCGTCGCGCCCGCCGTCGACCTGTTCCGCGCCGTCGACCGGGGCGATCCCGCCGCCCGGGCGGCGCAGGACCGCTGGATGGACGCCCTGGCGCACGCCGTGACGATCCTCTGCCTGACGGTCGACGTGCCGACGGTGCTGCTGGCCGGCGGCGTGACCCGCGCGGGGGAGCGGTTCCTGCGGGGACTGCGCGAGGCCCTCGGCCGGCGGGCGGCTGGCTCGCCGTTCCTGCGCCAGGTGGACCTGGCGGACCGCCTGGTGCTCGTCGATCCGGACCTGGCCGTGGCGCCCCTGGGAGCCTGCCTGGCCGCGATCGAGGCCGTTCGCGCCCCCCGCCCCCGACCGGAGAGGGTCCGCGCCGTCGCGGCGCCGGCCCCCGTCCGGACGCCTTCCTTCCGCACCGACCCCTTGTCGAGGTGACAGGCCATGACTGATTCCCATTCCCCGGTCGCGGCGGCGCACGATCACGTCTGCGTGGTCCTCGCCGCCGGACACGACGGCGCCTCGCGCGCCCTGCTCACCCGCGCCCTCGGGGACACTACCGTGGTCGGCGCCGCGGTGGCCACCGTCGCCTCCGTGACCGCCCCCGGGCGGCTGGTGGTCGTCGTGGCGGCCGGCGACACCGAGGTGCGCGCCCACCTGCCCCAGGGCGTCACCGTCGTCGAGCAGGCCGAGCCGCTGGGCACCGGGGACGCGGTGCTGGCGGCCCGCGACGCGGTGGCCGGCCTCGTCCCGCCCGCCTCCAGCGTGCTCGTCACCTACGCCGACACCCCGCTGGTGCGCCCCGAGTCTTTCCGCGGGCTGCTCACTCGCCATCGGCTGACGGGCGCCGACCTCACGCTGCTCACCGCCGTCGTCGACGGCGCCGACCCGTCCTACGGGCGCATCGCCCGCGGCGCCGACGGGATGGTCGCCGGCATCCTCGAGGCCGAGGACCGCTCGACCGACCAGCACGACATCGACGAGATCAACGTCGGCGCCTACGCGGCCGCCCCCGGCCTGCTGTTCGGTGAGCTCGACGCGCTGGCGGCCGCCGGGGAGCACCGGCTGACGGAGCTGGCCCGCCGCGTCATCGGCGGGGCCCGCCCGGTGTCCACCTACCGGATCGTCGACACCGACGAGGTGCAGGGCATCAACACGGCCGAGGAGCTCCAGCGGGCCGCGGACATCGTGGTGAAGCGCCTCTTCATCCCGAAGAAGGACACGGACACGTCGATCCGCTTCGGGACGGGCGGGTGGCGCGCGCTCATCGGGGAGGGATTCACCCTGGGCAACGTCCGGCGCCTGTGCCAGGCGATCGCCAACGAGGCGACCCGCCAGGGCCTGGAGGACCGCGGCGTGGTCATCGGCGGCGACCGGCGCTTCCTCTCGCGGGAGTCGGCGGTGGCCGCGGCCGAGGTGTTCGCGGGCAACAACATCCCCGTGCGCCTGCTGCCCGACGACGTCCCCACGCCGCTGGTCACCTTCGCCGCCCCCTACCTCCGGGCGGCCTACGGCATCATCGTGACCTCCAGCCACAACCCGCCCCAGTGGAACGGGATCAAGGTGTTCCGGGCCGACGGGTCGCTGCCCCTGGACGAGGAGACGGACCGCTATCAGGACGAGGCGAACGCGATGGGCGTCGAGGACGTGATCACCGTGGACCTCGACATCGCCCGGGCCGCGGGCGTCGTGGTCGAGGAGCCCCTCACCGATCCCTACATCGACGCGATCGAGCGGATCATCGACGTCGACGCCGTGCGCGGCTCGAACCTGCGCGTCCTCGTCGACCCGATGTACGGGACCAGCCAGCTCACGCTCGGCACCATCCTGTCCGACATGCGCGTGCGCGCGGAGTTCATCCACGCCTCCCACAACCCGTTGTTCGGCGGCGTGGCCCCCGCCCCCGACTCCGAGCGCCTGTCGGCCCTCATGGGCCTCGTCCGGCAGGGGAAGGGGGCGTATGACCTCGGCATGGCGACCGACGGCGACTCCGACCGCATCGGCATCATCGACGAGCGCGGCGAGTACGTCACGACGAACGACCTGCTGCTCCTCGTCTACTGGTACCTCCACGAGGTGCGCGGGGAGGCGGGCGGCGTCGTGCGCAACCTGGCGACCACCCACATGCTGGACCGCCTGGCCGAGCACTTCGGCGAGCAGCACCTCGAATGCAAGGTCGGCTTCAAGCACGTGACAGCCGGCATGGAGCGGATCGGGGCGCTGCTGGGCGGTGAGTCCTCCGGCGGGCTGACGACCCGCGGCTGGATCCTGGGCAAGGACGGCATCTTCGCCTGCGCCCTGGTCGCGGAGATGCTGGCCCGCACCGGGCGGACGATCTCGCAGCTGCGCGCCGACATCTACGCGATCACCGGGCGCCTGTACGCGCTGGAGGCCGGCGTGCCCGCGACCCCGGAGATGCGCGTCGCCGTGCCGCGCCGCCTGGCGGAGTCGCCGCTCACCGAGGTCGCGGGGTACCCCGTCGACCGCGTCTCGCACCTGGACGGGACGAAGATCTACCTGGAGGACGGCGGCTGGGCGCTCCTGCGCTTCTCCGGCACGGAGCCGGTCCTGCGGATGTTCGTGGAGGGCTCCTCGCCCGAGCAGGCGGAGGAGCTGCTGGCGTGGCTGAAGGGATTCGCGGTCGCATGAGGTACGGGCATTTCGACACCGCGCGCTCCGAGTACGTCGTCGACCGTCCCGACGTCCCCGTGCCGTGGACGAACTACCTGGGGGCCAAGGACCTGTGCGTCGTCCTCGACCACACGGCGGGCGGGTACAGCTACTTCCGCTCCCCCCAGTACGGGCGCATCACGCGGTTCCGCCCGAACAACGTGCCGACGGTCGGCCCCGGCCACTTCGTGTACCTGCGCGACGGCGCGGACGGCGACGTCTGGTCCGCGTCGTGGCAGCCCGTCGGGAAGCCCTTCCTCCCGGCGGGGGAGGGGGACCTGGACGAGGGCGTCCCCGCGGACGGCTCGGCCGGACGGTGGCGGACGCGCCACGGCCTGGGCTATTCGGTGTTCGAGTCCGCGTACCGCGGCATCCTCGCCTCCCAGACGGTCTTCGTCCCCGTGGACGACGACGTCGAGGTCTGGGACGTGCGGGTGACGAACACGACGTCCGCGCCCCGCGACCTCACGGTGGCGGGCTACTGCGAGTTCAGCTTCCACAACGTGGAGATCGACAACCAGAACCTCCAGATGTCCCTGTACTCCCAGGGCAGCTCCTACGCGGACGGCATCATCGAGGAGGACGCGTACTACGAGCCCTGGACGTTCCACTACTTCGCCAGCCCGCAGCCGCCCTCGTCCTTCGACTCCCTGCGCGAGGACTTCCTCGGCCCCTATCGCAGCGAGCGCAACCCGATCGCGGTGGAGCGCGGGCACGGCTCGGGCAGCCAGGGGACCACGCTCAACCACGTCGGCGCCCTGTTCCACGAGCTCCACCTGGAGCCGGGGGAGACCGCGCGGATCGTCTACCTGCTCGGATACGGGCCGGCGGACACGGCGGGACGGGCGATGCGGGCGAAGTACGCCTCCGACGCGGCCGTGGACGCCGAGTTCGCCCGGCTGGGCGGCCACTGGCGCGCCAAGCAGGACCGGCTGCGCATCTCGACCCCGGATGCCGGGATGGACGCGATGATCAACGCGTGGACGCTGCTCCAGGCGGAGACGTGCGTCGTGTGGTCGCGCTTCGCGTCCTTCGTCGAGGTCGGAGGCCGGGTGGGCCTGGGCTACCGGGACACGGCCCAGGACTGCCTGGGCGTCCTCCACTCGAATCCGGGCAAGTCCCGCCAGCGCCTCGTCGAGCTCCTGCGCGCCCAGACCGAGGCGGGATACGGCCTGCACCTGTTCGACCCCGCCGCCTTCGACCCCGACGCCCCCCGCCGTCCGGACGTGCCGTCCCCGACGGTCGTGCCCACCCCGGCGGGCGCGGACCTCATCCACGGCCTGGCGGACACCTGCTCCGATGACCACCTGTGGCTGGTGCCCTCCGTCGTGGGCTACGTCGAGGAGACCGGCGACGTCGCGTTCCTCGACCAGGTGATCCCCTTCGCCGAGGGGTCCACGGAGGTCGACGGCCGGCCTGCCACGGTCGCGGAGCACCTGCGGCGCGCCCTGGCCTTCACGGCGCGCCAGATCGGCGGCAACGGCGTGGCTCTGGGGCTGCGCGCCGACTGGAACGACTGCCTCAATCTGGGCGGGGGGCAGTCGGCGCTCGTCACGTTCCTCCACGCGTGGGCGATCCAGGCGTTCCTGGAGCTCGCCCGCCACCAGGGATGGGAGGACGATGTCGCCCGCTGGGAGGCGGAGCTCGGGCGCCTGGGCGACGTGGCGGACCGCGTCCTGTGGGACGGCCGGTGGTGGCGGCGCGGCTTCACGGCCGAGGGCCGCGTCATCGGATCGGCCGAGTCCGACGAGGGCCGGATCTTCCTCGAGCACCAGGCGTGGCCCGTCATCGCGGGGCTGACCTCGCAGGAGCGCGGGGAGCAGTCGCTCGACGCGGTCCACGAGCTCCTGGCCTCCGAGTTCGGCATGCACCTCAACTGGCCCGCCTTCACCCGCGTCGACGACTCGATCGGCTTCGTCACCCGCGTCTATCCGGGCATCAAGGAGAACGCGTCGATCTTCTCCCACCCCAACGCCTGGCCGATCGTGGCGGAGGCCCTGTTGGGACGCGGCGACCGGGCGGTCGAGCTCTACGACGCGATCTGCCCGTACTTCCAGAACGACCGCATCGAGGTGAGGAACGCCGAGCCCTACGCCTACTGCCAGTTCGTCTACGGACGCGACCACGAGCGTCACGGCCTGGCCCAGAATCCGTGGCTCACGGGGTCGGCCGGCTGGATGTACACGGCGGCCACCCGGTACGTCCTCGGCGTGCGGCCGGGCTTCGACGGCCTGGTGGTCGACCCGTCGATCCCGCGCGACTGGGAGGGCTTCCACGTCCGGCGCGAGTGGCGCGGAGGGCGTTACGAGATCGAGGTCCGCAACCCCGACCGCGTCTCCCGCGGCGTCGCGCGCGTCTCGGTCGACGGGAAGGAGATCGATCCGGTCGCGGCCCCGGCCCTGGAGGGGGCCGCACCGCACGACCTGGCCCTCCTCCCGATCGCGGAGGAAGGCGCGACCGTCACGGTGCAGATCACGCTCGGTTGACGACTCCAGGGCCGCACGTGGGCGAACCTCACGGTCGGGGGAAGAGGATCTCCGCGACGGGGGAGAGATCGGGGCGGGAGAGCGCGTCGGGGATCTGCGCGCGCACGGACGGCTTCGCGCAGAACGCGATCCCGAGCCCCGCGGCGCGCATCATCGGCACGTCGTTGGCGCCGTCCCCGATCGCGACCGTGCGTGCCATCGGGACCCCGTGGGCGCCCGCCCACCGGCGGAGCTCGCGGACCTTGACGTCGGCGGTGACCACCTCGCCCAGGACCCGGCCCGTCAGCGCGCCGCCGCTGACCTCCAGGCGGTTCGCGACGCGATGGTCGATGCCCATGCGGGCCGCCAGCGAGCCGACGACCTCCTCGAACCCGCCGGAGACCACGCCGAACGCGCCGCCCGCGGCGTGGACGGCCTCGATGAGCGCGCCGGCCCCGGGAGTCGGGCGGATGCGCCCGAGCACCTGCGCGAACGCCGTGTCGGGCACGCCGGCCAGCGCCGCGACGCGGCGGCGCAGGGACTCCTCGAAGTCGATCTCGCCGTTCATCGCGGAGGCCGTCACGCGCGCGACCTCGTCGCGCGCGCCGGCGAACGCCGCCAGCTCCTCAATGACCTCCGACGTGATGAGCGTCGAGTCGACATCGGTGACCACGAGGCCCGGCGCGGCGGACGCCAACGGGGGCGGCACCACGACGACGTCCGCGCCCGGAGCGCCGGTGGACGCGGCTCCCGCCTCGACGATCGCGCGCGCCCGCAACTCGTCCGCGGTCTCGCCCGCGACCGCGGGGACCCGCGAGACGGACCACGCGGGGCCGCCCTCGTCGATGCCGGCGCGGCGCGGGAGCGGGAGGACGACGCACGCGACGGGGCGCGCGGGACCGGCGCCACCGCCGGGCCCGGGGACCGTCACCGCTCGACCACCATGCCCTTGGACACCACGGTGATGCCGGACTCGGTGACCGTGAACCCGCGCTCCCGGTCGTGGTCGTGGTCCAGGCCCACGGCGGCGCCCTCGGTGACCACGACGTTCTTGTCCAGGATCGCCGTGGAGACGATCGCGTGGCGCTCGATGCGCGCCCCGTCCATGACGACGGAGTCCGTGACCTGCGCCCACGAGTGCACGAAGACGCCGGGGGAGATCACCGAGTGGTAGACCTCGCCGCCGGAGATGATCGTCCCCGGCGAGACGAAGGAGTCCACGGCGTGGCCCATCCGGGAGTGCTCGGAGCCGTACACGAACTTCGCCGGCGGCAGCGATCCGTCGATCATGGTCATCGTCGGCCATTCCCGGTTGTACAGGTTGAAGATCGGGTGGACGCTGATGAGGTCCATGTTGGCCTCGTAGTAGGCGTCCAGCGTGCCGACGTCGCGCCAGTAGTCGCGGTCGCGGTCCGTGGACCCCGGCACGTCGTTGTCGCGGAAGTCGTAGACGCCGCACGCGCCGCGCTCGACGAACGCCGGGATGATGGAGCCGCCCATGTCGTGCTTGGAGGACTCGTCGGCGGCGTCGGCGCGCAGGGCGTCGACGAGGTCCCTCGTGGTGAAGACGTAGTTGCCCATGGAGGCGAGCACCTTCGCGGGGTCGTCGGGCAGGCCGGGGGCCTCCTTCGGCTTCTCGAGGAACCGCGAGATCACCCCGTCCTTCGCGTCGATGACGCCCAGCGCGGGGGCCAGCTCGACGGGCTGGCGGATGCCCGCCACCGTGGCCGGCAGGCCCGACGCGATGTGGTGGTCGACCATCTGGGAGAAGTCCATGCGGTAGATGTTGTCCGCGCCCACGATGAGGATGTAGTCGGGGCGCTCGTCGTCGATGACGTTGAGGGACTGGTAGATCGCGTCGGCCGAGCCCAGGTACCAGTGCGGCCCGCGTCGCTGCTGGGCGGGCATCGGCGCCACGAAGTTGCCGACCAGGGGCGACATGTACCACGTCCGCGTCACGTGGCGGTCCAGGGAGTGCGACTTGTACTGCGTGAGGACGACGACGCGCATGTAACCGGAGTTCACGATGTTCGACAGCGCGAAGTCGATGAGGCGGAAATGCCCGCCGAAGGGGACCGCAGGCTTCGCACGGTCGTTCGTCAGGGGCATCAGCCGCTTGCCCTCGCCGCCGGCCAGGACGATCGCCAGAACGTGTGTGTGTGCCATGGGGCCAGAGTACGGGGCACGGCGGCATTGCGTGGACGTTTCACCATGCGCCGGACCGGCGGGAATCCGCCGCCGCGAGTCGCCGTGCCGGCCGTGATCCGCGGCTAGGCTCGAAGCAGTCCCGACCCGCCGGACTCCTCCGGCACCGTCTTGACCGAAGGAGCCAGCCATGCGCGTCGACATCCTCTCCCGGGAGTACCCGCCCCACGTCTACGGGGGGGCCGGCGTCCACGTCACCCAGCTGTCGAAGGCCCTGCGCCCCCTGGTCGAGGACCTCCGTGTCCACGCGTTCGACGGCCCGCGCGAGCCGGGCGCCGAGGGCGCGGATCCGGGCGTCACGGGCTACGCCGACGTCGCGGAGCTCGCCGGCGCCAACGCGGCGGTGCGCACGCTGGGCGTGGACCTGGAGATGGTGACGGGGACCGAGGGCACGGACCTCGTCCACTCCCACACGTGGTACGCGAACATGGCGGGCCATCTGGCCTCCCTGATGGAGGACGTCCCCCATGTGGTGACCGCCCACTCGCTGGAGCCGCTGCGCCCCTGGAAGGCCGAGCAGCTCGGCGGCGGCTACCGGCTCTCCTCCTTCGTCGAGCGGACCGCCTACGAGGCCGCCGCCGCCGTCATCGCCGTGTCGCGGGGGATGCGCGAGGACGTCCTGCGGGCCTACCCGGGGGTGGCGGCCGAGCGGGTCCACGTCATCCCCAACGGCATCGACACCGACGTGTGGCGCCCCCCGTGCACGACGGAGGACCGCGTCCTCCAGGAGCGCGTCCTGGCGGCCCACGGGATCGACCGCTCGCGGCGCACCGTCGTGTTCGTCGGGCGCATCACCCGCCAGAAGGGGCTGCCCTACTTCCTGCGCGCGGCGCGGCTGCTCCCCGAGGACGTCCAGCTGGTGCTCTGCGCGGGCGCCCCGGACACCCCGGAGATCGCCGCCGAGGTCGACGGCCTGGTCGAGCGGCTGCGCGAGGAGCGCCAGGGCGTCGTCCTCATCACCGAGATGCTGCCCCAGCCCCAGATCGCGGCCATCTTGGACGCCGCGACCGTCTTCGTCACGCCGTCGGTCTACGAGCCGCAGGGGATCGTCAACCTGGAGGCCATGGCGATGGGCCTGCCCGTGGTCGGCACGGACACCGGGGGCATCCCCGACTGCATCGAGGACGGGGCGACCGGCTACCTGGTCCCCATCGAGCAGAAGCAGGACGGGACCGGCACCCCGATCCACGCCGACGCCTTCGAGGCCGCCATGGCCGAGCGCCTGCGGGCCGTCCTGGACGATCCCGAGGGGGCGCACCGCATGGGGCAGGCGGGCCTGCGGCGCGCCCGGGAGCTGTTCTCCTGGGGGAAGATCGGGAGCGCGACGGCGCAGCTGTACCGCTCGCTGGTCTGAGGGGCCCCCGATCGACGAGGGCGGCCCGCGTGGCGGGCTCGGGCGGGGCGGCGGCGCCCGCGCGCGGGCCGGGACGCGCGACGCAATGGCCGCTCACGCGGTCCGTCGCCTCGTCGGACGCCGCCGGGGCCGATAGGCTGCACACATGGAGACCGTCGTCGACCTCAGGGACGTCACCGTCGTGCGCGGCGGCGCCCGCCTGCTGAATTCCGTCTCGCTGACCACCCACGAGGGCGAGCACTGGGTGGTGGTCGGCCCCAACGGGGCCGGCAAGACCACGCTGGTGCGCGTCATCGCCGGACGCGAGGCGCCGCGGTCCGGGACGGCGACCGTGCTGGGCGCTGACGTCACGACGGCCGATCCCGCGGAGCTGGCGACCCGGATCGGGTTCGCCTCCCAGAGCCTCGGCAGCCGGATCCCCGCCTCGGAGCGCGTGCGCTCCGTCGTCCTGACGGCCGCCTGGGGCCAGTCGGTCGGGTACCGGGAGGGCTATGAGGAGGCGGACACGGGCCGGGCCTGGGACCTCATGACCGTGTTCGGCGTCGACGCCCTGGCGGAGCGGCGGTTCGGCACGTGCTCGGAGGGGGAGCGCCAGCGCGTGCTGCTGGCCCGCGCCCTGATGTCTGACCCGGAGCTCCTCATTCTCGACGAGCCGACCGCCGGACTGGATCTGGGGGCCCGCGAGCTGCTCGTCGGCGCCCTGGGCGAGATCGCGTCCTCCGCCGCGTCCCCCCAGCTCCTCCTCGTCACCCACCAGATCGAGGAGATCGCGCCCGGCTTCACGCATGCGGCCGTCGTCAGCGAGGGCCGCATCCTGGAGGCGGGCCCCATCGAGGAGGTCCTCACGGGCGTGACGCTGTCGCGGGCCTTCGACCTGCCGTTGACCGCCGGCCGCACCGACGGGCGCTGGTGGGCCCACGGGGTCGGCCCCGCACCGAGGCGGGGCGCCGGCCCGCGCCACGGGGTCTGACCGGCCCGTCCCGGGCCCCCGCACCCACCGACCCGTCCGCCCACCGACCCGGCCCGCCCCCGCGGGCCCCGCACCCGAGAAGGAGATCCTGATGCACGTCGTCTGGTGGTTGGTCGGGGCGCTCGTCCTCGGCATCATCGAGGTCGCCACCGTGGACCTCATCTTCCTCATGCTGGCGATCGCCGCGCTGTGCGGCGGCGTCGCGTCCCTGCTCGGCCTGGGCCTGCTCGGCCAGGTCATCGTCTTCGCCGTGGCGTCCGTCGTGCTGCTGCTCCTCGTGCGCCCCTGGGCCAAACGCCACCTCGCGCGCACCACGCCCGACGTCCGCACGAACGCCCAGGGTCTCGTCGGCCAGGAGGCCGTCGCCCTGTCCCGGCTCACCGGCACGGACGGCCGGGTCCACCTGGCCGGGGACACGTGGTCGGCCCGCACGGTGGACCGCGCCGAGGTCCCCGCCGGCACCCGCGTCCGCGTCATCGCCATCGACGGGGCCACCGCCGTGGTCGGCCCCGCCTCCAGCGTCGTCGAACTGCCGCCCGACCAGATCTGATCCCCCTCCCGCGAAAGGGCCGCCCGCCATGCTCATTGGAAACCTCATCCTCACCGTCGTCCTCATCCTGCTGGTGCTCTTCGTCGTCATCACCGTGGCGCGCGCCATTCAGGTCGTCCCCCAGTCGCGCGCCCTGGTGGTCGAGCGCCTCGGCAAGTTCCACTCCGTGATGTTCGCTGGACTGCACCTGGTGGTCCCGTTCATCGACCGGATCGCCAGCCGCGTCGATCTGCGCGAGCAGGTGACCAGCTTCCCGCCCCAGCCCGTCATCACGGCCGACAACGTCGTGGTGTCCATCGACTCGGTGATCTATTACCAGGTCAACGACCCGATGCACGCCACCTACGAGATCGCGAACTACATCCAGGCCATCGAGCAGCTCACCGTCACCACGCTGCGCAACGTCATCGGCTCCCTGGACCTCGAGCAGACGCTCACCAGCCGCGACCAGATCAACCAGCAGCTGCGCGGCGTCCTCGACGAGGCGACCGGGCGGTGGGGCATCCGCGTCAACCGCGTCGAGCTCAAGGCCATCGACCCGCCGCCCACCATCCAGCAGGCCATGGAGCAGCAGCTGCGCGCCGAGCGCGACAAGCGCGCCGCGATCCTCCAGGCCGAGGGCGTCCGCCAGTCGCAGATCCTCCAGGCCGAGGGCCAGAAGCAGTCGGCGATCCTCAAGGCGGAGGGCGACGCCCAGGCGGCCGTCACCCGCGCCGACGGCGACGCGAAGGCCATCCAGACGGTCTTCGACGCCATCCACTCCGGCAACCCGACGCCCGACCTGCTCAGCTACCAGTACCTCCAGACGCTCCCGCAGATCGCGCAGGGCAACGCCTCGAAGGTGTGGGTGGTCCCCACCGAGCTGACGGCCGCCCTCAACGCGATCTCGCGCGGGTTCGGCGGGGACGGCCCCGCGCCCGCGCCCGCCCCGGCCTTCCCGACGCCCGCCCCGGCCTTCCCCGAGGCCCCTGAGGCCCCTGAGGCGCCCTCCGGCCCGGTGGATCCCATCGTCGAGGAGGGTTGATGGAGCGCCAGCAGGACCACGTCCTGCGCGAGGTCGCCGACCAGGGGATCCGTTTCGTCCGCCTGTGGTTCACCGACGTCGCGGGCACTCTGAAGTCCGTGGCCGTGGACCCCGGCGAGCTGGAGGACGCCTTCAACGAGGGGATCGGCTTCGACGGGTCGGCGATCGAGGGGCTCACCCGCATCCAGGAGTCCGACATGCTGCTGCGCCCGGACGCCCGGACGTTCCAGCTGCTGCCCTGGCGGGGCAGCGAGGACCCCGTGGCGCGGATGTTCTGCGACGTGCTCACCCCCGACGGGCGGCAGGCGCCCTCGGATCCGCGCGGGGTGCTCGAGCGCACCGTCGCCCGGGCCGCGGACATGGGGTTCACCGTGATGGTCCACCCCGAGATCGAGTTCTACCTGTTCCAGCCGCCCGTGACGCCCGAGCACCTCGTGCCCATCGACGCCGCGGGCTACTTCGACCACACCGCCCGCGGGCATTCCAACGACTTCCGGCGCCGCGCGGTGCGGATGCTGGAGGACATGGACATCGCCGTGGAGTTCTCCCACCACGAAGGCGGCCCCGGCCAGAACGAGATCGACCTGCGCGCCGTCGACGTGGTGAGCGCCGCCGACAACATCATGAGCGCCCGCACCGTCATCGAGGAGGTGGCGCTGGGGGAGGACATCGTCGCCTCGTTCATGCCCAAGCCGTTCATCGACCGGCCCGGGTCGGGCATGCACACGCACCTGTCCCTGTTCGAGGGCGGCGAGAACGCCTTCTACGACGCCTCGGGCCAGTACCAGCTGTCCGCCACGGGGCGGCACTTCATCGCGGGCCTGCTGGCCCACGCCCGCGAGATCTGCGCGATCACGAACCAGCACGTCAACTCCTACAAGCGGCTGTGGGGAGGCGGGGAGGCGCCCTCGTTCGTGTGCTGGGGCCACAACAACCGCTCCGCGCTGGTGCGGGTGCCCGTCTACAAGCCGGCGAAGCGCCAGTCCGCGCGCATCGAGTACCGCGCGCTCGACCCGGCGGCGAACCCCTACCTGGCGTTCGCGGTGCTCATCGCCGCAGGCCTGGACGGCATCGAGCAGCGCCTGGACCTGGAGCCCGAGGCCGAGGACAACGTGTGGGACCTCTCCGAGCGCGAGCGCCGCGTGCTCGGCATCGAGCCGCTGCCGGGCTCTCTGGAGGAGGCCGCCGTCGCGATGCGGGGCTCGGACCTGGTGGCGTCGACGCTGGGGGAGGCCGTCTTCGACTTCGTCCTGCGCGACCACGAGAAGGAGTGGCGCGAGTACCAGGAGCAGGTGACGCCCCAGGAGATCCGCCGCTTCCTCAAGGTGACGGGATGACGGGTCCCGCACCGTCCCTGGGCCGCGACGACTCGGCGGGGCTGCGCGCGGCCGGATTCGTCGAGGTGTCGCGCGTGCCCGGCCTGCTCGATGCGCTCCCCGGCCCGTGGGAGCCGTGGCTGCGGGCCTGCGCGGGGACCGCCGGGCCCGACGAGGCGCTGCTCCAGTCGGTCCGGCTCGCGGAGGCCGCGCCGGACCTGGCCGCGCGCCTCATCGACGAGGGCGGCCGCCCGCTCGAGCGGGTGCTCGGCGTGCTCGGGGGCTCCCGCGCGCTCGGGGACCTCCTGATCAGTCATCCCGACCGGGCCGGCGCCCTGTGGGAGGATCCGGGCGACGCGCGGGAGGCGCTGCTCGACGCGGTGGGCGCCGCGGCGGATGGCGGGTCCCCGGCGGTGGCCGCGGCAGGGGCGACGGCCGACGATCTGCGACGCGCCTACCGGCGGGTGCTGCTGGACATCGCGGGCGACGACCTCACGGCGGAGGACCCGGTGGCCCTCATGCCGGACACGGGGCGGCGCCTCTCGGACCTGGCGGACGCGGCCCTGGAGGCGGCGCTGGCGCTGGCGCGCCGCGACACCGACCCGGAGGGGCGGGTGCGCCTGGCGATCATCGCGATGGGCAAGACGGGGGCGCGCGAGCTCAACTACGTCTCCGACGTGGACGTCGTGTACGTGGCCGAGGCGGGTCCGGGCGGCGTGGCGGAACGCGAGGTCGTCGAGGTCGGGACGCGGTTGGCGGCGCTGGCCGCCCAGGCCTGTTCGGGGCCGGGCGCGGAGCCGCCGCTGTGGGCGGTCGACGCGGCGCTGCGCCCGGAGGGCCGCGACGGCGCCCTCGTGCGGACCCTCGACTCCTACGCGGCCTACTACGCGACATGGGCGCAGACCTGGGAGTACCAGGCGCTGCTCAAGGCGCGGACGGCGGCGGGGGACCGCAAGCTCGGCGCGCGCTTCGAGGAGCAGACGGCCCCCCTGGTGTGGAGCGCGGCGGGGCGCCCCGGGTTCGTCGAGAACGCGCGCGCGATGCGCACGCGCGTCGAGGAGAACATCCCGCGTTCGGAGGTCGACCGCGAGCTCAAACTCGGCCCCGGGGGCCTGCGCGACGTCGAGTTCACCGTCCAACTGCTGCAGTTGGTCCACGGGCGCACCGATCCGGCACTGCGGGTGCGCGACACGGTGGGGGCGCTGTCCGCGCTGAGCGCTGGCGGATACGTCGGGCGCCGCCAGGCGGCCGAGCTGACGCGCGCCTACTGCTTCCTGCGCACGGTCGAGCATCGCGCGCAGCTGTGGCGGATGCGGCGCACGCACCTGGTGCCGACCGCCGAGGCGGAGTTGCGCGCGATGGGCCGCTCGATCGACGCCGCGGCCTTCCCCTCCGCGGAGGCGCTCCTCGAGGAGCTGACGCGCGTGCGCACCCGCGTGCGGGCCCTCCACGAGGACGTCTTCTACCGGCCGATCGTGGCGGCCACGGCGGGGCTGAGCCCCGACGAGGCGGCCCTGGACCGCGACGCCGCGATCGCCCGCCTGGCGGCGGTCGGCTACGTCGACCCGGCGGGCGCGCTCGGGCACATCACGGCGCTGACGGCCGGCGCCTCCCGACGCGCGACGATCCAGCGCCACCTGCTGCCCGTGTTCATCTCGTGGCTGGCCGACGGCGCGGACCCGGATCTCGGGCTGCTCAGCTTCCGGTCCCTGTCCGAGCAGATCGGGGACTCGCACTGGTATCTCTCACTGCTGCGCGACTCGGGGGTGGCCGCGAGCCGGCTGTGCCGCCTGCTCTCGGGCTCGCGGTGGATCGGGGACGCCCTGTCGCGGCGCCCCGAGGCCATCGCGTGGCTCGACGACGAGGAGCTGCTGTCCGCCCTGCCCGTCGAGCGGCTGCGCACGGAGGTCCGCGCGCTGGTCGGACGCCACCCCGATCCCGCCACGGCCGCCGAGCGGGTCCGCTTCGTGCGCTCCCGGGAGCTCACGCGCGCCGGCATGGCGGACGGCCTGTCGGGCGTGCGTCCGGTGAGGCGCGCGATCTCGGACGCCGCGGACGTCGCCCTGGAGGGGGCGCTCGCCATCGCCCAGCGCCAGGACGAGGTCGAGCACGGCGCCCGGCTGGCCGACGTCGCGCTGATCGCGATGGGCCGCTTCGGGGGACGCGAGTCCTCCTACGCCTCCGACGCCGACGTCCTGGCCGTGCACCGCCCGGCGCCGGGCGTGGAGGACGCCGCGGCGGCGGCCGCGGCGGCGCGGGTCGTCGCGAACGTCCGCCAGCTGCTCGGGCGGCCGACCTCGCAGCTCAACCTCCTCGTGGACGCCGATCTGAGGCCCGAGGGCCGATCCGGCCCCGTGACGCGCACGGTCGGCTCCTACCAGGAGTACTACGAGGGGTGGGCCTCGCCCTGGGAGCATCAGGCGCTGCTGCGGGCGCGGGGCGCCGCCGGCCCGCCGGATCTCATCGGCCAGTTCATGGCGGTCATCGACCCGATCCGCTACCGGTGGACGCCCTCGTCGGAGGACCTGCGGACGATTCGCCTGCTCAAGGCCCGCATGGAGAACGAGCGGCTGCCGCGCGGAGCCGATCCCGCCCGCCACGTCAAACTGGGTCCCGGCGGGCTCACCGACGTCGAGTGGGTCGTCCAGCTCCTCCAGCTCCGCCACGCCGCCGAGCTTCCGGGGCTGCGGGAGACCTCGACGATGGAGGCCCTGGGCGCGGCCGAGGAAGCGGGGCTGCTCGCGCCCGCGGATGCGGACGTCCTGCGCGAGGCCTGGTCCCTGGCCTCCCGGATCCGAGCCGGCAACGTGCTGGCCACCGGCCGGATGTCAGGGGCCAAGCTCGACTCGCTGCCGCTGGACGGGCGCGAGCACGTCGCGCTCGCGCGCCTGCTCGGGTACGCGGCCGGGGCGGAGGAGCAGGTGGACGAGGACTGGCGTCGTGCGGCGCGGCGCTCGCGCGCGGTGATGGAGAGGGTGTTCTGGGAGTGAGACTGGTGTTGGTGCGCCACGGGGAGACGACGGCCAACGTGCGCGGGTGCCTGGACACGGGGCGCCCGGGCGCGTCACTCACTGCGCGCGGGCGCGCACAGGCCCGCGCGCTGGCCGAGCGATGGCCGGACCTCGCGGGGGACGCGCCCACGATCGTCGCGGTGTCGCCCCTGGCGCGGACGCGGCAGACCGCGGGGCCGCTGCTGGCCCGCTACGGCGTCAGCCCGCTCATCCGCCCCGGGGCGCGGGAGATCCTCGCCGGGGATCTGGAGATGAACGGCGACCGGCCGTCGGAGATCCGGTACGGGCAGGTGGTGAGCGCCTGGGCCTGCGGAGGCTTCGACGTCCGCATGCCCGGCGGGGAGACCGGCGCTCACGTGCTGGCCCGCGCGCTGGCCGTCGTCGACGAGGTCCTGCGCCGAGCCGGGCAACGCGCCGGCGGCAACGGCATCGGGGTCATTGTGGCGCACGGCTCGGTGCTGAGGACCCTGGCGCCCTTCCTGGCCGCGGACCTTCCGGGCCGGCTCGCCGCGGCGCATCCGCTGGACAACGCCCACACGGCGGTGCTCGAGGCGGACGTGCCCCTGCCGGACGGGCGGGCCGCCGCCGGGGCGGCGGGCTCGACGCGGGCGAGCGCCTGGTCGTGGGAGGGCCGGTTCCACGCGCTGACGTGGGACGAGCGGCCGCCCTCGCAGTGGTCCTCCCGTGGGTGAGCCGGGCGTCGCCGGGGCGGCGGCCGACGGCGCGTTGGCGACGGACCGCCTGGTCCTCACGCCGCTCGTCGAGTCCGACGCCGACGCGCTGTTCGCGCTGGAGTCCGACGCCCGGACCTGGCGGCACTTCCCGATGGGGAGTTGGACGGATCCGCGCCAGGCCGCGTCCTTCGTGCGCATGTCCCGCGCGTCCTTCGCCCGCACGGGCCTGGGGCAGTACGCGGTCCGCGAGGCGGACGGCGGCCGGATGATCGGGGGCGTCGGCGTCTTCGCGATGGCCGGCGACGCCCGGGCGCGCGAAGACGCGGTCCTGCAGGTCGTCCAGGGGCCGGCCGACGCGGGCCCGGCGGCGGGCCTGCCGGGCTTCTGCCTGCTCAACATCGGATGGCGGATGGAGCCGGAGGCGTGGGGGAGGGGGCTGGCGACGGAGGCGGCCCGCGCCGTCGCCGACCGCGCTCGGTCCGCGTGGCCGTCCGTGCCGCTGACGGCGTGCGTCCTGTCGACGAATCCGGGGTCGGCGGCCGTGTGCCGCCACCTGGGGCTGCGGGTGCTGTGGACCGGCGTCACGGGGGAGGCGTTGCGGGTGCGCCTCAGCGTGCCCCCCGTCCAGGGCGGGGCGTCGTGCGTGCGGTGGTTCTTCGCGGACCGCGCCGTCGACCCGGCCCTCGTCGCCGCGCGGGTCCGCGCCCTCTGATCCGTACTCTCTGATCCGCACCCTGCCCCGCTCGGCCCTCTCCTCCTCGCGACTTCGGTCCTCTTTCCCCGCGAGTTCGGTTCCCTTTCCCCGCGAGTTCGGTCCCCATGCCGGCTGACGAGGGTGGCGCCGGCTGTGCCCGGCGCACGTGGTTGAGTCTTCTGTCGTGAGGTCTCGGCACGCGAACGCCCCCGGCCACGAGACCTCGTGTCACAGGTACCGGTCTCGGCGGCGTGCGGCGACCGGGCTTCCAGGGTGCGCGCGTGTTCGTGCAGGTCACAGGTTCGGTGCTCATAGCCTCTCGGCGGGCCGGTGCTCGAGACCGGTACCTATGGCGGGCCCGTGCATGCCTGCCTTCGAAACCGGTGCCTGTGGCAGGTGTGCGGGGTGCATGGGGGCGATGGCGGTGCCGCCGCCCTCGTCAGCCGGCATGGGGACCGAACTCGCGGGGAAAGGGAACCGAACTCGCGGGGAAAGAGGACCGAAGTCGCGAGGAGGAGAGGGCCGAGCGGGGCAGGGCGCGTCAGTCGAGGCTCGCGGCGTCGACCTCGGCGATGGGCACGACGCGGGCCGGGAAGTTCCGGACCCGCATGTAGGACAGGAGGAAGTCGCGGTGATCCTCGCAGGTCAACCACGTCTTGTGGCGGTCGCGGTGGATCGCGGGATTGCGCCAGACGATCGCCAGGGTCGCCGGGTTCTCGCATCCGCGCGCCGAGCAGATCCCGTCGCGCGGACCACGGGCCAGAGCCATGTCCACCTCCCTCATCGACTCCTCTAGCCTAGGGGACATGGCGACGCGCACCCTGGTCCTGGTCCGTCACGCGGCGGCGGAGCCCTGGAGCTCCGGAGGCGACCGCTCGCGTGCCCTGTCGGCCGCGGGCGTGGATCAGGCCGCGCGCCTGGGCCGCCTGATCCACCCGCTGGCGCCGCGCGTCGACTGCGCGATGGTGTCCTCGGCCCGCCGGGCGCGCCAGACGATGGCCGGCCTGGCGCGGTCGCTCGCCGTGGGCCGCACGCAGGTGCGCGACGACCTCTATCTGTGCGCGCCGGACGAGGCGCTGGGATCCGTCCGGGCCCTGGACGGGAGCTGCGCGGCGGCGATGGTGGTCGGGCACGAGCCGACGATCTCAGCGGCGGCCTGGATGCTGGCGGCCTCGCAGGAGGAGCGCGACCTGGTGGCCGGGGGAGTCCCCACGGCCACGGCGCTCGTGCTCCGGTTCTCGGGGCGGTGGGCCGATCTGGCCGACGGGTCGTGCTCCCTGGAGACGGTCCACGCGGCCCGGTGGACCGGCCCGTGAGGCGGGCGCCGGGCCCCGGGCGACGGGCCCGGCCGCGGCGACGGTAGAATGGGCCGGTACATGTCCGAAGGCTTGAGGGAGCACTGATGTCGGGACACTCCAAGTGGGCCACCACGAAGCACAAGAAGGCGGCGATCGACGCCAAGCGCGGCAAGCTCTTCGCCCGCCTCATCAAGAACATCGAGGTGGCCGCCCGCACGGGCGGCGGTGACCCCGCCGGGAACCCGACGCTCTACGACGCCGTCCAGAAGGCGAAGAAGAACTCCGTGCCCGCCGACAACATCGACCGCGCCGTCAAGCGCGGCTCCGGCGCCGAGGGCGGCGGCGCGCAGTACGAGACCATCATGTACGAGGGCTACGGCCCCCACGGCGTCGCGTTCCTCGTCGAGTGCCTGACGGACAACCGCAACCGCGCGGCCTCCGACGTGCGGCTGGCGTTCACCCGGTCGGGCGGCAACCTGGCTGACCCGGGGTCCGTGTCCTACCTGTTCACCCGCCGCGGCGTCATCGAGGTCCCGGCGGCTCCGGGCGTCGACGAGGACTCCCTGATGGAGGCCGTCCTGGACGCGGGCGCCGATGACGTCGAGCCCGTGGGCGACGATCTGTTCGTCATCTCCTGCGACCCCGGCGACCTGGTGCAGGTCCGCACCGCCCTGCAGAGCGCGGGCATCGACTACGACTCCGCCGAGGCGCAGTTCGTCCCCTCCACCGAGGTCGACCTGGATCTCGAGGGCGTCACCAAGGTCCAGCGCCTCATCGACGCGCTGGAGGACTCCGACGACGTCCAGAACATCTACCAGAACATGACGATGTCCGACGAGGTCCGCGAGGCCTTCGAGTCCGAGGACGACTGAGCGGATCGGGCGCGGCATGCGCGTGATGGGGATCGACCCGGGGATCACCCGATGCGGCATCGGCGTGGTCGACGTCGACGAGGCGCGCCGGGCCTCCTTGGTCCACGTGCGCGTCGCTCGGTCCTCGACGCGGATGGCCACCCACTTCCGGCTGCGCGGGATCGCCGACGAGATCGACGAGGTCATCGCCGCCTACGCCCCGGAGGTGGTCGCCATCGAGCGCGTCTTCGCCCAGGAGAACCTCCAGTCCGTCACCACGACCATGCAGGTGATGGGGGCGGCGATGGTGTGCGTGGGACGCGCCGGACTGCCGATGGCCGTCTACACGCCCTCCGAGGTCAAGGCCGCGATCTCCGGCAACGGCACGGCCGGCAAGCCGCAGGTCGAGCACATGGTGGCGCGGGTCTTGCGCCTGCCGGAGGTGATCACTCCCGCTGACGCCTCCGACGCCCTGGCCATCGCGATCTGCCACGCCTGGAAGGGCACGGGGCTGCTCGGCGCCGGCGACGACTCGCGGATGTCGGTGTCCCTGTCCGGCAAGGTGACGGCGAAGGGCGCCGTCACCCCCGCGCAGCGCGCTTGGCTGGAGGCGCAGGCCGCCCAGCGGCGCACCGGCGCGGTGGATCCGCGGCTGCGGCGTCGCGGGCGATAGGATCGTACAGATGTTCGCCCGACGGGAGGAGTGGGAATGATCGCGCAGGTCACGGGCATGGTCCACGAGGTCGGCCTGGACGCGGTGACCGTCGTGACCGGCGGGATCGGCTGGAAGGTCCTCGTCACCCCTCCCACGGCCCAGACGCTGACGGCCGGCGCGGAGGCGACACTGCACACCTCGTTGGTCGTCCGCGAGGACTCCCTCACGCTGTTCGGCTTCCGCAGCGCCGACGAGCGCGACGTCTTCGAGCGCCTCCAGACCGTCTCCGGGGTGGGCCCGCGCATCGCCCTGGCGGCGCTGGCCGTCCTCAGCCCCGACGACCTGCGCCGGGCGATCGCCGCGGGCGACCTGGCCGCACTCCAGCGGATCCCGGGCATCGGGAAGAAGTCCGCCCAGCGCCTCGTCCTGGAGATCGGGGACAAACTGGGCGTCTCCGCCATGATCGACGAGGGCGCCCCCGTGGCGGGCTCCGTCGACCAGGTGGCCATGGAGGTCAAGGACGCCCTGGTCCAGCTGGGCTGGACGGAGGCGGTCGCGCAGAAGTCCGTCGACGCGCTGTCCGGCAGCGGGCTGGGCGCCTCCGACATGCTCCGCGCCGCCCTGCTGAGCTTGGGAGGCCACCGTGGATGACGACGACCTTGGCCAGGGCGCGCGGATCGTCGCGCCCGACGCCTCCGAGCTCGAACGCGCGGCGGAGGCCGCGCTGCGCCCCAAGCGCCTCGCGGACTTCATCGGGCAGACGACGGTGCGCTCGCAGCTGCAGCTCGTCCTCGACGCGGCCCGCGGACGCGGGGTGACGCCCGACCATGTGCTGCTCGCGGGCCCCCCGGGGCTCGGCAAGACGACGCTCGCCATGATCATCGCGGCGGAGATGGGCACGTCCCTGCGTCTCACGTCCGGTCCGGCCGTCCAACACGCCGGGGATCTGGCAGCGATCCTGTCGGGCCTGCAGGAGGGCGACATCCTCTTCATCGACGAGATCCACCGGCTGGCCCGCACCGCGGAGGAGATGCTCTACCTGGCGATGGAGGACTTCCGCGTCGATGTCGTCGTGGGAAAGGGCCCGGGCGCCACCTCGATCCCCCTGACGCTGCCGCCGTTCACGGTCGTGGGCGCCACCACGCGCTCGGGCCTGCTGCCGGCGCCCCTGCGGGACCGTTTCGGATTCACGGCGCATCTGGAGTTCTACGAGGTCGACGAGCTCGAGCAGGTGGTCCGCCGGTCGGCGGGCCTGCTCGACGTGCCGGTCGACGACCGCGCCGCCCACGAGATCGCGTCGCGCTCGCGCGGCACGCCCCGCATCGCGAACCGGCTCCTGCGACGCGTCGTCGACTTCGCCCAGGTCAACGGCGACGGCCGCGTCTCGCTGGCGGCCGCTGAGGGGGCGCTGACGCTCTTCGAGGTCGACAAGTCCGGCCTGGACCGGCTGGACCGCGCCGTCCTGGAGGCGCTGTGCCGGCGTTTCGGCGGAGGGCCGGTGGGTCTGACGACGCTGGCGGTCACCGTCGGCGAGGAGGCCGAGACGGTGGAGACCGTGGCCGAGCCCTATCTGGTGCGCGAGGGCTTCATGATCCGCACGCCGCGGGGGCGCGCCGCCACGTCGGCCGCCTGGTCCCACCTCGGGCTGACCCCTCCGGGTGCGGAGGGGGCTCTGTTCGGCTGAGGACGGCTCCGGGTCACGGCGTTCGCCCCGCGCCCCCCCGGGGCACTACACTGCAACGGGCGTCGCGTGCCGCCGGGGCATGTGCGCGCAGACCGACATGAGAAGAGGTCCTCCGTGGGTTCAGGTTCGGGTTCGATGGTCTTCCTGCTGGTGATGCTCCTGCTGCTCGTCTTCATGATGTGGTCGGGCAACCGCAGCCGCAAGAAGATGCAGCAGCAGCAGGAGGACCAGCGTCAGCGGCTCGCGGACGGCATGGTCGCCGGCGCCTGGATGAAGACGACCAGCGGATTCTGGGGCCGCTTCGTGGACCGCGACGGGGACGTCGTCATCCTGGAGACGCCGAACGGGACCGAGACCTATTGGGACATCGCGGCGATCCGCGACCTCGGGGAGCCCCCCTTCGCGTCCGACGAGCCGGAGCCCGTCACCGAGGAGGAGCCCGAGGCGCCGGTCCTGGGCCTCGACGGGCCCGCGTTCGAGCAGAACGCCGAGCCGCCGAGCTCGGCGGTCGAGCTGACGGACGACGACGACACGAAGAACTGAACACACCTCGCGGCTCGCGAGGGCCCTTGCCGAAAGACTCCCATCGTGGCATCCCATCAGCGCCATCCCGTGCGCTCGCTCCTCACCCTGCTGATCGTCGTCGTCTTCGGCGCCGCGGCGCTGGTCGTCGGCCACCAGACCCAGGGCGCCACCTTCGTCCCGAAGCTGGCGCTCGACCTGGAGGGCGGCACGCAGTTGATCCTCACCCCCGTCGCGGCGGAGGGCACGGATCGGACCGTCACCGAGGCGGACATCACGCAGGCGATCGACATCATCCGCAACCGCGTCGACGCGTCGGGCGTCTCGGAGGCCGAGATCACGTCGATGGGCTCGGACAACATCTCCGTGTCGCTGCCGGGGCACCCCAGCGAGGAGACGCTGGATCTCATCCGCTCCTCCTCGCAGATGGACTTCCGTCCGGTGCTGCAGGTGGCCGCCGCCCAGACGCAGGCCTCCACCAGCGTCGGCTCGCAGAGCGGGGACGCGCAGTCGGGGGAGCAGAGCGGCGCGGCGGCCTCCCAGTCCGGTGAGGCGGCTCAGAGCGACGACGGAGCCCAGTCCGGCGCGATGGTCTCGACGGCGATCCCGGAGGATCAGGCGAGGACCTACGCGGACACGGACGGCGACGGGACGCTGTCCGACACGCCGGCGACGACGCCGACGGACCACTCCGACACCGCGTGGATCACCGAGCAGACGCTGTTCGACTTCTACACGCTGGACTGCACGGACCCCGAGTCCCGCGCCCAGGGGTCCACGTCGGATCCCGACAAGGCGTTCGTCGCCTGCGACGCGGACGGGCTCTCGAAGTACATCCTGGGACCCGTCGACGTCCAGGGCGCGGACCTGTCCAGCGCCTCGGCGGGCCTCGAGTACAACTCGACGGGCCAGTCCACTGGCAAGTGGGGCGTCAACCTGGCCTTCGACGAGGCCGGGACGAAGGCGTTCGCCGAGACGTCGCAGCGGCTCTACGACCTCAAGACCACGGACGCGACGCGCAACCGCTTCGCCGTGGTCCTCGACGGCAACGTCATCACCGCGCCGGCGATGAACGTGCCGATCACGGACGGCAAGGCGCAGATCACCGGCAACTTCACGCCGGCGTCCGCCCGGTCGCTGGCGAACCAGCTGAGCTTCGGCTCCCTGCCGCTGAACTTCACCGTCCAGTCCGAGCAGCAGATCTCCGCGACCCTGGGCTCGGACCACCTCCAGAAGGGCCTGTGGGCGGGGCTCATCGGCCTCATCCTGGTCGTGCTGTACATGGTGTGGCAGTACCACGCGCTGTCCGCGCTGGCGGCCGGCTCCCTGGTGGTCTCCGCGGGCATCACCTACCTGGTCATCACCCTGCTGTCGTGGCTCATCGGCTACCGACTGTCGCTGCCCGGCGTGGCCGGCCTGATCATGGCGGTCGGCGTCACCGCGGACTCGTTCATCGTCTATTTCGAGCGCATCCGCGACGAGGTCCGCGACGGACGGCCGCTGTCGGCCGCCGTCGACGAGGGATGGGACCGGGCCAAGCGGACCATCGTGATCTCCGACACGGTCAACATCGTGGCCGCGGTCGTCCTCTATCTGCTGGCCGTGGGCGGCGTGCAGGGCTTCGCCTTCACGCTGGGCGTGACCACCGCGGTGGACCTGGTCATCATCTTCTTCTTCACGCACCCGATCATGGAGCTCCTGGTCGGCACCCGCTTCTTCGGCGAGGGACACCGGTTCTCCGGTTTCGACCCCGAGCATCTCGGCGCCAAGTCCAGCGCGATCTACGCGGGCCGCGGGCGCGTGAGCGCGCGCCGCCCGGCGGGCGGCGCGCAGCCGGCGCCGTCCCCGTCCTCGGGGACGGCGGGCGAGGAG
>JAFAAX010000036.1 GCA_023426345.1 Actinomycetes bacterium
TTGACGTGGCGGGCGCCGGCGCCGCGGGCGCACGCCCGAACCGAAGTCGCGGGAGAAGAGGACCGAAGTCGCGTGGAGGAGGCGGCGCTCCGGCTCCTCTCGCTGACAACGGCTCTCCACGCCGACAACCGTTCCTCACCTCGGCTATGACTCCTCAACGACACATGATCGAACAGGACGTCGCGCACCGACATCGGCATCCGCTCCCGGCGGAGCGCTCAGACCACGTCGATGCGACACCGCACCCCCGGCGCTCCTGCGATCCGGCGGTCGCGCGTCATCAGGGTCGCGCCGGTGAGTTCGGCCAGCGCCACGTACGCCGCGTCATAGGCCGACAGGTTCGGACCCAACTGCCACGCCCGCTCCGCCACTACCTCGAACGGCCAGAGCTCAACGGGGAACGAGCGGAGCTCCTCGAAGGCCAGGTCCGCCTCCGCAGGCGAGAGATCCCCCCGGTTGCGTCGACGCCTCATGACGTTGGCAACCTCGAACGGGAGAATTGCGGGGGCCAGGAGCGCAGCACCCGACAACCTCCCGACGGCGGACTCAAGACCCGCGGACGGATCGATGAGCACCGACACAAGGACCGAGGCATCGGGGACCACGAGTTCGCGGTCAGCGGCGGTCGGCATCCAGGTCCTCGAACAGCTGATCCGGGTCGAGGAACGGGTAGTGGGACGCCCGCCGACGGGCTTCCGCCAGCGCCTGGGCGACATCCGGACGCGCCGCCATCGCGACCAACTGGGAACACAGGTACTCCTGCAACGACATATGCGACGTCGCGGCGCGCGCAGCCAAGGTATCGCGCACCTCGTCGGGAACGGCGCGGATCGTGATGGCAACGGGCATGCTGCCATACTACCATCATCACCTGCGTTTTGACTGCATATCCATGAATCTCCGCGAACCCGGGCTCCTGCCATGCGGGTCGCGTCGCTCGGAACCCAGTCCCCAGGCGCCGGCGCCCCGACCCCGCCACGCGGGCCGCCCTCGTCGATCCCGCCGATGCTGACGACCAGACTCCATCGCGGCGAGAAGGATCCCGACAGCGCAGGGCGCCGGCGCGGCGATGTGACAGGATCCTCGGTAGCAGTCCCGCCACTCACGATGATCGCCAGGAGGGCACCCGATGTCTGACACGCCCGCGACGCCCGACCGCCCCGCGCACCCGACCGTCGAGGTCCGCGACGACCCCGAACACCACCGCTTCCAGGCCGTCGTCGACGGCGAGCCGGCGGGCCACCTCGACTACGAACTCGCCGACGGCCGTGTCGCCTTGGTCGGCACCCACGTCCTCCCCGCCTTTGAGGGCCGGGGCGTCGGGTCCGCGTTGGTCCGCCGGGCGCTCGACCTGGTCCGGGAGGCCGGAGACCGGACGGTCGATCCCGTCTGCCCGTTCGTCGCCAGCTGGATCGACCGCCATCCGGACTATCGGGACCTTGTGGCCGGTCGCTGAGGAGCGCCGGCCGGCCTGGTCGAGGCGCGCGGCCGGATCCAGCGATGCTCCGCCTTGGGGCGCGGACAGGCCCTCGGGGCGGAGGATGCGACGGGAGCGCCTCGGAGTCCCCGTCCGTGCCTCAGAGCAGGGCGAACAGGCCGAGCGTCCCGCCGAAGATCGCCAGCAGAATGACGAGCACCAGCCATCCCAGCAGGCAGAACACGTTGAGGCCGATCCCCCAGGCCGCGACGCTCCGGCCGTAGGGCTCGGAGTTCCGGGAGGACAGGCCCAGGAACAAGCCGATGATCGGAGCGAAGAACGTCCATCCGGCGAACAGTGACACCAGGCCGATGACCAGGCTGGCCGTCGCCTTGCCGGTCCCGGTGTTCGGGGCGTAGCCGCAGGCGTAGGCGGGAGCCGGAGCCCCGCCCGTGGGTGTGGGGCCGTAGGTCGACACGATGGAGGTCCTCTCTGTGGCAATGGATGCCGGTCCGGGGACAGCCTGCGCTGTCCACCTTGCGGTCTCCATCGTCGCAGCCGCCGTCCTCGTCGACTATCGGGGGAGCCCCTGATTCCTCCCGGACCCGGCTGATCCCGGCGGGAACGGCTCCGGCGATCCCCGCCGGCGCGGTCCCGTCAGTCCGCCATCTGCTCCGAAATGTCCGCGTCGTCGAGACCGCTGCCGCCAGCATTCGAGGCGGGGCCGGGCTGCGCGTCGACCACAGGACCGCCGTCGACGATGTCGGTGCGCTCGACCTCCAGCGTCGTGGAGGTGGCCAAGGCCGCGATCGCGGCCAGAGCGGCCAGGGTCGGCGCGGCCAGCACCGCGACTCCGCCCACGGCGACGCCGGCGGTCATGGGGACGGAGAACAGCTTCTTGCCGTCCTTGTTCCTCACTGTCACGCGCCGGACGTTGCCCTCCTTGAGGAGGTCCTTGATCGTCGACACCAACTCGTCCGCCGCGACCTCGATGCGCTCCGTGAAGGAGCCCGATCCCGGCGACGTCTGATTCTGGTACTGGTTCTGGTCGGACATGGCTGCTCCTCTTTCTCCGGGCCGGCGCCTCGCTCCCCGCGTCTCGCGTCGTCGACGCCGTCCGTCCTGGTCCCCAGTATCGCCCACCCGGGCGTCCTCCCGCTGGATACAGCGGGCGGACCCGGAGCATTCCAGGGTCGCGCTCAGGGAGGCCCCTGACCGAGCCGGGCGGGCAGGCGGGGCCCGATCGTGCTCCGCAGGAGTGACGAGGGCGGCGCTGCCTGACCTCGGTCGAATCAGCGCGGCCCGGCCATCGCCTCTCCCTCAGAGCAACCTCAACCATGAGCTTGGTGAGCTCGGCCGGCAAGCAACCCTCCCGATCGATCGACACACCGTCCGCACGAGTGCGATCCACGAGCCGGCTGACGGACCCCTTGGCCACAGTCGTATGACGCCACCTGCGGTCGAGGCGCCCTCGGGCTCCTCGCTGGGGCCGTATCAGCCACGTCAACGCGGTGACTCATCATGCCGCCCTCGGATCGGCGCGATGTCGTTCGGCATATTGACCCGATCATCGCGAAATTCCTACGCGGCCATCGACGCACTCCACGCGCGTCTCCTGGTCAACGACGGACGCATCCGGATCGACGGTGTCCTGCCGCCGACAAAGAGGCAGACGAACCCCACCATTGAGGCTCCCACGGCAACCGCGGCGCCCGGTGCCAGATACAGCGCTCCGCACACGACCGCGATTGAGAGAGCTCTGAGCGCGCTCCAGAAGGGAGACACGACGACAGCGGTTGCCCCTCTCTTGAGCGCCTCTCGCGTAATCGTTCCGTTCTCCGCACAAGCGGTCGCGATCGAGGGAGAGACAATTCCGATCATCGCTGCGGTCCCGATGATCATGATCGCAGCAAACTCCGCAAGGGCACCCGTAGCGTGCAAGAGATATCGGAGATCGATGAGACCCACTACAAGAAGGAGACCGACTGAATAGCCGAGGACATTCGCTCGGACAAAATTGCGTCGATACGCCGCCCAGAATGCCTTCAGGGTCCCTCCAGAGGAAACTTCTCCGGAGAGCACCGCTTGACATCTCTCGAGCAGGGCGAAAGATGCGGGAAACACCCCCAGCACGACCATCCCGCAGAGAGAGAACAGGATCCACGGAATATTCAGGACCACCATCTCCGCGATCACCGAAGTCACATTAAAAACCGTCGCGGTGAACTTGTTCATATCTTCTCCATTACAGATCTCTCTCACCAATAACAGAGCCTACCCGACTTGGCTTGAGTGAGATATCGACCACGAAATAGAGGCGTCCTATTCAGCGATCTCAGGAAAGAAGCACAGGCGGCGTCCGTTACTTGAAGCAGCCTCAACGGCGTCCCCAAACAGCTCGAAGGTGAACACCTCATCTTTGATGGGGTACGCCACTCTCTGTCGCTTCCAGTCGAATCTCACCTCGATCCGATCACCTGGCCGAACGCCGAATACATAGATCCACTCGCCAGATCGAACAGACGAGCAATGGCCAGGAAGAACGGTGACCACGGGCTCCGACTGGACCGACGCATTCGATGTGCGGATCCGAACGGGCCCAGCGGACTTCGCCTCGACGGTCAACACCCCGTCTGAGCGATACGGATCATGAACTTCCAGTTGGCTGTCCGAGTACTCGAAGAGCAGGTTGACACTGCGGATTCCGTTGTCCGTCGACACGATCGACCTGTAGACATCACAGAGTCCGCCGACTGCGCCTCCCACGATGTCCCAGTTGAACGAGATCCACGATCCTTCGCCGTCCTCGAGCCCGTAGGGGCAGGGGAATCCGAATGCGCCACGGCACCTCTCGGCGAGCCTGTCATGCCAGTCTTCCGAGGGGCGTCTGACGTTCTCAACGAAAGAGGTGTCCAGCAGTTGCGCGGGAAGAAAATGACACCTGAGCATTCGCTCCGCCCGCTGAAGGTAGCCCGAACGCCCACTCAACGCCAGGTTGAGGCAGGTCTCAACCATGTCAGAGGTATTGTTGATCTCTCCATAGTCATTGGTTCTGTTGTAGTTCTCGGTGCACCATCCAAGGTCATTGGCGATCGTCGTGAGCCCGTTCTCCACGAACGCCGCAACTCTGTCAAGCACCCGCTCGCTCTCGATTGTTCGACCCAGAAGAGAGACTCCGGATAGCATTGAAGTCGTAGAGTGCGTGTGGGTGCCGTGAACCTTCGGGTCATAGGATCCGTCCTCGGGAACCACAGAGATCACGCAGTGTTCCGCAAGCCGCGTAGCCTGCGACAGGGCCAACTCCTTACCGGTCGCCAGGTAGTACTTGACGAGCGAGCCGACGTAGCGACCAAAGGTCCTGGGAAACAGTTGTCCCTCGGCGTACAGTTCTTCTGTCACGTTGAACCGAGTGAGTTCTTCAAGTGGAGAGAAGAATGTCCAGCACCCGGTCTCACGGTGAAAGCCGACCTCGTCCCACGCTCCGTTCGAGAAGTTGAAGTACTTGTTCACCGTCTCGATCAGTCTGTCCATCGCAGCGGCGGCCTCGCCATCTTGCCGGTACCGGACCAGAGCGACCAAGGCATGCGACACATCCCTGAGATTGTGCAGGTCGCAGATCGGTAGCGGCTCAAAGGTCTGGAGGTCCAGGAGTGCGGGAAGCGCCATGGGGTTGTCAACAGACTTGAGCGCCCACTTCCGAAGGTACCCGATCACCTCGTCCGGAACATCCACGGCGGCGACATCCTGAGCATTCAGAAGGGCGTCAAGCCACCGCCCGGGCACATGAGACATGGAGAAGCTCATGTGGTGGAAGTTGCCGGGGTCGCTCCCGGACAGCACGTTCTCGAAGTATGGGAGATGACCATGGTGGCTCTTCACAGAAGTGAGTGGATCAGGGGTCTGAACCCGCCCGCGTCGAGGAGGCACCGAGCGATGTAGTTGACGATGCTGCGGAACCCGCGCGCGGTCCCGCGGAGGTGCTCCAGCAACCCATTCACGGCCTCGGTAGGACCGTTCGATGTGCCTGGATGA
Organism: Actinomycetes bacterium; assembly: GCA_023426345.1. GTDB lineage: Bacteria > Actinomycetota > Actinomycetes > Actinomycetales > Actinomycetaceae > Pauljensenia. The sequence continues at coordinate 5,450 of JAFAAX010000036.1, forward strand.
TCGAAGAACGCCAGGATGTCATCGCGGCGACGCTTCATCGTCTGCCCCAGCGACCGCAGCTCCTCGAGGCTAGTCGGAACCCCGCTCTGGAGGCTGCTGATCAGCCGGGTCATGATCTTCTTTCCTTCGGCCGGCTGCTCGGCTTGGTAGGAGTCGATCACGTTCTGGTAGACGCTCCAGGTGACCTCGAACGCGACATGCCGATCATCGGTGAACACCTTCGCGAGCCGGTGCTGCTGCTTCTGTGTCAGCAGCCCAGCCCTGGTCCGGGCGACGCGGCGGATGCCGTAGAGCGGGTCACCGGAGCGCCCCCGATGCCCCAGTGAACCGTCCCGGGTTCTTTGCCGCTGCTATGCGGGGTGCGGCTCTTGGTTGAGGGCCGCGTAGTGGTCGGCCTCGAACTGTTCGGGGCTGACCATTCCGAGACTACCGTGAAGTCGGTGGTTGTT
>JAFAAX010000069.1 GCA_023426345.1 Actinomycetes bacterium
ATCTCGGCCAAGGCGGAGCGCGCCGCCGCCCGGCGCTTCCGGGAGCCCCGCGGAGCGCCGCCCTGGCGGTCGTCGGCGTCCACGCCGCGTGCGCGCGCCCCGGCGCTGCCTGTGTCGTCCGTCGCGCCCATGGGCTCATTGTGTCCCACATTGCCGCGCCAGCGGGTCGCCCTCGTCGATGCGGCGGAGGGGGACCAGCAAGGGACGAGGGCGACCCCGGCGCCCCCTGTAGGATGGGCCGCGTTCGAGATCGGGCGGATCGGAGACCGCGATGACTGACGAGGCACCTCACAAGGCTGTGATCCTGGCGCGGGGGTTGGGCTCGCGCATGCGCACGCGGAGCAGCAGCGCCCACCTCAGCGAGGAGCAGTCGCGGGCAGCCGATCAGGGCGTCAAGGCCATGATCTCGGTGGGCCGCCCGTTCCTCGACCACGTGATCTCGGCTCTGGCCGACGCGGGGTTCACCGACATCTGCCTGGTGATCGGCCCCGAGCACCAGATGATCCGCGACTACTACGACGCAATCCCCAAGACGCGCGTCACCATCGGCTACGCCATCCAGGAGGAGCCCCGCGGCACGGCCGACGCCCTGCTGGCCGCCGAGGCCTTCGCGGGCCGGGACCGCGTCCTGGTCATCAACTCCGACAACTACTATCCCGTCGAGGCGTTGCGCGCGCTCGCGGCCCAGCCCGGGTCCGGCCTGGTCGGTTTCGACCGCGCCGCGATGGTCGCGCAGTCCAACATCCCCGCCGATCGGGTCGCGGCGTTCGCCCTGGTCGAGGCCGATGCCGAGGGCTCGCTCATCCGCCTCGTCGAGAAGCCCGCCCAGGATCTCGTCGACCGGGCCGGCCCCCACGGCCTGGTGTCGATGAACTGCTGGCTTTGCGGCCCCGCGATCTTCTCCGCGGCGCGCCGCATCCCGCTGTCCCCGCGCGGCGAGTACGAGCTGCCCGACGCCGTGCGCCGCGCTATCGAGGACGGCGATCCCTACCGCGTGGTCCGCGCGGAGGTCGGCGTGCTCGACCTGTCCAACCGCGACGACATCGAGGCCGTCGCCGCGGCTTTCGCCGGCCGAGAGGCTGCTTTGTGACCATCGGGTGGTTCGTCCCGGGCCGCCTGGAGGTCCTGGGCACGCACACCGACTATGCGGGCGGGCGGTCGCTGCTGGCGGCCGTGGACCGCGGGGTGACGGTCCGCGTCTCCGGCCTCGCCTCGGGCTCTGGCTCCGGCTCTGGCCGGAGGTCCAGCTCCAGGCCTGACGAGGGCGGCCCCGCCGCGTTCGTCGCCCGGTCCGCCGCGGTCCCGGACCGGGGGCCGGTGAGGCTGGTCCCGGGGACCGATCCCGGGCTGCCCGCGGGACATTGGGGCCGCTACGTCCAGGCCGTCCTGGACCGCCTCACCCTCAACTTCGGGCCGCTGAGGCCGGCGCGGATCTCCGTCGAGTCGTCGTTGCCGCTGGCCGCGGGGATGAGCTCGTCGTCGGCGCTGGTGACGGCCGTGGCGCTGGCGGTCGCCGACGCCAACGGGCTGCCGCGCACCGAGCGGTGGCGGGGAGCGATCGCGGACGGCCTGGACCTGGCCGGATACATGGCGACGATGGAGAACGGGCTGCCGTTCAAGGACCTGGCGGGCCTGCGGGGCGTCGGCACTTTCGGAGGCTCCGAGGATCACACGGCGATGCTGAACTGCACCGCGGACCGGCTGACCGAGTTCCGCTTCTGCCCGATCGTCCGCGGCGCGTCCGTGCCGTTCCCGCGCGAGTGGTCGTTCGTCATCGCGGTCTCGGGCGTCCTGGCGGAGAAGACGGGCGCGGCGCTCGCGCGCTACAACGCCGTGTCGCTGCGGGCGCGGGAGCTGGTGTCGATCTGGAACGGCTGGACGGGGCAGGCCCAGGAGTCGTTGGCCGCGGCGGTTGCGTCGGCGCCGGACGCGGGGGAGCGCCTGCGCGGGTGGGTGGCGGATCGGCCGGCGCTGGCCGATCGACTCGAGGCGTTCATCGCGGAGTCCGAGGTCCTCGTCCCCCGCGCCCTGGAGGCCGTGGAGGCCGGTGACCTGGCGGCTTTCGGGCAGGTGGCGGACCAGTCCCATGCGAATTCGGATCGGCTGCTGGGCATCCAGGTCCCGCAGACCAATGCCTTGCAGCGGATGGCCCGGGAGCTCGGGGCGTCAGGCGCGTCCGGTTTCGGAGCGGGATTCGGCGGATCGGTGTGGGCGGTGGTGCCGACGGCGGATGCGGAGGCCTTCTTGGCCGCCTGGAGGCAGCGCTATCTCACGGAGTTCCCAGGCATGGCGGGGCGGGCGTCCGTGCTGGTGACCCGCCCGGGAGACGCCGCGCATCGGATCTGACCTTTGTCTCTCGCCCCCGGCGGAGAGCCGCGCACCGTCTGGCCCGCGAAGTTCGCCCATCTGGGACCGTGGGGCACGCGCTTGCGAGCCCGGGAGTTCGCCGGCTGTCTGTGACTTGGCCACGCCATGAAAGCTCGGCCGCCCTCAGCGGCTTGGGACCGAACTCGGTGCGGAACAGGACCGAACTCGGCGCAGAACAGCACCGAACTCGCTGAAGGGGCGGGGGCGGGGAGGGCGGGGCCGGGGGCGCGCCGGGTAGCATGTCCGCGTGAGTATGAGCGCCCCTCCCTCCCCCTCCCCCCGGCCTGTCCTGGTCGTCGACTTCGGCGCGCAGTACGCGCAGCTGATCGCGCGACGCGTGCGGGAAGCGTCGGTGTATTCCGAGATCGTCCCCCACTCGATGTCCGCGGCCGACATGCTGGCCAAGGACCCCGCCGCGATCATTCTGTCGGGCGGCCCTGCCTCGGTGTATGCGCCGGAGGCGCCCGGCCTCGATCCGGCCGTCTTCGACGCGGGCGTGCCCGTGCTGGGCATCTGCTACGGCTTCCAGCTGATGGCCCAGGCCCTGGGCGGTCGCGTCGGGCGCACCGGCACCCGCGAGTACGGGCGCACGCAGGCGCGCCTGCTCGCCCCCGCCGCCCCGGCCCCCGCGACCCCCGCCGCCCCGGCCCCCTCCTCCCGCCTCCTCGCGGACACCCCTGACACCCAGACCGTGTGGATGAGCCACGGGGACGCCGTCGAGCGCGCTCCCGAGGGCTTCACCGTCACCGCGTCCACGGACCAGACCCCGGTCGCGGCCTTCGAGCACGACGCCCGCCGCCTCTACGGCGTCCAGTGGCATCCCGAGGTCGTCCACTCGGAGTTCGGCCAGCGGCTCCTGGAGACCTTCCTCCACGACTGCGCGGGCATCGGCCGGGACTGGACGCCGGGATCGATCATCGACGATCAGGTGGCCCGCATCCGCGCTCAGGTCGGCGACGCCCGCGTCATCTGCGGCCTGTCCGGCGGCGTCGACTCCTCGGTGGCGGCGGCCCTGGTCCACCGCGCGATCGGGGACCAGCTCACCTGCATCTTCGTCGACCACGGCCTGCTGCGCGCCGGCGAGCGCGAGCAGGTCGAGCGCGACTACGCCGCCTCGATGGGCATCCGCGTCGTCACCGTCGACGAGTCCGAGCGCTTCCTCGCCGCGCTGGCCGGCGTCACGGACCCCGAGCGGAAGCGCAAGATCATCGGCCGCGAGTTCATCCGCAGCTTCGAGGCCGCCCAGCGGGCGCTGGTCGCCGAGGCCGGGCAGGAGGGCGCGGAGATCAAGTTCCTCGTCCAGGGCACCCTGTACCCCGACGTCGTGGAGTCCGGCGGGGGCGACGGCGCGGCGAACATCAAGAGCCACCACAACGTGGGCGGCCTGCCCGAGGACCTCGACTTCGCCCTCATCGAGCCGCTGCGCACCCTGTTCAAGGACGAGGTCCGCGCGATCGGCTCCGAGCTGGGCCTTCCGGACGCCCTGGTGTGGCGTCAGCCCTTCCCGGGCCCGGGCCTGGGCATCCGCATCATCGGAGAGGTCACGCGCGAACGGCTCGACGTCCTGCGCGCCGCCGACCTCATCGCCCGCGAGGAACTCACCGCCGCCGGCCTGGACCGCGACATCTGGCAGTGCCCGGTCGTGCTGCTGGCCGACGTCCACTCCGTGGGCGTCCAGGGCGATGGCCGCTCCTACGGCTGCCCGGTCGTCCTGCGCCCCGTGACTAGCGAGGACGCGATGACCGCCGACTGGTCGCGCGTGCCCTACGACGTCCTCGGCCGCGTCTCCACGCGTATCACGAACAGCGTGCCCGAGGTGACCCGTGTCGTCCTGGACGTCACCTCGAAGCCGCCGGCCACCATCGAGTGGGAGTGACGGCGCCCCGATGAGCCACCGTCACAGGCCCCGCCACTGGCCCGACACGCCCGATCCGCTGGCGGCGCCCGTCGTCGACAACCACACGCATCTGCCGCTCGACGGCGCCCAGATCCCGCGCGCGGAGGGCGTGCGCCTGCCGCTGGTCGAGCAGCTGGAGCGCGCCGCGGCCGTCGGCGTCACGCGCGTGGTGACGTCGGCCTGCGAGCTGCCCGCCCTGGATCCGGCGCTCTCATTGGCGAGGGCGACCCGCGTGGCGGGCTCTGCCGGGACCGCGGCGGCTCGGGACGGCGGACCGCGCGCGGAGGACGAGGCCCGCCAGGCGGGGCCGCCCTCGTCGATCGGGAGCGCGGGGGTCGCGGTCCGCGTGGCGCTGGCGATCCACCCGAACGAGGCGGCCCTGCACGCGGGGTTCACCGATCCCTCGCCGGACGGCCTGACGCCGACGCGCGAGGAGCACCACCGCGTGCCCCTGGTGGAGGCCCTGGAGGAGGTCGCGCGCCGGCTCGACGATCCGATGGTGGTGGCGGTGGGGGAGTCCGGCCTCGACTACTTCCGCACCGCGGAGCCCGGGCGGGAGGCCCAGCAGGAGGCGCTGCGCGCCCACCTCGAGATGGCGCGGCTGCACGATCTCCCGCTGCAGATCCACGACCGCGAGGCGCACGGGGACTGCCTGGAGATCCTGGGCGAGTCGGCCGCGCGCGGACAGCGCATCGTCTTCCACTGCTATTCGGGCGATGCGGCGATGGCCCGCGAGCTCCGGCGCCACGACTGGTGCGCCTCCTTCGCGGGGACGCTCACCTATCCGGCGAACGCCTCTGTGCGGGCCGCGCTCCTCGAGCTGCCCCGCGAGCTCGTCCTGGTCGAGACCGACGCCCCGTACCTCGCTCCCGTGCCGTGGCGCGGCAGCCCGAACGCCTCCTACGTCATGGCCCACACCGTCCGGGCAATCGCCGAGTTGTGGCAGGTCAGCGAGGACGTGGCCTGTCGGCAGCTGGAGGCGAACTCGACGCGCGTCTACGGCCAGTGGTAGGTGTGGCGACAAGGGTTCCGGCGGGCGTCGGCCGGGCCGAGGTCCGTGCCGCGAGGCGGGGCTGCGGCGGGGCGCCGGGGCTGTCTGGTCTCTCACACGGGGTCGCGCGCGTGGTCACGGTTCGGTTACGGTGACGCAGTCGAGTCCGCCAGCGGCGCGCTCCTGAGCCCTCGCCGGGCGTCCTCCGGCGGCGGGTGTCTGGGAGGTCGTTCCCCGGGGAAGGTCCGGGAACGAGGGCGCCGCGCGGAGCACAACGAAGCTAGGAACCCCGTGGTCTCATTCACCCCGACCCGCCGTCAGATCCTCGGCGCCTCCTCGGCGCTCTCGTTCGGCATCGTCGCCCTCGCGGGCGTCGCCGTCGCGGATTCGCACCACTCGCTGATGCTGGAGGTGAACGGCGTCTCGACGCCGGTCTCCGGCTTCGAGCAGACGGTCGGGGACGTGCTGGCCGCGTCCGGCGTCGCGGTCTCCTCCCACGATCTGGTCGCCCCCGCGGCCGACCAGCCCGTGCGCAGCGGGCAGACGATCGTCGTGCGCACCGCGACGCCGTATCAGGTGACGGTGGACGGGCGCAGCGTGCAGGCCTGGTCGACCGGCGACTCGGTGGACACGGTGCTTGACGAGGTCGCCGCGCAGGGCACCGTCGTCATGGCGGCGGACCGCTCCAGCCAACGCCAGGCGCTGCCCGTCCTCCCGGCGGCCGGGACCCTGGCGGTTGTGGCCGACGGGCAGACCCACGAGGTCCAGGCCCAGCCCACCGACGGCATCCAGGCGCTCCTCGACAAGGCGGGCGTCACCGCCAGCCCGATCGATCGGGTCGCCTTCACCCAGCAGGACGGGCGCACGGCCCTCACCGTCACGCGCGTGACGCGCGGCGAGCGCACGGAGACCCAGCCGATCGCGTTCTCCACGGAGGAGCGCGACGACGACACCCTCGCGCAGGGCACGCAGACGGTCGTCCAGGAGGGCCAGGACGGCCAGACCTCGACGACCTACTACGAGGAGACGGTCGGCGGGACAACCACCGTGTCCGTCAAGGTCGGGGACTCCACGACGGATCCGGTCACGCGGATCGTGGCGAACGGCACCAAGGCGCCCGTCGTGACGGCGTCGTCCAGCGCGTCGTCCTCCGCCGCGTCCTCGACGAGCAGCGCGTCCGCGGTCGGCGGGGACGTCTGGGCGGCGCTCGCCCAGTGCGAGTCCGGCGGCAATCCGGCGACGAACACCGGCAACGGCTACTACGGGATGTACCAGTTCACGCTGGGCACCTGGCAGTCGCTCGGTGGAACAGGCCTGCCCTCCGAGGCCTCGGCGGACACGCAGACGGCGCTCGCCCAGGCCCTCCAGGCCCGCTCGGGGTGGGGGCAGTGGCCGGCGTGCGCGGCGAGCCTCGGCCTGCTCTGAGTTTCCTCGTTCCCCGTTCTTCGCTCCCCGCTCCTCCCCCGCGACTTCGGTGCTGTTTCCCGCCGACTTCGGTGCTGTTTCTCGCCGACTTCGGTGCGGTGCGGCGAAGCGCGGTGAATCCTTCCCCCGAGGGTCACGATTCGGTTACGATCGACGCGTGCCCCAGTTCCTCCCCAGCCGGACGCAGATCCTCAGCGCCGCCGGCGCCGCGTGCCTGGGCGTGCTCGGGATCGCGGGCGCCGGAGTCGCCACAGCCCACACGGAGGCGACCCTGGAGGTCGACGGCGTCTCCCGACCGGTCGTCCTGTGGGGCGGCACCGTGGCGGACCTCCTCGCGCAGCAGGGCGTGACACCCGGCGACCACGACCTGGTCTCCCCGGCCTCCGACCAGCGCCTCCAGGACGGAACGACGGTGGTCGTGCGCACGGCGCACCCCTTCGACGTCACGGTCGACGGCGTCGAGCGGACGATCTGGTCCACGGCGGACTCCGCGGACGGGGTCCTGGTCCAGGCCGGCGGCACCGTGGTCGCTATGGCCGCCGACCGCTCCGCGACACGTCCCGCCCTGACCCCGTTGGTCTCCCGGACCCAGACCGTCGGCCTCAGTGTCGGCGGCACGCTCACCCGCCTCACCGTCCACGCGGGCCAGGGCGCCCGCGCCGCCCTCGACCAGGCGGGCATCGCGGTGTCTCCGAACGACCGCGTCAGCGTGGAGCGCACGGCCGAGGGGCTCCAGATCCGCGTCGTCTCCGTCACGCGCGGGCTGGGCGCCGTCCAGTCCGCGATCCCCTTCGCCTCCCGCGACGAGCCCACCGACGACCTCTTCCAGGGCGAACGCGTGGTCGCGACCCCCGGCCTCGACGGCGCCGAGACGACGACCCAGTGGACGGAGACCCGCGACGGCGCGGTCGTCCACCAGGTCGTCCTGGACCGCTCCGTCACCGCGGCGCCCGTGGACCAGGTCGTCCACGTCGGCACCGCCGAGGCCACGCCCGCCGCCCTCATCGCGCGGGGACTGGACCCGAAGGCCGCCTTGGAGGAGGGCACGGAGCCCGACGGCACGCCCTCCGTGCGCTACCGCGCGGCTCTGGGCACGCTGTCCACCCCCGCGGAGATCGCCGCGATCACGGGCACGACGACCGAGACGGCGGACGCCGGCGCCACGGCGTCCGCCGCCATCGCCACCCCCGCGGAGGCCCAGGCCATCGCCGCGGGCATGGTGGCGGCGCGCGGATGGGACGACGCGGAGTTCCAGTGCCTGGTCACCCTGTGGAGCCACGAGTCCGGGTGGCGCGTCCAGGCGGGCAACGCCTCCGGCGCCTATGGCATCCCCCAGGCCCTGCCCGGCTCCAAGATGGCATCGGCGGGTCCGGACTGGGCGACGGACGCCGCCACGCAGATCACGTGGGGGCTGGGCTATGTCGCGGGCCGCTACGGCACGCCGTGCGGCGCCCTCGCCCAGTGGCAGGCAAGCGGCTGGTACTGACACCCCGCCGGCCGCGCCCAGGCGGAGGGAAGCGGATCTCACGGCGCCCGCCCCGGGACGCGCGCGAGGCCCGGACTAGGATTTCCCCGTGACCCGATCCCCTCAGCGACGCGATGCGCGCGCGCCCCGCTCCGGCAGGGGCGGCGCCCCCGGCGTCCCGGAGCCGACCGCGATGCCCTCGGAATCCGGTCTGCTGGGCCCCGTCGAGGTCCGCTCGATCGCGGGCGCGCTGGGGATCCGCCCGACGAAGACGCTCGGCCAGAACTTCGTCCACGACGCCGGAACCGTGCGCCGGATCGTCCGCGCGGGCGACGTCCGTCCCGGCGACGAGGTCCTCGAGGTCGGACCGGGTCTCGGCTCCCTTACGCTGGCGCTCCTCGAGGCTGGCGCCCGGGTGCGCGCCGTCGAGATCGACGCCGCCCTGGCCCGCGCGCTGCCCGCCACGGTCGCCGGCCGCATGCCCGGGGCGGCCGGTCGGCTGCGCGTCATCCACGCCGACGCGATGCGCATCCGGGGTCCGCAGGATCTCCGCCTCCCCCTCATTGACGAGGGCGGCTCCGGGGGCGCGGCTCGCGAGTCCGGCGCGGTCCCGGCCGATGGGGAGTCCGAGGGCGGGGGCGGGTCTTGCGGGTCCGGATGGGCGGGTCTCGAGGGCCCGGATGGGCGGACCTCGCGGGATTGGGCGGATTGGCCCGATCCGACGCGGCTCGTGGCGAATCTGCCCTACAACGTGGCGGTGCCGGTGCTCCTGTCGCTCCTCGAGCGCCTGCCGTCGCTGGCGGATGTGCTGGTCATGGTCCAGTCCGAGGTCGCGGACCGGTTGTCGGCCGGTCCGGGCTCGCGCACCTATGGAGTGCCCTCGGTGAAGGCCGCGTGGTACGGGACGGCGGAGCGGGTGGGGACCATCGGGCGCACGGTCTTCTGGCCGGCGCCGAACGTCGACTCGGCGCTGGTGCGCTTGCGGCGCGCCCCCGAGCCGCCCGGCGACGACGCCCTGCGCCGCGCGACCTTCGAGGTCGTCGACGTCGCATTCGGGCAGCGCCGCAAGACGCTGCGCGCCGCCCTGCGTCAGTGGGCGGGCGCCGCGGAGACCGCGGAGGACCTGTTGCGCGCCGCGGGCATCGACCCCGTGCGGCGCGGGGAGACGCTCACCGTCGACGAGTTCGTCGCCCTGGGCCGCCAGACCCTGACGGCCCGCGCGCGCGGCGAGCTCGCGGAGACGCCGTCGGCGCGCGCCGCCGGTTCTGATCCGGAAGGCACGACGGACCCGGAGGCCGGCGATGCGTGAGGTCACGGCCTCGGCCCCCGCGAAGGTCAACCTGATCCTGCGAGCCGGCGCGCCCGCGCCCGACGGCTACCACCCGCTGGTCACCGTCTTCGAGGCGCTGGACCTGCGCGACACGGTGACGGCCCGCACGGCGCGCGCGCCCGGCATCCGGGTCCGCACCCGCGTCCACCGGCCCGACGGGAGCCTCGACGAGGAGCTGTCCCGCGCGCTCGACGCGGACCCCGGCCGCCACCTGGCGGTGCGCGCCGCCCACGCCCTGCAACGCCTGGCGGCGGCGGGACCGTGGGCGCAGACGGCGGCGGGCCTGGTGCTGGAGGTCGACAAGCGCATCCCCGTGGCCGGCGGCATGGCCGGCGGCTCGGCCGACGCCGCGGCGACGCTGGTCGCCTGCAACGACCTGTGGGGGCTGGGGCTGACCGCCGCGCAGCTCCAGCAGATCGGCCGAACCCTCGGCGCCGACGTGCCCGCCTGCCTGGCCGGCGGCCTCACGCTGGGCACCGGGCGCGGAGACCGCCTGCGCCTCCTGCGCTCCGGCCTGCCCTCGGTCCCGATGTCGGCTGGCGTGTCGTCTTCGTCGATGGAGACCGGGGCGCCGTCCTGCCCGGCCCTTCCCTCCGACGAGGGCGCCCACGCGTGGATCCTCGCGCTGTCCTCGGAGGGCCTTTCCACGCCCGCGGTCTTCCGCGAACTCGACGCGGGGGGCGGGCCCGGCAGACGTTGGACGGACCTCGCCGAGCCCGGCGACGAGCTGCTCACGCGGCTGGCGGGTCCCGCGAGCGCGCTCGCGGGCGCCCTCGTCAATGATCTGGAGGGGCCGGCCCTGCGACTGCGCCCGGACCTGCGGGCCACGATGGGGGCGGCGCGGCGGGCGGGCGCGGCGGACGTCGTGCTGTCCGGGTCCGGGCCGACGGTGGCGGCGCTGGCGCGCTACGCCGCGCAGGCGGACTCCCTGGCGGAGGCGTGGCGGGCCGAGCTGGACGCGGTGGCAGCGGGCGCTCCCGGCGACGGTGCGGCGCCCCGCGTGGCCGACGTGATCGTGGCGGGCGGGCCCGCGCAGGGCGCGCGGATCGAGGCGGAGTCGGACTCCGCGGGAGGACGCGACTGATGGCGCACCTGCTGGGGACGCAGGCGGCGGGGGCGATGGCGGGATCGCGCCGGCTGCTCGAGGACGTGACGGTGGGCCTGGAGGACGGCTCGCGCGTCGGGATCTTGGGGCCCAACGGCGCCGGGAAGTCGACGCTGCTGCGCCTGGTGTCCGGCGAGCAGCAGCCCGACGCCGGCGCGGTCGTGCGTCGCGACGGCGTGCGCGTGATCGTCCTCGACCAGGTCGATCGGTTGGATCCCGAGGCGAGCGTCGTCGACGCCGTCCACCCGGGGATGGCGGTCCACGAGTGGGCGTCGGACGCCGGCGTCCGCGACATCCACCGCGGGCTCCTCGCGGACATCCCGATGGACGCCCGGGTCGGGTCTCTGTCGGGCGGTCAGCGGCGCCGCGTCGCGCTGGCGCACGTCCTGTCCGCGCCGGCCGACATCGTGGCGCTGGACGAGCCCACGAACCACCTCGACGTCGAGGGCGTCGCCTGGCTGGCCCAGCACCTGCGCGACCGGTTCGCCCGCCCAGGCGCGACGGGCGCGCTGCTGGCCGTCACCCACGACCGCTGGTTCCTCGACGAGGTGTGCGAGCACATCTGGGAGGTCGTTCCCGGCATCGATCCGGGCGGGGACCGGCCCCAAGTGCCCGGCCACGTCGAGGTCTACGACGGCTCCTACGCGGCCTACACCCTGGCCCGCGCCGAGCGCGTCCGCCAGGCCGACGTCGCCGCGCAGAAGCGGGCGAACCTGCTGACCAAGGAATTGGCGTGGCTGCGCCGGGGCGCGCCCGCGCGCACCTCGAAACCGAAGTTCCACATCGCCGAGGCCGAGGCCCTCATCTCCGACGTCCCGCCGCCGCGCGACAGCGTGGAACTGGTCCGCATGGCGACGGCGCGGCTGGGCAAGGACGTCCTGGATCTCGAGGACGTCACCGTGGCCTTCGGTGCGTTGACGGTGCTGGACGACGTGACGTGGCGCCTGGCGCCGGGCGAGCGCGTCGGCGTGGTCGGCGTCAACGGCGCCGGCAAGACCACGCTGCTCAATCTCCTGCGCGGCGACCTCGAGCCGACGTCGGGCCGCGTCAAGCGCGGGAAGACCGTGCACGTCGCGACGCTCTCCCAGGACACGCACGAGTTGGACGCGCTGGGCGACATGCGGGTGGTCGAGGCCGTCGCCGACGTCGCGAGCACGATGATGATCGAGGGGCGGGAGGTCAGCGCCTCCCAGCTCACCGAGCGCATGGGTTTCACGCGCCAGCGCGCGTGGACGCGCATCTCCGAGATCTCCGGCGGCGAGCGGCGCCGCCTCCAGCTCATGCGGCTGCTGATGTCGGAGCCGAACGTGCTGCTCCTCGACGAGCCGACGAACGACCTCGACATCGACACGCTGGCCGCCATGGAGGACCTGCTCGACTCCTTCCCGGGCACGCTGGTCGTCGTCAGCCATGACCGCTACCTGCTCGAGCGCGTGACGGACCACCAGGTGGCGCTGCTCGGGGACGGGTCGGTGCGGGCGCTGCCCGGCGGGGTCGAGCAGTACCTCGAGCTGCGCGCCGCCGGGGTCGGCGGGGCCCCGGTGCCCGGAGGATCCGCGTCCGACGAGGGCGGCCCCTCCGGGAACAGGACCACGGCGCCAGGGGAGGGCCCGAGCTCCGCGGATCGTCGGGCGGCCAAGAAAGACGCCGACCGCATCGGCCGGCGTCTGGAGAAGCTGCGGGCCCAGGCGACGCGGCTCGAGGCGGACCTGGCCGAGGTCTCCGCGTCGCTCGCCACGGACGGTTCCCAGGTCGAACGGCTCACGGCCTTGTCCGCGGAACTCGCGGACGCCAATGAGCGGATCGACCAGGAGGAGACCGCGTGGCTGGAGGCGGCGGAGGCCGCCGATCTCTGACGCCGAGCCTGATCGGTCCCTCCCGTCTCGCGACTTCGGTCCTGTTTCCCCGCGACTTCGGTGCAGTCCGGTTGCATCGGATGAGGCGGCCGCCGGGCGTCCTCACTCTCCTCTTGTTGGGACGACTGCGGATTCATCAGAGGTGCCGGGGCTCTCTTCGCCGTAACGCGTGAGCTCGACTGCGCCACAGGCATATCGCCCGGACCGCAGCGGGCCTTGACACCAGGAGACAGCCCAGCAGATAGGCCCTCGGCCACGCGCATCGGGACAAGTCGGTCGCCCAGGCGACGGCGACGACAGCCTCAGACGGCGTTCTGGATACGCCTTCCGGACCGAACTCGCGGCCGAACAGCACCGAAGTCGCGGGGAAACAGGACCGAAGTCGTGGAGGAGGAGGAGGGGGGAAGGCTTGCCTTCCTGAAGTCAGGCCGGCCTTTCGCTCACGGCGGCGTGTGCGAAAAATGATCTTTAGCACACACGGCCCGCGCGATTCGTCGCACACAATCGGTCTCTCGACCAAGCCTGTGACCGGCGAAGACGCGGGAGTTCTCGACGGCTCGGGCGCTCCGCGACAGGCTTGTCGATATCCGAGCCGACGGATTTTCGGCACGCGGGGTCACCCGCTGAGGGAAGGACAACGCACATGTCAACCACCATGGAAATGCCGCGCATTCTCGACTGCTCCGTCGCGGCCTGCTCCTACAACCGGGAGAACGCCTGCAGCGCCGCCGCCATCACGGTCGGCGCCAAGCCCACCGCCTCCTGCACCACGTTCATCCCGCTCGGCGTCAAGGGCGGACTGGATCGCGTGACCGCCTTCGTCGGCGCGTGCTCGAAGGCGGACTGCACGTTCAACGACAACCTCGAGTGCACCGCGCCGGCCGTGCGCGTCGGCGCCGACTCCGCCGAGTGCCTCACCTACCAGGCGCGGTGAACGCCGAGCGGCGGGAATGAACGGGCCTCCGCCCTATCCGACGAGTCGGCCGCCCCAGGCCCGGGCCGCCTCCAACTGGTCGGCGGCGACCTCGCCACCGGAGGCCGGGACCAGGAACGTCTCGGTGCTCCGGCACGTCACGCCGCGACGGGCCAGCAGCTTGACCGCCGTCCGCGCGGCCGACCCGTTCATCCACGAGCGCCCGGTCGCCGTGTCGAAGACCGCGACGGTCGCCCCCGCGGGCAGGTCGACGGCGTCCAGCCACTCGCGGGTTCCCCTCCCCTCCGCCGACGAGGGCGTCCCCGCCGCCCCGGCCTTCGCGCGTGCCTGACGCCGGGTCGCCGGCGTCGAGAGCCCGCGGTTGTGCGTGGGCGCGCCGACCACCACCGCGTCCACGCCGTCCGGTATCGCGGCCGGGGCGTCCCCGACGGGGATGACGCGGACGCGGGCCCCTCCGTCCTCCATCCCTCGCGCGACCTCGTCCGCGAGGGCGCGGGTGCCGCCGAACCATGACTCCACGACCACCAGGGCGTCCATGGCGCCCCTCCTCCCTGTCGGTGAGCCCGGCGAAGACCGGGTTGCGGACGAGCATCCCATGTGACGCGGCGTCACGCGCAAGAGGATCCGGGGGTGTCGGCGGCGGGCAGCGCGGATGATCGTCCCCGGGGCTCGGCCGGCTCATCGACGCGCAGGGGCCGACCCTCGGGCGTGACAGGGTAGTGAGGTCAGCCTTAGCATCTTCACATGTGCGCAGATGTGAACATGGTCGGAGACGCCACGGCGCCCGCGGAGCGGGGCTCCACCGGCCTGCGGCCGGACAACCCGTACGTCGATCTGGCGGCGGAGGTGTTTCAACTGCTGTCCGACGCGACGCGGATCCGGATCGTCTTGGCGCTGTGCGGGGGCGAGCTGCCCGTGGGCGAGCTGGCCGAACAGGTGGGCAAGGCCCCGACCGCGGTCTCCCAGCATCTGGCGAAGCTGCGGTGGGGCAAGGTCGTGCAGGCCCGGCAGGAGGGCTCGAAGGTCTTCTACAGTCTCATCGACGAGCACGCCCGTGAGCTGGTCATCCAGGCCGTGTACCAGGCGCAGCACGTCGTCGACCCCATCCCTCCGCACCACCGTGGGCCGGGCGGGTTCCTCGACACGGCGCGAGAGACGGCCCGGTGAGCGCGGCCATGTCGGCCCCGTCGGCCCCGTCGGCGTCCTCGGCCGTCGAGGCGTCGGAGGTCGTGGCCTCCACCGGTGCGGCTGCACTGTGGCGCCGGATCGACCGGGGCGATCTCGCGCGCACCGCGTTCGTCGCCGCCTGCACGCTCGCGGTCGCGCTGGGCCTGACCGGGCCATGGCCCGCGGCGCCGGCGGTGGCCGTTGCGGGCCTGGTCGTCGGGTGCTGGCCGATCGTCGCCGAGGCCTGGCAGGACGCCCGCCATCGCCGGATGAGCATGGAGCTGTCGATGCTCATCGCGATCGTGGCCGCAGCGGTGATCGGGGAGTGGGTGACGGCGCTGCTCATCGCCACGTTCGTGCTGGCCGCCGAGATCCTCGAGGACCTCTCGATGGACCGCGGACGCGACGCGCTGACGGACCTGATGGCGTTCCTGCCGGAGACCGTCCAGGTGCGCCGTGGCGACGAGGTCGCGACCGTCCCCTTGAGCGCGGTCGCGCCCGGCGATGTCGTGGTGGTGGGCCCGGGCGGGCGTGTCCCGGTCGACGGGACCGTGGTGGCCGGCGCCTCCAGCGTCGACCAGTCGCGGATCACCGGGGAGTCCCTGCCCGTCGACGTCGCGGCTGGCAGCGAGGTGTTCGCCGGCTCGATCAACCACGTCGGGGCGCTGGAGCTGCGCGCGGAGCGCATCGGCGCCCGGTCCTCCTACGGACGCATCGTCGAGGCCGTCCGCCAGGCCCAGGAGTCAGAGCCTCCCGTGCAGCGTCTGGCCGACCGGTTGGCCGCGTGGCTCGTGTACGTCGCGCTGGCCGGGGCTGTCGTCACCTACCTGGTGACCCGCGACCTCAGCGCGACGATCTCGGTGATCGTCGTGGCGGGGGCGTGCGGGATCGCCGCGGGCACGCCTCTGGCCGTCCTGGCCGCCATCGCTCGGATCGCCCGCTCGGGGGCCTTCGTCAAGGACGGCGCCCACCTGGAGGCGCTCTCGTCCGTCGACACGATCGTCCTGGACAAGACCGGCACCCTCACCACCGGCGCGCCTGCCGTCGTCGACGTGCGCCCCGTCCCGGGCACGACGCCCGACGAACTGCTGGGCCTCGCCGCCGCCGCCGAGTCCTACTCCGAACACCCCCTGGGCCGGGCCGTCGTCGCTGCCGCCCGTGACCGTTCGCTGCCGGTCGCTCCTGCCGAGGACTTCGCCTATCGGCCGGGACTGGGCGTCGGCGCCCTCGTCGGCGGCCGGCGCGTCTCGGCCGGCGGTCCCGCCCTCGTCCCCGATGCTCCTGTTGCCCGTGACGAGGACGGCTCAGCCACGCCTGTCCATGTCGCGATCGACGGCGCCTATGCGGGCACGATCCTTCTGGCCGACGCGCTCCGCGACTCGGCGGCCACCGCGATCGCCGACCTCCACCGCCAGGGGCTGCGCACCCTCATCATCACCGGGGACCAGGAGACCGCCGCGCGGTCGGTCGCCGCGCGGGTCGGCATCGACGATGTCCGGGCGGGGCTGCTGCCCGAGGAGAAGCTGGCGGCCATCGACGCCGAGCGCGCAGCCGGGCACCGCCTCGCGATGGTCGGGGACGGGGTCAACGATGCGCCGGCGCTGGCCCGCGCC
This sequence comes from Actinomycetes bacterium, assembly GCA_023426345.1. Classification (GTDB taxonomy): domain Bacteria; phylum Actinomycetota; class Actinomycetes; order Actinomycetales; family Actinomycetaceae; genus Pauljensenia. The sequence continues at coordinate 16,151 of JAFAAX010000069.1, forward strand.
GACGTCGGCATCGCCATGGGATCCGGAACCGATATCGCGCGCGACTCCGCCGACATCGTGCTCATCAGCTCCGACCTGGACGACCTGGCGCGCACCGTCCGTGTCGCGCGGCGGGCCCGGCGCATCGTCCTGTTCAACTTCGCGGGCACGCTGGCGGTCGATCTCATCGGCATGGTGCTGGCAGCCCTGGGGATAGTGGGGCCCGTCCTGGCCGCCCTCGTCCATGTCGGCAGCGAGACCGCATTCATCCTCAACTCGGCGCGGTTGATCCCGGGGCGCCACGCGCGGATGCGTTCCAGGGCCGGCGCGTCGCCGGCCTAGACGGCCGGGGTGGGCCCCGGGCTCGACAGGTGGGGGCGTTCCATCGACGAGGGCGGCGCCGGCTTCCGCCGGCGCGCACGTGGCGGGGCGGGCGGGTCCTGCGCGGCAGGCCGCCCTCGTCCCCGGGGTGTCAGTGCCCCGGCCAGGATCGGATGGTCGTGAGATCGTCGACGGCCTGCTCGTCCCACATCTTTCCGGCCAGCACGATGCCCGCCCAGGACACGGCCGCCGCCCAGACCAGGGAGACCGGCACGGCGACCGCCGCGGGCACGGTCCCCGCCCAGGCGGACAGTCCCAGCACGATGAGCGCGGGCGCGGCGAGGACGCCGCCCGCGGCCATGACGGCCAGCTGGATGAGACCCGAGATCGTGAACTGGCCGGTGCCCTTGGTCGACAACGGGGAGGCGCCCGGCGGCTGGACCGGGTAGAGCCATCCGGCCCCGATGAACAGGGAGACGGCGCTCGCCGAGGCCAGCGTCGCCACCGAAGCGGTCCCGAGCAGCAGGACCTCCCTCCCGGACATCCCCAGCAGCGCGCCCGTCCCCGCGACGGAGACCACGAGGATCGCGAGCATGAGGGGCAGGGAGCCGGCCAGGCGGCCGAGCCGCTCGTCGCGGCCCCGCATGCCGGAGGCGATGAGGAGCCAGGCGGCCGTCGAGTCGTACTGCATGAGCGAGCCGATCGTCGATCCCATGATGATCGGCTGGAAGAGGAGGAAGAACACGAGGAGGCCGCCGGGGGCGCCCTCGTCTGGGCCGGCGGGCATGCGGTCGACGACCACCGCAATCGCGGGGAACACCAGCAGGGCGAACACGGACGTGGACAGACGGGGATCCTTCAGCCAGTACGTCTGCGTGCGCCGGGCCAGCGATGCCGCGGGCGCGGACAGGCCGAGCTGCTGCCAGCGCTCGACCCCGGGGAACCATCGTTCGGCGGCGCGCGCGGCGCGGGGGGCCGGGGCGTTCCCGGGGACGAGGGCCCCCGGATCCTCCGGGCGGCGATGCCCCGCGGCGTCGCGCGCGGGGTCCACGAGCGGACGGCCGGCGGCC
>JAFAAX010000118.1 GCA_023426345.1 Actinomycetes bacterium
AGGTGACCGGGCGTGGTGGGGCCTGGGCGGGCAACCGGGGTCGAGTTCGGGACTTGTGGCCGGCGATTGCCGTTTGGCCGCGTCCATACCGCGTCTGTGTGTGCCATAGGTGCCGGTCTCGACGGCGAGGGACGGCCGAGCTTTCACGGCGTGGCCGTGTTCGCGCAGGTCACAGGCTCGGTGTTGGCGGCGCCCTGGTCGGCTTGTCTTCGAGACCGGTATGTGTGGCGGGTGTGTGCTCGAGTTCGGTATGTGTGGCAGACCTCGCTGCCACAGGTGCCGAACTCGATGTGCGGTCGGACTCTGTGATGACGTGAGTGCCGACGTTTGCGCTGGTGGGAGGCTTGGTGATGGGGGTGGGGTGGAGGAGGCGTTGCCGAGTTCGGTATCTGTGGCGCAGAGGTCCGCCACGGGTACCGATCTCGACGGTTTCGAGCGCCGTGGGTGCCACACGTACCGATCTCGAGAGCCTTTGGTGCCACGCGTCCCAGTCTCGGCGGCGAGACGGGCGAAGCCGTCGAGTCGACGCACCGACCTCGACGGATCTCGCTCCTCCACGTGGGCGAACCTCACCGTCCCCGTTTAGGCGAACCTCGCCGTCCCGGATGGGCGAACCTCGCGGGGGAGGACGGCGGGGTCAGAAGCGCAGACAGAGAGAAGAACGGGTCAGTGCGCGAAGTGGCGCGTGTGCGTGAGGTACATCGTGAGGCCGGCCGCCTGCGCGGCGGCGATGGACTCGTCGTCGCGGATGGATCCGCCCGGCTGGACGACGGCCGTCACACCGGCGTCGATGAGGACCTGCAGGCCGTCGGCGAAGGGGAAGAAGGCGTCCGAGGCGGCCACGGAGCCGACCGCGCGCCGCTCCGGCTCCGCGGCATCGCCGGCCCCCAGGACCTCATCGGCGCGCGCCCCGCCCGCCGAGTCGACCTCTGCGCTCGCCGCCGCGTCCCCCGTCGCGCGACCGCCCAGGGTGTTCGCCCGCTCGACGGCCAGCCGGCACGAGTCGACGCGGTTGACCTGCCCCATGCCGACGCCCACCGAGGCCCCGCCCTTGACCAGCAGGATCGCGTTGGACCGCACGGCTCGGACCGTCCGCCACGCGAAGGCGAGATCGGCCAGCGTCGCCGCGGAGGCGGCTTCCCCGGACACCAGCTCCCAGGCAGCGGGATCATCGCCGGGCGCGTCCAGCGCGTCGCGGTCCTGAACCAGCAGGCCGCCCGTGATCTGGCGGAAGTCCGAGCCCGTGCGCGCGGGCGGCGTCACCTGCAGGACGCGGAGGTTCTTCTTCGCGGAGAGGACCTCGACGGCGCCGTCCTCGTAGGCGGGCGCCAGGACGACCTCGGTGAAGATGGGCGCGATCTGGCGGGCCAGGGCCACCGTGACCGGGCGGTTGACGGCGATGACGCCGCCGAACGCGGAGACCGGGTCGCAGGCGTGGGCCAGGAGGTGCGCCTCTTCGACGGTGTCCGCGACGGCGATGCCGCACGGGTTCGCATGCTTGATGATGGCGACGCACGGCCGATCGTGGTCGTAGGCGGCCCGGATCGCGGCATCGCCGTCCGTGTAGTTGTTGTAGCTCATCGCCTTGCCGTGCAGCTGTCGGGCGTTCGCCAGGCCCGGGGCGGGTGCCGGGTGGCGCTCCGCGTCCGTCGCACCGTCCGCGCTGATCATCGACGAGGGCGATCCCTCGGCTGAGACAGCCCCGCCTGTTTCCTGTGTCCCCGCTGCGAGCACCCCCCCGGAGACGTGCCCGGCCTCGACCGCGTCCAGGTCGATCGACCGGTACACGGCGGCCCGCTGGTGCGGGTTCTCCCCGTAGCGCAGGGACTCCACCCGCTGGTAGCTGCCGACGACGAGCGCGGGCGCGTCGTCGGCGCCCCACGCGTCCGTGCCGTCCAGGACGCCCACCAGCCCCACGGCGGCGCCCGTCGCCTGGTCTCCCACTCGCGGAGGCTCCGCGCCGCCTCCGGCCCTCGCCGCCGCGAGCGCGGCGTCCATGGCGTCCGCCAGCCAATCCTCGTCTCCCTGCTGGCGCGCGAACCACGCCGCGACGGCCACGTCGTAGGCGGCAGTGTGGGAGAACGCGGCGGCCGCGAGCGCGCGGCGCTGCGCCAGCGTGAACCCGCCCCCGCGCAGGGCGGCGACCACGGCGGCGTACTGCGCGGGCGAGGTCGCCACAGCCACCGACGGATGGTTCTTCGCGGCCGCGCGCACCATCGAGGGCCCGCCGATGTCGATCTGCTCGACGCACTGATCGAACCCCGCCCCTGAGGCCACCGTGTCCGCGAACGGATACAGGTTGCAGACGACCAGGTCGAAGGCCTCGATGCCGAGATCCTCCAGCTGCGCGCGATGGGAGGCCTTGCGCTGGTCTGCCAGGATGCCCGCGTGGATCCGGGGGTGCAGGGTCTTAACGCGCCCCTCGAGGCACTCCGGGAAGCCCGTCACCTCCTCGACCGGGGTGACGGCGACCCCGGCGGCGGCGATGGTCGCGGCCGTGGATCCGGTCGACACGATCTGGACGCCGGCGCCGGCGAGCGCCCGGGCCAGGTCCTCCAGCCCGGTCTTGTCCCATACCGACACCAGCGCCCGCCGGATCGGGCGGACGTCCACGGCGTCGAGGGTCTCCGGCGCGCCGGGCGCGCCCGGCGCGTGCACGGCGTGAGAGTTCTGCGCGGTGTGCGAATGATCGGTCATCAGTCCTCCTGCAAGGCGTACGGCGGCTTCCGTGCCCCAGCGCCCAGGCGGGCGACGCCTCATGGGAGATTCCCGGCCGCTCCCCGGTGGTGGCCCACCCTCGCCAGTCGCGACCATGCCCAGGCTACCCGGACCGTGGCGCCCGCGGAACCCGGGTCCGCCGCTCGGGCGGGATCCGCCTCTCCACGCGGGCAGGTCCCATCCCCGGAACGGGCGGACCTAGCTTTGCGCGCCACGCGCCGCCCCCACGGCGACTCGCCGCCCACGCACGGCCCAGCCCTCTCGGATCATCCGCCCCACCGTCTCCACCAGCTGGGCGCGTTCGGCCGACTTGATGCGGTCGAGCAGCGAGTCCGCGGTGTCGTCGTCCTCCACCGGCACGGCGACCTGCGCGACGATCGCGCCGGTGTCCGTGCCGGCGTCCACCAGGAACACCGTCGCCCCCGTCACCTTGACGCCGGCCGCCAGAGCGTCGGCGGGGGCGTGGATGCCGGGGAAGGCGGGCAGCAGGGCGTTGTGCGTGTTGATCGTGCGGCCGCCGAACCGGTGGAGGAACACGGGCCCCACAAGCTTGAGGAATCCCGCGCAGACGACCAGGTCCGGCTCCGCGGCCGCCACGCGCTCGGCCAGGCGCACGTCCCAGGCGGCCCGCACCGCTCCCCGCCGCTCGGGATCGGGCTCGCGGGGCAGTTCCTCGACGAACGTCGGGATCCCTCGTCCGGCCGCCCAGTCCAGGCCCGCGCACGCGCGATCGGCCCCGACGGCGACCACCTGCGCGCCGTAGGCGGGATCCGCGCAGGCCTCGGCCAGAGCGCGCATGTTCGAGCCCTCGCCCGACACCAGCACGGCCAGCCGCGCGCTCCGAGCTCCCTCATCGCTCATGGTCATGGGGTCTCCTGAGAGTCGGCGCCCTTCGGCGCGGGGTGGGTGTCGCGGTCGTGGGACGCTCCGTCGTCGCCGGTGAACCGTGCGAGGGCGTCCCCGCCGGCCTCGTCGTGCGACGGCCGTGCGGAGGTCTCGGCCGCGGGCACGACCGGCCCCGTGCGGGCGTGGTCAGCGCCACCGGAGGAATCGGCGGCCGCAGCACCAGCACCAGCACCAGCACCAGCCCCAGCACCAGCCCCAGCACCAGCACCAGCAGAGCGTCTCCCCAGATCCGACGTCCGCGCGCGCACCGACCCGATCAGGCGCCCGACCGCCCGGCGGGCCCCCGCGACGACGGCCGGGTGGGCGGCCAGCGCGACCAGCTGCGCGGTGACCACGACCTCGACGAGGACCATCAGGGTGGCCGGACCGACGCGCGGACCCAGGACCGCCATGCGGTCGACGCCCAGGTGGAGGACCGACAGCCAGAACCAGGCGGCCACCGCCGCCGTGACCACCGCCAGGCAGGTGAGGCCGGCCGCGACCTGGCCCGCGGGCCGCTCCGCGCGATGACGCAGACGCACCCACACGCCCAGCGCGGCCCCGGTGGCGACCAGGAGCGCGACGACCCATCGACCGGGCGCCGTCTGCGGGACGGCTCCCAGCAGCGGCAGGGCGGGGATCGGGGCGACCGGCGCCAGGGCGGGCGTGTGGAGGGCGTCGGCGCCCACCAGGAAGCCGGGGCCGGCCAGCCATGACAGCGCCCAGGCCATGCCGGTGGGGGCGACGAGCACCTGGGCGATCACCAGGACGACGGAGTCGGTCGTCGAGGCCAGCAGGATCTCCTGGATGCCCACCATCCGGGCGCGGGAGACCCACAGCGAGGCGGCGAAGGCCGCCAGCGCCACACCGACCACGGCGGTCAGCATGCCGCGGGCCTGGATGAGGCCGTCGGCCAGCCAGGGCGCGCGCGCCCCCCAAGCGCCGCGCCAGTCGGTCTGCGCGGCCACCGCCCACAGGCAGGCGGCCAGGGGCACCAGGACGGCGCCCGGCAGCGCCCGGAACCACGCGACGTGGTCAGCCGTGGACGCGACCAGGACGGCCGAGGTGAGAGCGAACGTCGGCACCGCCATCCACTGGGCGGCGGCGGGGAAGCGGCGACCGGGCAGCAGCAGGGCGCGCAGCATGCCGACGACGGCCAGCGTCATCAGCGTGGGGACGGCCCGGTAGGCCACGCCATCGACGATGATCGGGCTGCCGAGCACCGCCGCCCAGGCGTCGCCGCCGACGCCCATCGCGTCCGACCATGAGGCCTTCCCGAGCCACGCGTTGCCCGAGACGCCCAGGTAGCCGACCAGGGCCAGCAGCATCATGAGCCCCCACCCGATGAGGGCCGCCTCGATGCCGGAGAGCCCCGATCGCGCCCAGCCGTCGGGCAGGGCGATGCGGATGGTGCGCCGAGGCGCGGGCGCCGCCCCGGACGCGGTCTCCGTCCTGGACGAGGGCGCCCGACGGCTCGACGCGGCCGGGCGCGCGGAGGCCTCCGCCGGCGGACGGGGGGCCGCCGATGGGCGGGGCGGTCGATCGGTCGGCGTGCGCGTCGCCGGCCGGGCCGCGGAGGCGCGCGGGCGCGGAGGGCGTGAGGAGGAATCGGTCATATCGAGTCCATCGTCGCGCATCCGACGCGCTCCGTCCTCCCCGCAGCGCCGAGGGAGGCCCATGTGGGACGGCAACGGGCGACGAACACGTCGTCGGCGAGCCCTGCAGGCGACCACCGCATGGCGGCAGGCTATCAGCCTGAGTTTCAGTGTCCGTTTCGGCCTGATTCGTGCGCGAGAGCCCACTGAAGCTCAGGGTGAGAGCCAGGGCCGCAAGATCCCGGGGCGAGAAGTCAGGCGCGGGCCTCCAGCAGGATCTCCCGGGCGAGGCGCGCGGTCTCCGACGGTGTGCGGCCCACGCGGACGCCGGCGGCCTCCAGGGCCTCGGCCTTCGCGACGGCCGTGCCGGAGGACCCGGAGACGATGGCGCCGGCGTGGCCCATGGTCTTGCCCTCGGGCGCGGTGAATCCGGCGATGTACGCGACGACGGGCGTCTCCATGTGCTCCTGGATCCAGCCGGCGGCGCGTTCCTCGGCGTCGCCGCCGATCTCGCCGATCATGACCACCAGCTCCGTGTCGGGATCCGCCTCGAAGGCCTCCAACGCGTCGATGTGCGTCGTGCCCACCACCGGGTCACCGCCGATGCCCAGCGCCGTGGAGAAGCCGAGGTCGCGCAGCTCGAACATCATCTGGTACGTGAGCGTCCCCGACTTCGACACCAGCCCGATCGGACCCGAGCCCGTGATGTCCGCGGGTGTGATGCCGACGTTGGAGGCACCCGGGGTGATGATGCCGGGGCAGTTCGGGCCGATGAGGCGCGTGCCGCGCTCCAGGGCGCGGGTGACGAACAGCGTCGAGTCGGCGACGGGGATGCCCTCGGTGATGACGACCACCGTCTCGATGCCGGCCTCGATCGCCTCCAGGACGGCATTCTTCGCGAAGGCCGGCGGGACGAAGACGACGGACACGTTCGCACCGGTGGCCGCGCGGGCCTCGGCGACGGCGCCGAAGACCGGGATCTCGACCGGGCCGTCCGTCACCCGGGCGGCGCCCGGCCCGTAGCCGACCACGTCGAAGGTGACGGCGGTGCCCGCCTTGCGCGGGTTGACGCCGCCGACGATCGCTGTGCCGGCGGCGAGCATGCGCGTGGTGTGCCGGCGGCCCTCGGCCCCGGTCATTCCCTGGACGAGGACGCGGGAGTGGGCGTCGAGGAAGATGGACATCGCTGGGTGCTCTCCTGTCTGGAATCCGTCTGTGATCCGTCTGGACTGCGAACGGTCAGGACCGGCCAGGGCCGGCCGCGGCCGAAACGGAGGCGGCGGCGGAGTCCGCCGCCAGCTGCGCCGCCAGGCGGGCCGCGCCGTCCATCGTGTCGGACATGTGGACCAGCGGGTGGGCGGCGCGGGCCAGGATGGCCCGCCCCTCCTCCACTTTGTTGCCGTCCAGGCGGACGACCAGCGGCTTCGCGGCCTGATCGCCGAGCAGCCCCAGGGCCCCCACGATGCCGTTGGCCACCTCGTCGCCCGCGGTGATCCCGCCGAACACATTGACCAGCACCGAGCGGACCTGAGGATCGCCGAGGACCACCTCCAGGCCCTTCGCCATGACGGCGGCGGAGGCCCCGCCCCCGATGTCGAGGAAGTTCGCGGGCTTCACCCCGAGCCCCTCCCCCGCCAGCGCCACCACGTCGAGCGTCGACATCACCAGGCCGGCCCCGTTGCCGATGATGCCGACCTGTCCGTCCAGGCGGACGTAGTTGAGGCCGGCCTCCTTGGCCATCGCCTCGCGCGGGTCCTCGGCGGCGACGTCGACGAACCGGGCGTGGTCGGGATGGCGGAAGGACGCGTTGTCGTCCAGCGTGACCTTGCCGTCGAGCGCCAGGATGTCGCCGTCGGTGGTCCGGACCAGCGGGTTGACCTCGACCAGGGTCGCGTCCTCGTCGCGGTAGACCTCCCACAGGGACACGAGGACCGGCGCCACCACGTCCGCCAGGGCGGGCTCGAACCGCGCCTCCGCCAGGATCCCGCGCGCGACGGCGTCGTCGATGCCGACCACGGGATCCAGGGGGACGCGGGCCAGCGCCTCGGGGCGCTCGCGCGCCAGGGTCTCGATCTCCATGCCGCCCTCGCGCGAGCACATCGCCAGGTGCCGGCGGTGGGAGCGGTCGAGGAGCACGGAGAAGTAGAACTCCTGGGCGATGTCCGCGCCCTCCGTCACCAGGACGGAGCGGACGACGTGGTTCTTGATCGTCATGCCGAGGATCTCGGCCGCGCGGTCGCGGGCCTCGGCGGGCGTGCGCGCCAGTTTGACGCCGCCGGCCTTGCCTCGCCCGCCCGCCTTCACCTGCGCTTTGACGACCACCAGATCGCCGCCGAGGCCGGCGGCGGCCCGCTCCGCCTCCTCGGGGGTGGTGGCCAGCTCCCCGCGCAGACCGGGCACCCCGTGCGCGGCGAACAGCTGCTTCGCTTGGTACTCGTACAGGTCCATACCCGTCCCTCCACCGGTCGATCCGGCCGATCCGTCTTCTCGGCCCGGCCGGATTGCTCGACATCGAGATATCTCTCGACAGCCTACCCCGCGCTGGGCCGTTGGTCCCCATTCCCGCGGAGAATGATCCGAGATCGGCTCCGCGCCGCCTATCCTGTCCCCGTGAATCCGTCCCGTCCCGCCGCCCCGGCCGACCGGCCCGACCGCCACGGCCGCGTCGAGCTGCTCGGAGCGCGCCAGCGCACACTCGCAGGACGCACCGCGCTCGTCACCGGCGCGACCGGAGGGGTGGGCCTGGAGATCGCCATCGCCCTGGCCCGTGCCGGCGCTCGGCTGATCCTGCCCGCCCGCAATCCGGAGCGCGCCCGGCAGGCCGCCGCACGGATCGCGCAGGCGGTCCCCGGCCTCTCCGGCGTCGGCACCGGCATCGACGAGGGCGGCCCGCGCGGCCCGGTCTCGGCGCCCGCCGCCCTTCGCGTCATCCCCCTCGATCTGGCGGATCTGTCCACCGTCGCGGAGGCCGCGGACATCCTGGTCCGGGAGGGGACGCCGATCGACCTCCTGGTGGCCAACGCCGGCATCGCGGCTCTGGGCGACCGCGGGCGGCGTCTCACCGCCGACGGATTCGAGCGTCACTTCCAGACGAACTACCTCGGGCACGCCGTCCTCGTCTCGCGGCTCCTCCCCGTCCTCCGGCTGGGGTCGGCGCGCCTGGTCCTGCAGATCAGCCTGGCCACCGGTGGCGCAAGCGTCCCCTTCGACGACCTCCAGTCCGAGCACGGGTACTCCGTGATGCGCGCCTACCGGGCGTCCAAGGTGGAGCTCGGAGCCTTCGGCGTCGAGCTCTCCCGGCGCAGCTCCCGCGGCGGGTGGGGGATCTCAGTGGCGCTGGCCCAGCCCGGCGTAGCGATGACCGGGATCGCCCCGACCCTGCAGGCCGCCGTCGGGGCGCGCGCCGTCGGAGCCCTCAAGCACGGGCTCATCCGCGCGCGCATCGCCCAGGACGCCGCCGACGCCGCGCGCCCGGCCGTGGCCGCCGCGCTCGCGCCAACGCCGGTCCATCCGGATGCCGCCCACCCCGTCGTGTCGTTCGCGCCCGCGGGGCCGTGGCGCTTCGCGGGTCCCCCGGTGATCGTCCCGGTGGGGCCCGAGATGGCGGACCCCGCGGTGGGTGCCCGGCTGTGGGAGGAGACCCGCCGCTTCCCCGGCGTCGAGCTCCCCCTCCCCTGACCCCGAGGTTCGCCCAACGGGACCCGCCAGACTCGCCCAACCACGAGCGACTCGCCGGATGGGCGAACCTCGCGGGTCCGGCGAGGCGGGGGTCAGGCTTTCCGCAGCGGCGCCATCCGCACCAGGAGCCGCTTCTCCGCGCCTCCGGCGAAGCGCACCTTGGCGACCAGCCGGTCCCCCGATCCCTCCGTCGAGACCACCGTGCCCGCACCCAGCGTGGCGTGCGCGACATGGTCGCCGACCGCCAGCTGCAGGGTCTCTGCGCCGGAGGCCGCCGGCGATCCGGCCGCCGCCCGCCGCGGCGCCCCCAGGCGCACCGGCGCCC
>JAFAAX010000127.1 GCA_023426345.1 Actinomycetes bacterium
GGCCCAGACGCTGCCCGGCCTGGAGGCCCTCGGCGGCGAGACGCCCGCCGAGGGACGCCCGGAGAAGAGGCGCTCCCGGCGACGCTCGGTGCCCAGCTGGGACGAGATCGTCTTCGGCTCGCGGCCCAGCTGAGGGCGGAGGCCGGGTGGGCGACCGCGCCCGCCGGGACCTAGACTGGGCCGAAGGTGATGGATCCCACCTGGGCCCCGCGTCCGACCGCCACAACGGCTGATGGTTCCTGCTCCGAATCGGAGGCCCGTGCCTCCGGGGAAGGCAGGCCTCGCCATGGCCCACGAGACGTTCCCCTCCTCTTGGCCCGACCCGGCCGCCCGTGTCAGCGTCCTCCTGCCGACGGCGCGGGGCGCCGCCGACCGCTCCGTCCTGGGTCCCCCGATGGACGACGAGACCTTCACCGACCTCGGCCTGGACGCCGCCGAGACCCGACTGCGCGCCCGCGTGCCGGCGGGTCTCGCCGGTGTCCTCCGTCGGCCCCTCCTCACCCCCGAGTCCGTCGCCCACCGCCAGCGGGTGGTCTGCGACCTCGCCGATCCGGCGGTCCGGCAGACGGCGCACGCTCTCATCGCAGACTTCGACGAGGTCCGGCTGTTCCTCGACCACGCGGACACCGTCCGCCAGGCGCGGGCGCGCGCCCTGTGGGTCCTCCACGCGGGCGGCGCCTACGCCCGCGGGGTGCGCCGCGCCGCTCGCCAGCTGTCTGATCTGGTGGCCAGCGGACGGATCGGTTCCACGGCCCTCGCCGACGTCGCGCGGCATCTGGACCGCCTCGCGGCCTCCGACGCGTTCGCCGCCCTCGATCAGGCGTGCGCCGCCGCCGAGGAGCAGGTGTCGTCCCTGCGCGTCTCTGTCCTGGTCCGCGGCGCGCGCATCACGGTGTCCGCGCCGCGGGGGGAGACCGACCTCGGCGCGCTCATCGCCTCCACCTTCGAGCGGTTCGCCCCGTCCGCGTCACCGGGCGGCGCCGGCCCGACCGCCGCCGGCACGTCCCCCGGCGACGCCGCGGACGTCGACGACTCCGGGATATGGCTCGACCGCGTCCAGGCGGCCGTCCTCGACCGGACGGCCGTCGTGTCCCCCGAGGTCTTCTCCGCCGTCGCGGAGGCCGTCCGCCACGTGTCCGCCGTCGTGCCCGACCCGACCCTCGCTCAGGTCGAGGGAGAGCTGCGGGCGCTGCTGGCCTGGGACGACATCCTCGCCCCCGCGCGGCGGGCCGGTCTGTCGACGTGCCTGCCCGAGGTCGGCCCGCCCGGCGGCGGGATGGAGGCGCGCGACGTCTGGGACGTGTCGGTGGCCCTCCAGATCCTCCCCGACGGACAGGTGATCGCCAATGACCTCGTCGTCACCGGCCCCAACCACGGCGGCAAGACGACGACGGCCCGCACCTTCGGTCAGCTCCACCACCTCGCCTCCCTCGGGCTCCCCGTGCCGGGGCGCCGCGTGCGCCTGGTCCTCGCGGACCGCGTCCTCACGGTGTTCGACCGCGCGGAGACCTCCGACCATCTCGGGGGCCGGTTGGGCGACGAGCTCGAGCGCGTCCACCGGATGTTCGACGCGCTCGGCCCGCGCTCCGTGGCCGTCCTCAACGAGGTGTTCTCCTCGACCGCCCTCCCGGACGCCGAGCTCCTCGGCGGGCGCGTCATCGCGCGCCTCGTCGAGGCCGGCGTGCCGGCGGTCTACGTGACGTTCGTCGACGGGCTCTCCCGCCTGTCCGAGGCGACCGTCTCGATGGTGGGACAGGTCGACCCCGAGGATCCCACGCGGCGGACGTTCCGCGTCGAGCGCCGCACCGCCGACGGACGGGCCTACGCCTCGGCGCTGGCCCGCCGCCACGGGCTGTCCCCCGACCAGCTGTCGAGGAGGCTGACGCCATGAGGGCCCACCTGATGTCCCCCGACCGCGACGAGGCCGTCCCCGACGGCTCCCGCGGATTCCTCTGGCACCCGTCGTGGGCGCCGGGATCCCTCTTCCCGGACCTCCGGGCGGACCTCCAGCTCGACGTCCTCCTCGACGCCGCGGCGGGCGGGGACCCGCTGGTGCGCGAGGCGTGCGAGCAGGCCCTCCTCCACCCCGTCGTCGATCCCGCGATCGTCCGGCACCGCCAGGCCGCCGTCCGCGACTGCCTCGCGCATCCGGACCTCCTCGCCGCCCTGCGCGACCTCGCCGCCGACGGCCTCCAGGCGGAGCGCGACTCCTGGTGGATGCCCCTGAGATCGCGCCGCCCCTCCGTCGAGGAGTCGACGCGGACGCTCCGCGCCCAGTTGGCCGTCCTGGTCCGCCTGCGCGACGCGCTGAGCGCCTGCGCCCGGGAGGTGCGCTCCGACGCGTTCCGCGCCCTCGTCGATGTGGCCCGCCGGGAACTCGATGAGGCGTGGCTGGCGCGCGCCGGCGAGGTCCTGGACGCGGCCGGGTCGATGCACGCGGTCCTCGTCGAGGCGGGACTGGGGCCGGGAGGCGCGACGGTGGACCTGGTCCCCCGCCTCCCCGAGCGCACGGGACGGCTGTTCCCCCGCATCGTCGTCGCCCACCCGTCCGCGGACTTCGAGATCCCGGACCGCGACGAGGCCGGCTTCCAGGCGCTCTCCCGGTTCACCGCGCGGGCCCTCGCCCGCACCGAGACGGCCCTGGCGGAATCCGTCGACCACCTCCACCGCTTCTTCGCGCAGCTGAGATGGGAGGCCGCCTTCCTCCAGGGGTGCTCGAACCTCGAGGGCGCGTTGCGGGCGCGCGGGTCACGCACATGCGACGCCGCCGTCGAGGCTCCGGGCGGGGCGGCCCTGGACGCCACGGGGCTCTACGATCCCTGTCTGGTCCTGCGCACGGGCGCGCCCGCCGTGCCCAACGACGTCGATGGCCGGGGACGGGGCCTGCTCGTCATCACCGGAGCCAATCACGGCGACAAGACGACGCTGCTGCGGGCCCTCGGGGTCGCCCAGCTTCTGGCGGGGGCGGGGATGCCTGTCCCCGCCGAGAGCCTCCGGATCTCGTTGGCGCCCTCCGTCCGCACGCACTGGAGCCGGCCGGAGACCGGCGCCGGCGGGGGCGGCAAGTTCGACGAGGAGCTCGCACGCATGAGCGCCCTCGTCGACGACCTCCGTGCCGGATCGCTGCTGCTCAGCAACGAATCGTTCTCCAGCACGAACGAGGCGGAGGGCTCGCGCATCGGCGCCGACGTCATCGAGGCCCTCGTCGGCTCGGGCGTGCGGGTCGCCGCCGTCACGCACCTCGTCACGATGGCGCGCGAGCTCGAGGCGTCGGGCGTGCCCGCCGTCTTCCTGCGCGCCGGACGCGGCGAGGGCGGCGAGCGGCCGTACCGGCTGACTCCGGGCGGGCCGTTGGCCACCAGCTACGCCGAGGACCTGTGGGCGCGGGAGTTCGCGACGGCACGTGTCGGAAGTCCCACGGCCGCCGGTCCCGACCTCCGATAGGATGACTGCGTCACGGCGGTGGGGCTCGCCTTCAACCGTGGGACGACGGCAGGCCTGGCCTGCTCCGGCCCGCCAACGGTCCCTGGGTCTGAGGGACCGCGCCGTGACGCCGCGATGACGCCAGAGGGCACGGCCCCAGGACCCGAACGGTTCCGCGCCCCAGCCGGGGCGCCCACTCTGGAGAATGACATGGCACCATCCGGCATCCGATTCACCGACGCCTCCGCCTTGGAGATCCTCGACTCCCGCGGCAATCCGAGCCTCGAGGTCACCCTCACCACCGAGGACGGCCGCTCCTACACGGCGGGCGTCCCCTCGGGCGCCTCCACCGGCACGCGGGAGGCCGTCGAGTTGCGCGACGGCGACCCCGACCGCTACGAGGGCAAGGGGGTCCTCCACGCGGCCGCCCACGTCGACGGCGAGATCGCGGACCACCTCTGCTCCCACAGCTGGTCCTCCCTGGAGTGGCTCGACGACTCGCTCGTCGAGCTCGACGGCACGGAGAACAAGAGCCGCCTGGGCGCCAACGCGATCCTCGGCGTGTCGATGGCCGCCGCCCGGGCGTTCGCCGGTGGCCGTCCCCTGTGGCAGTACCTCGCTCCGCACGACGTCCAGGTCCGCCTCCCCGTCCCCCACTTCAACGTGCTCAACGGCGGCGTCCACGCCCCCAACGATCTCGATTTCCAGGAGTTCATGCTCGCGCCGCTCGGCGCCCCGTCCTTCGCCGAGGCGGTCCGCGCCGGCGCCACGATCTACCACGCGCTCAAGAAGGAGCTGACGGCGCGCGGGGAGTCCACGGGCCTGGGCGACGAGGGCGGCTTCGCCCCCGACATCGCCTCCCCGGAGGACGTGCTCACCCTGCTGGTCCGGGCCATCGAGGCCGCCGGCTACACGGCGGGGCGCGACGGCGTCGCGATCGCCATGGACCCGGCCTCCTCGGAGTTCCACCGCGACGGCGCCTACCAGGTGGCCGGCGAGTCCCTGAGCAGCGACGACCTCATCGACCGCTACGAGTCGATCATCGAGCGGTTCCCCGTGTGGTCCCTGGAGGACGGCCTGGCGGAGGACGACTGGGACGGCTGGCAGCGCCTCACCGAGCGCCTGGGCGAGAAGGTCCAGTTGGTCGGTGACGACATCTTCGTGACGAACCCCGCCATCATCTCCCGCGCGATCGAGCGGGGCATCGGCAACTCGGCGCTCATCAAGCTCAACCAGATCGGCACCGTCACGGAGACGTTGCGCGCCCAGGCGATGTGCCGCGAGGCCGGCTACACGCAGATGGTCTCCCACCGCTCCGGAGAGACGGCGGACGCGTTCATCGCGGATCTGGCCGTCGCCACGGGCGCCGGCCAGATCAAGTCGGGCGCACCGGCCCGCGGCGAGCGCGTCGCGAAGTACGACCGCCTCCTGCGCATCGCGCAGTCCGCGCCGGCCCTGCCCTACGGCCTGGCCGACTGACCCGTCCGCGGGAGGGGGGGGCGCCGGGCCACGCGCCGGCGCCG
>JAFAAX010000155.1 GCA_023426345.1 Actinomycetes bacterium
CCGGTCCCCCCCCCCCACGGCGAGGGTCGGCCAGGGCCTCGCGGCGTGGCCGTGTTCATGCAGGTCACAGGCCCGGCCTCCGCGGCCCTCCGATCGGCCTGTGGCCGAGATCGGTAGGTGTGGCAGGCCTATGCGCAGGATGGTGCTCGAGATCGGTACCTGTGGCAGGCCCTGTGGCCGAGATCGGTAGGTGTGGCAGGAATTCCGGGCGTGCGGTGCGGTGGCGTTGTGGTTGACGAGTGGTGGTGTCGGTCGTGTCGTGCTTCAACGTGACGTGGAGAGTCTGGGAGAACCCGGTTCGGACCGCGACACACACCACCACACCACACCGACCGAGACGCCGCTGCACCGGACAGGCTGGCCCACCGCGGGGGCGCTGACACAGCCCGCACCATCCTCATCAACGAGCCCACCACCGGAACACCCGGCGGACGTGAGAGCCCACCAGTTGCCGAGTCCCCACGAGCATCCGAACGCACCAGCCAGCAAGTGCGAACCTCACGGCCACACTTGGGCGAACCTCGGCGACCCGGATGGGCGAACCTCACGCTCGCACTCGGGCGAACCTCGCGGTCCCACTTGGGCGAACCTCGCGGAAGGACAGAAAGAAGAGGGTTGACATCCCGCAAGTTCTATGGTTCATTGGTCGAGTAGTGAACCGATGAACACGTCGCCCTCTTCGATTCCATCGACTGCGGCAGCGGCGCCACTGAGACGGAGGATGCCCGTGATCGCCTCGTTCGACTCCGTCACCCCCATCTATCTCCAGATCGCTGAGGATCTGCGGCACCAGATCCTCATCGGCACGCTCAAGGAGGGCGACCAGGTCATGTCCACCACCGCGTACGCCCAGACGATGCGCATCAACCCCGCGACCGCCGCCAAGGCCTTCGCCCTACTCATTGACGAGGACCTGCTGGAGAAGCGCCGCGGCATCGGCATGTTCGTCGCGCCAGGCGCCCGCGAGCGCCTGCTCGACCGGGGCCGCACCGCCTATTTCTCCGACGTCCTGGACCCGGCGCTCGCCCAGGGCCTGGACCTGGGCCTGGACGTCGAGGCTCTGGTCTCTCACGTCCGCGCGCTCGCCGGGACGCGCACCGCCTCCGCCGGCGCGCCCGCGCCCTCGTCTTCGACCCCGCCTACGCCCCCGACCCCGACCCCGGAGCACCTGCGATGATCGCCACCGACTCCCTCACCCACCGCTACGACGGCCGCCGCGCTCCCCGAGGCGACGCCTCGGCCCGCCCCGCGCTGGACGGCGTCTCGATCGACGTCCCCGCGGGCTCCATCACGGGCCTCATCGGCCCGAACGGCTCCGGCAAGACGACGCTCCTGCGGATACTCGCCGGACATCTGCCGGAGACCTCCGGCACCGTCGCGCTGGGCGGAGCCGTCCCGGGAGCCGGCGACGGCCCCGTCCCCACCCCGTGCGACCGCCGCCTCCCCTGGGTCGCCTACGCCCACGAGGGCAACAACTTCGGCGACGACTCCGTCCGCAGCGTCCTCCGGTTCGCCCGCGCCCGCGCGACCTGGGACGAGCCACTGTTCACCCACTTGGCGGAGCGTTTCCACCTGCGTCTGCGCGGCGGGGCAGCCAAGCAGTCCACGGGCCAGAAATCGCTGCTCGGCGCCTCGATCGCCCTGGCCTCGGGCGCGCCCATCCTCCTCCTCGACGAGGTGCATGTCGGCATGGACGTCCCCACCCGCTACGCCTTCTACGAGGAGGTCATCGCCGCCTCGACGCGGGCCGCCGAGGCCGGCGCGCCGCGCGCGATCATCCTCTCCTCGCATCTGGTCGCCGAACTCGAGCCGCTGGTCGACGCCGTCATCGTCTTGCGCTCCGGCCGCGTCCTGGCGCAGACCACCGTCGACGACCTGCGCAGCCGGGTGGTCGTCCTGGTCGGTCCGGCGCCCGCCGTCCGCTCATTCCTCTCCATTCACGAGGGCGGCCCCGTCTTGTCCGAACGGTCGCTCGGGACGACCCTCGAGGTCACCCTCGATACCGCGCTCGACGCCGACACGCTGGACCGCCTGCGGCGCAGCGGCATCGAGTCCCACCCCGTGTCCTTCCAGGACGCCTTCGTCAGCCTGATCCAGGAGGATCCCCGATGAGCACCCCCCTCTCCCACTCCGGCCCGGACGCCGCGGGCGCCCTCGTCGATCGTCGGGGCGGCGCCGGACCGGCACCCGCCCAGCCGACCCTGTGGCGGCTCGTCCTCCTGCATCTGCGGGCCAGCGTGATTCTCCCCGTGATCTTCACCCTCGTCGTGGCGACGCAGATCCTCGTGCCCCTCGTGATCATGCTGAGGGTCGACGGGGAGGACGGCGGGACTGTCACGGTGGTCGAGGCCTCCCTGATGACGTGGACGATCATCGTGTTCGTCGCCGGGATCGTCGAGGCCAGCTCCCAGACGCGGCTGCACGCGATCGTCGGCGCGACCCGCGTCCGGACGACGGCAGCGGCCTGGCTGTCCACGGCGGCGATGACGGCGGCCGCCGGAGTCCTCGGCCTCGCGATGACGGCTCTGGGCCAGGTGCTGGGCGGTTCCACGTGGAACAGATGGTCCGACCTCGACCTCGACGCCGCCGATCTGCGGGCCTCCGGCGTGGTGGCCGTCCTTCCCGACCATCCGGCGGCGGTGATACTGCCGGCGCTGGCGGTCGTGGTGGCCGCGGCGTCGGCCGGGCGCCTCATCGGCAGCGCCTACCGGGAATGGTCGGCATGGGCGGCGACGCCGTTCATCGTGGTGGCGGTGGCGCCGGTGGCGGCGGGCCTCGTCTGGTATTACACCGCGGGGATCGAGGGCGACGTCTGGGCGTTCCTCGACGGCACGCCGACCTGGTGGGTCCCGGTCCTGGTGGCCGCGCAGACGGCCGGCGCCTGGATCGGTCAGACCCGCGGTCGGTTGTCGACGGCGGCGTGAGCTGCGACAACCGAAGTCACCGAAGAAGGGGACCGAAGTCGCGGGGAAAGAGCACCGAAGTCGCGGGGACAGCGCGGGGCGCGGACGCATAGGCTCGACGCATGAGTGCAGAGACCGACGAGCCCGGCCCCGCGACTCCCGCGATCGACGTCCTGGCCCCCTGGGGTCCGGCCGGCCCGCCGCCCGCGGACGAATGGCGGCAGGACCTGCTGGGTCCCGCCTTCGAGTCGCGGACGCTGCCCCTGATGGCCGACGACGAGGGGCCCGTCGTGGCGACTCTGGTCCGCTACCTCCCCTATCGCGATCCCGCGGCGCCGACCGGCGCCCTGGGGTATCCGCGGTTCGTCGCCCTCTCCCTCCACGGCCGCAACGACTACTTCTTCCACTCCGAGGTGGCGCGCGGCATCGCCGACGCCGGTGGGCGCTTCTACGCCCTCGACCTGCGCAAGTACGGGCGTTCGCTGCGTCCCGGCCAGACGATCGGATTCGTCGCCGACCTCGACGACTACGACGAGGACATCGCCGCCGCCCTGGACCTCATCCGCTCCGAAGTGGGGAACCTGCCGCTGGTTCTCATCGGCCATTCGACGGGGGGCCTCACGGCGACGTTGTGGGCGTACCGCCATCCGGGCGCGGCCGCGGGCCTGATCCTCAACTCGGCGTGGCTGGAGGTGCAGACGATGGCCGCCGCCCGCTCCTCGGTCCAACCCGTGCTCGGCCGGATCGCGGCGCGCAACCCCCTGTGGGCCGTGCCCGTGGGCGGAGGCCCCGACTTCTACGCCCGCTCCCTGATGGGAGGGTGGCGGGAGTCCGGCTTCCCCCTGCCCGACCGGCTGCTCGGGCACGAGGACGACCCCGCCGTGGCGGGATGGGACTACGCGCGCGAGTGGAAGCGGCCGGGCTCCTACCCGGCCTACGCGCAATGGCTGGACGCGGTCTTCATCGGCCAGGAGACCGTCAAACGCGACGTGCGCCTGGAGTGCCCCGTCCTGTCGATGACCTCCACGCGGTCGTTCTCGGGGGACAAGTGGTCGCCCGAGGTCTTCTCCTCCGATGCGGTGCTCGACGTCGATGTCCTGGTCGAGCGCTCGGCCGGGCTAGGCCCGCTGGTGACGATCGCCCGCTTCCCCGGCAAACACGACCTGTTCCTGTCCGATCCGGATGTCCGGGCCGACGTCTTCCGCGTGATGGGCCGGTGGCTGCAGGCCTTCGTCTGAGGGCTCAGCGCTGATGGGAGGGCGTCGCGCGGCCGGCGGTCCCGGCGGCCGCCGCTCGCGAGTACTCGCGGAGGATCTCCTCGTTGACCTCGTCGAGGGACTCGGCCAGCGTCGGTCCCAGCGCGTCGCCCAGATGCCACTCGGTCCAGCCGTCCAGTCCGGACACGCCGTTGGCGACCAGTGCCGCCGTCGGGTCCCCGAAGGAGCGCTCACCCACGCGGACGCGGCCGACCGCCGTCAGAGCGCCCGCGATCTGCGGGATCACCGTGGGACGCAGCGCCAGGGGGACGTCCTCGCCGACGATCTGGCCGAGCGCCTCCAGACCGGCGGCGTCGCGCGCGAGCAGGGGCACGTCCCCGTCGTCGTCGGCGGCGATCCTCTCCGCGGAGGCGCCGGCGGCAGGTGCGTCCGGGACGACGGGCGCGTCCAGCACGGCGGCGGCCCCCTCCCCGGCATCGGCCGCGGACACCACGCCGGTTGCGTCCGGAACCTCGGTTGCGTCCGGAACGGCGGCGATCGTCATCTCCGCGGCGGTGGTGGCTGCCTCCGCAGCGGCGTCCAACCGGTCATCGGGCGCGCCAGCCGGTTCCGCGGACTCCCACGACGCGGACCGCGCGTGGCGCGGCCGCTCCATCGCCTCGATCGCCTGAGCCGCGGCGCCGGCCTCGGCGGCAGAGGCGGCTGCGGACGCAGGGGCGCCGCCGGACAGGATCGGAGCGCCCGGATCGCTCAGGGACGCCAACTCGGGGATCTGGCCGGTCCTGCCGAGCAGGACCTGCGGAACGTGCCCGTACAGACGCGGGCCGACAGCGTGGACCTCGAGGAACGACCGTCCATTGGACATCTGGCGCAGCGACATCTCATGCACCTCGACGCCCGAGGAGGCCAGGACGTCCAGGGCGGGACGCACCTGGAGGTCGATGGATCCGACCACCATGACCAGGCGCGGGCCCGGGGCGGGCGAGGGCGGCATGGAGTCGCGGAAGTGCATCCACCCGGCTTTGAACCCCTCGATATCGCCGGGGTACTCGCGCGCCAGATCCGTCCACGACAACGCGGCGGTGTCCGCCAGGCGCGAGAGCGAAGCGATGAGGGTCTCGGAGTCGAGGTGCTCGACGACCTCGACGGAGACGACCTGGCCGGAGGCGTCCAACGCAGTGAGGCGCGGCTGGTCGTTGGTCGGGTCGGACACGCGCGACATGTCGCGCCACGTGATGGGGAACAGCGGGCGCGAGACGATCTCGAGCACCTGGTCGCGCACGGCCTCCACGACGTCGGGGGTCAGTCCGTTCGCGACGGGCCGTCCGAACTGCGCGGGGAACAGATGCCCGTCCTCGATCTCGAACAGAGCCATCGACACCCCCACCTGTCCTGATCGCCGAGCACGGCACGGTCCGTGCCCGCCTCTCCACGGAATCCATGGCCATTGTGGCACATGCCCGCGCGATCGGCGGAGCTGCGCGCCGGAGGGGGATCAGACCCTTCCGGCGGCGCTCCAGGGATCGATCAGGTCGACGCCCGTGTCCAGGAAGTCGCGGATGTTCCTCGTAGCGATCCCGAATCCATGCGCGGCAGCAGTGGCCGCGATGAATCCATCGGCCTCCGGCAGCGGCCGCCCCGCGGACCGCGCACGGACGGCCATGTCCGCGTAGAGAAGCGCCGCAGCCTCGTCGAAGGGGAGCACCCTCCCGGCGAAGAGGGCGAGGGCGCCGTCGAGCTGCCGTGTCAGGTCGCCCCGTCGACGCCCATGCGGCAGTGATCGCACGCCGAACAGGAGTTCCGCCACCGTCACACTGGACAGGAAGAGGGTCTCGGCGGCCTGATCGTTCATCCAGCCGAGCACCCGGCCGTCGGGATTCGGACGCATCGCTTCTGAGAGGACGTTCGTGTCCAGGACGATCATGACATCTCCGGCGGCTCGGCCGGCGTCCGGTCCCGCACCGCGTTGAGCCGATCGACGTCTCCGTCTGTCAGCCCCATCTCGCGGCCCAACGCGGCCAGGACGTCGCCCATCCGAAGCCGTTCCTCAGGAAAGACCGCCTCAGCAAGGATGTCGCGCACTTCGGCCTCGGTGCTGCGCCCGTGAGCGGACGCGCGCGCCTTGAGCGCCCGATGGACGTCGGCGGGAACATTTCGGACGGTCAGAACGCTCATCAGACTCACCTCCCATGGAATGACAGCATAATCCCAACCTGCTGTCATATGGAAGGGGCGTCTTCACCCGGACGTCTTGACAGAGGCAGGCTGGGCGACGAGGGCGGAGAGGCCGTCAGGCCCGCCACCACGGACGCAGAGGGTACCAGTGGCCCTGTTCGCCGCCCCGGGCGACCACGGCGGTGTCGTCGCCGGGACGCACCGCCAGGAACTGGTGGATCTGGAGGCTGTTCTCCTCGAAACTGAGCCGCGCGCCCGACATGTACAACCCCCACAGCAGGGCGGTCTCCCGGCCGCCCTCCCGGACGCAGTCCTCCCAATGGGCCTCCAGGTTCTCGCACCAGTGCCGCAGCGTGAGGCCGTAGTGCTGGCGCAGGCTCTCCTCGTGGATGACCTCCAGGCCAGCGTCCCCCAGGTGCGTCATGACGACGCCCGGCGCGGCCAGCTCCCCGTCGGGGAAGATGTAGCGGTTGATGAACGCGCCCGCGTGCTGGCCCTGCTTCGAGTCGCGGCGCGTGATCTGGTGGTTGAGCAGCCGGCCGCCCGGACGCAGCAGCGAGTGCATCTTCTGGAAGTACTCGTCGTAGTGATGGACGCCGACATGCTCCATCATGCCCAGTGAGCACACGCCGTCGAAGCCCGACTCCGCGACGTCGCGGTAGTCCATCACGCGCGCCTCCGCCAGGTCGGACAGCCCCTCGCGGGCGATCCACGCGTTCGCCCACTGGGCCTGCGGCGCGGACAGCGTCACGCCGATGGCCCGGATCCCGCGCTTCGCCGCGGCCACCAGCATCGAGCCCCATCCGCAGCCGATGTCAAGCAGGCGGTCGCCCTGCGTGAGGTCCAGCTTGTCCAGGACCAGGCGCAGCTTGTTGTCCTGCGCCTCCTCCAGCGTCGCGCCGGGTTCGGGGAAGCAGGCGCACGTGTAGGTCATCGACGGGCCCAGGACGTGGGCGTAGAAATCGTTGGACCGGTCATAGTGGGAGGTGACGGTCTGGGCATCGCCCTGGTGCGTGTGCGGCAGCGCCCCGTGGAGCGCGCGCCGCCAGGCGGGCAGGGCCTCGCTGGCCGGCGGCTCGGGAGGGATCAGGCCCTTCGCGCCCGCCGTGGCCAGGATCCGCGCCAGATCCCGCGGAGCGGGCGCGTGCAGGCCCTCGACCATCGGCATCAGCGCCCGGAACGCCGGATACGGATTGCCCGGATGGACGCCCGAGGCCGTGAGATCCCCGCTGATATAGGCGCGGGCGGCGCCCAGCTCGTTGGGCGCCGTCAGCAGGCGGGAGAGCCCGCGGGGGTTCTCCACCCTCAGTCCGAACTCGGCGCCCGCGGGACCCGTCGCGGATCCGTCGAACGCGGTGATGCGGATCGGAAGCGGCGGGGTGGTCACCGACTCGATGATCTGGGCGACCGTCATCTTCTCGACACCCGGGCCACGCCCTGCCGCCCCGGACATTGCCCGCTTGATGGTCTGCGTGGTCCCGTTCATCAGCTCTCCTGCGTCCTCACCCGCATGTTCGGGGTGACGGGATTCCGCCGATCCTGCGAAGTCCACAGGCCCGACGGAGTCACCGGCGCCTCCTGTGTTCCCCCTCACTGTATGACCGGATCACGGCCCGTGCGCGGCAGGCCCGGCACTCGGCGCTCCGCGTGCGGCGGCCCTTCCAAGGGCTGTGGGCCCTCGGCTCAGACCTCCTCCCCCGACGCGAGGGCGGCCGCGACGCCCGCCTGGCGCGGGGACGTCGCGTGCTGGAGCGACTGCGCGCGCGACGCCCCGGCGCCGCGCGGTCCGCCTCCCCGCGACTTCGGTGCCCTTCCGCCGCGACTTCGGTGCTGTTCGGCCGCAGGGTACCCATGTCCAAGTGACGAGGACGGCGCCGACGTGGCCTCTCGCCGTACAGCTCGCGTCACCGTCGAAGACACCGCCACCAAAACCAGTCAATCAAGGCACGCCGTGGGAACACCCGTGCTGCGGGAACGGTCCACGCTCCACGCATCCCGATCTCCGACGCAGCCGTATCCTGGAGAACGCGAGGATCTCGACAGCGATGGAGCGGAAGGGCACGACGACATGCGCAGGAACACACTGAACCTGGTCCTTCTGGTCGTCATCACCGTCGCCTCCACGACCGCACTGACAGTGGGAGGGCTGACGGGCTGGAGCGCCGGGATCGGATGGACGCTGGCGGCGATCGGCGTCGTGGTGTCGCTGCTCGCGATCTGGAACACCGGTCGGCTGATCCCGCACGAGGAGGCGGAGGGAGTCCAGCTCGCCCTCCGGGACGTCGAGGACGAGCAGGCCCGGACGCTCCGGCCCGCACCGCGTGCCCGGTGACACAATCTCCGTGTGAGCGCGCAGACAGTCGGGCAGGCAGGCGATCAGGCGCCGTGGTATCAGCGGGTGGGGCGCCGCCCCAGTCCGCCGCGCGCGTCCTCGTCCATTGCGCTGGCGCCCACCCCCCGGCAGCCGCTCGACGATCCGGCCACAGCCGACTTCCTCGACGCGCTGGCCCGCGCGGTCGACGGCGAGGTCGACGCGACCACCGGCACGCGGGCCCGCTACTCCACCGACGCGGGCAACCACCGGATCCCGCCGCTGGCCGTCGTCTTCCCGGTCTCCGCTGACGACGTCTTGGCCGCGCTGTCGGTCTGCCGCCGTTTCCGCGTGCCTGTGACGAACCGCGGCGGGGGCACGTCCTGCGCCGGCAACGCCATCGGCCCGGGCGTCGTCCTGGAGTTCTCCCGCCACCTCGACCATGTCCTGGCCATCGATCCGCAGGCGCGCACGGCCGTCGTGGAGCCCGGGTGCGTGGAGTCGACCCTGCAGGCGGCCGCCGCCGTGTTCGGCCTGCGTTTCGGCCCCGACCCCTCCAGCCAGAACCGCGCGACGCTGGGCGGGATGGTCGGCAACAACGCCTGCGGCCCGCATGCCACCGCCTGGGGGCGCACCGCCGACAACATCGTCGCGCTCGACTGCGTGGACGGCACCGGCCGGCGCTTCACGGCCCGGACCGCCCATGACGCCGACGTCCCCGAGGTCCCCGGACTGGCCGCGCTCATCGACGCGCACCTGGCGCCCGTGCGCGTCGAACTGGGCCGCTTCGGCCGACAGGTCTCCGGATACTCCCTCGAGCACGTCCTGCCCGAGCGCCGCCGCAACCTGGCCGCGATGCTGGCCGGCAGCGAGGGCACCCTGGTCACGCTCCTGGCGATCACCGTCCGGCTGGTTCCCGTGCCCACCGCGCCCGTCCTCGTCGCGCTGGGCTACCCCGACATGATCGCGGCCGCCGACGACGTCCCCGCTCTGCTCGCCCACCAGCCGCTGGCCGTGGAGGGTCTGGACGCCCGTCTCGTCGATGTCGTCCGCCACCACCAGGGCCCGGGCGCCGTGCCCGCGCTGCCCGCCGGCGAGGGCTGGTTGATGTGCGAGGTCGGCGGCGACTCCCCCGAGGACTCCCTGGCGCGCGCACACGCCCTGGCCGCAAGCGCCGCGACGGAGGCCGCCGCCGTCTATCCGCCCGGGGCCGATGCGGCCGCTTTGTGGCGCATCCGCGCCGACGGGGCGGGCCTGGGCGGGCGCACCCCGGTCCGCGTCGACCGGGACGGCCGCGCCATCGGGGGCAACGAGCAGGCCTGGCCCGGTTTCGAGGACGCCGCCGTCCCCCCGGAGAACCTGGGCGGCTACCTGCGCGACTTCACCGCCCTGATGACCGAGTTCCAAGTCGACGGCCTGCTCTACGGCCATTTCGGCGACGGATGCGTCCACGTCCGCCTCGACCTGCCCCTCACCAGCGACGAGGGCGTCGCCCATTCCCGCGCCTTCCTCCTGCGGGCGGCCGCGGTCTGCGCGGCCCACGGGGGCTCGGTCTCCGGCGAGCACGGCGACGGGCGCGCCCGCACCGAGCTGCTCGCCACCATGTACTCCCCCGAGATCCTCGAGCTGTTCGGGCGGGTCAAGCACCTGTTCGACCCGGAGAACCTGCTGAACCCGGGCGTGTTGACGGCGCCCGTGGCGCCGGAGGCGCTCACTGGGTCCGGCCGAGGCGCCGGAGCCCTCCGCGACGGCGGCGCGACGATCGCCCCCGGGGCTGCGGACGGACGACGGGGCGCGGCAGCGGACGCCCTCGTCGATGCGAGGGATGAACCGAACTCGCGGGGAAAGGGAACCGAACTCGGCGGAGAAGAGAACCGAAGTCGGCGGGGAGAGGATCCGCGGGCGGCGCGGTGGCTCGCCGGGATCGACCGGTTGGACGCCTTCCTGCGACGCCCGGCCGCCCGGCCGCTTCCTGCCGACGGCGGCTTCGCCTTCCGCGAGGACCATGGCGACTTCACGACCGCGCTGCACCGATGCACGGGTGTGGGCAAGTGCCGCGCCGACGTGGCGGGCGGGTTCATGTGCCCGTCATGGCAGGCCACCCGCGAGGAGAAGGACGTGACCCGCGGGCGCGCCCGCACCCTGCAAGAGGCTGCGAACGGGCAGCTCGTCGCCTCGATCGGCTCGCCGGAGGTCCTGGAGGCCCTCGACCTGTGCCTGGCCTGCAAGGCGTGCTCGTCGGACTGCCCGGCCGGCGTGGACATGGCGCGCTACCGCTCGGAGGCGCTGTTCCGCCGGTACCGGGGCCGGCTGCGTCCCCTGTCGCACTACGCGCTGGGGTGGCTGCCGCGGTGGACGCGCCTCACCGCCCGCGTGCCGGGCCTGGCGGCGCTGGGCAACGCCGTGCTGTCGGTGGGACCGCTGCGGCGAGCGGCCTTCCGCGCCCTCGGGCTCGACCCGCGCCGCGGCATGCCGGGGTTCCAGTCGGGGACGTTCTCGGCATGGGCGCGCGGGGAGCGAGGCCTGAAGACGCGGGCCCCGGACCCCGCTCCTTCCCTGAGATCCGCCCATCCGGGACCGCGAAATCCGCCCAAACCGGCGCGCGAGGTCCGCCCATCAGCGGCTTCGAGGTCCGCCCATCCAGCGGACGCGCCCCGCTACGTGGTGCTCTGGGCGGACTCGTTCTCCGAGACACTGGACGACACCGGCGCTCGCTCGATGGTCGAGGTCCTGGAGGCCAACGGTTTCACCGTCCTGATCCCCCCGGCCGACGCCTGCTGCGGGCTCACCTGGATCACGACCGGCCAGTTGGGCGGCGCGAGGAGGCACCTGGACCGGCTGCTCGGCGTCCTGGCCCCCTTCGCCGTCAACGGGATCCCGATCGTCGGAGTGGAGCCGTCCTGCACCGCCGTCCTGCGCGACGACCTGCTGGACCTCCTGCCCGACGATCCGCGGTCGCGCGCCGTGTCGGGGGCCGTCCGCACCCTGGCCGAGCTGCTGGCGACGGTGCCGGTCGGGCAGCGCGCCCTGCCCGACCTCACCGGCGTCCAGATCGTCGCCCAGCCCCATTGCCACCACTACTCGGTGATGAAGTGGGACGCCGACCGCGCCCTGCTCGCGGGCCTGGGCGCCGACGTGGTCGAGTTGTCCGGCTGTTGCGGCCTGGCCGGGAACTTCGGCTACGAGGCCGGCCACTACGACGTCTCCCTGGCTGTGGCCGAGAACGCGCTGCTGCCGGCCCTGCGCGAGCACCCCGACGCCGTCTACCTGGCCGACGGATTCTCCTGCCGCACGCAGGCCCGGCAGCTGGCCGACGGTCGACGCGGCGTGCACCTGGCCGCCCTGCTCGCCGGGCACTGAGCGCGGACCGCGCTCGAGCGGCGAAGGGTCCCTGCGGGCCGCCCTCGTGAAGGGCAGGGATCGACGGATCGACGAGGGCGGCCCCGCGTCCCGCGGGGCATCGCCCTTCCGTGGCCCTCCCCGACGCGGCCGTGGTCGCACCATGCGCGCGGTGGCACGTTCCTGCTCACGGACGGCCGGAAGCGAGCGACACGCCAATGGCGTTCGCGCCGAGGGTTCCGGCTCCACAGCACGGCCAACTTGGATGATAAACTCCCTTGATGACTCTGGTTCGGGAGTATGAGCAGGCAATCCGCGACGCCGAGCTGGCGCGGCTGCGCCGCGTGTTCTCGGTGCGCGCGATGCTCGTCACGGGGGAGTCACAGCGTGAGGTCGCGAAGCGCCTCGGGGTCACGCAACCGGCGATCAGCTACCAAGTCGCCAGCGAGCGCACTGACGGTGTGCGACCCAGCGAGCTGCTCGCAGCAGGTGGTTCGGTGCTCCGGCAGGTCGCCGAACAGAGAGGATTCACCGATCTTGCGGTGTTCGGCTCGGCCGCCCGCGGGGACGACCGGCCAGACTCCGACATCGACCTCCTGGTGCAGCCCCCGGCCGGTGCCGACCTGTTCGACATGGTCCGTCTGGAGGAGGCATTGGAGGCGATCCTGGGCCGCGGTGTCGATCTCGTGAGCTATCGGGGGCTTGACCCCCAGCGAGACCGCGACATCCTTCGCGACAAGGTGCTGCTGTGATGGAGGCGCGCGTTGCGAAGGAGTTGCTGCACATCGAGCACTGGCTGGAGGTCGCCGCGTCGATCGTCGCCGCAGGCAAGGATGCGTACGACGCCGACGAGGTCGCGCAAGAGGCAGGCGACTCGCTGATGATCAAGATCGGCGAGGCGGCGAAGACTCTCGCGGCCCGCGGGCTCGCCGCCCCAGCAGGGGTGAGCTGGAGCGACGCGGCGAAGAATCGCGAGAAGCTCGCCCACCACTACTCGATCACCGACCGCGAGATCACCTGGCAGACGCTTTGCGCATCCCTTCCTGCGTGGGCGACAGCGCTCGCGCCGCTATTCTTCGAGGCGGCAGCGGCGCTCGATGTCGGCGACTCTCATGGCTCCGACGGCAGTGTGCAGGGGCGCTGACGAGGCGACAGCGAACGTGGCCACGAACCCCGCCAGGCGTCGGCATGCGCGGTCCCGGATGCTCCCGGAGTCTGGCGCACCTGCGGAGCATGGATGCCCGTTCCGTCGACCACCACCTGCCTCGGTTCCCGACCCAGCGGGACGTCGCCGGTCTGTCCCAGGCGCTCGAACGGCGAAGGGTCCCTGCGGGCCGCCCTCGTGAAGGGCAGGGATCGACGGATCGACGAGGGCGGCTCGGCTGCGCCGAGCGGCGCGCCCACGCGAACGTCCCTACGCGGGCGCGCCGGCCCCGGGGCGAGGGCAGGCATCAGTGCGGGCGTCGATGATCGGGACGAGGTCCTCGACGCCGGCGAAGTCCGCGACGTTGCGGGTGATGACGCCGGCCCCGATCGACAGCGCGGTCGCGGCGATCATGAGGTCGATGGCTCGGTTGCGCGTCTGACGTCCCCGTGCTATGACGAGTCCGCACACTGTCTTGTAGGCATCGGCTGCAGCGTCATCGAAAGGGACACCCCCACCAAGCTGCTTCCGAAGCCTGTCAATCAGCGACTCGCGCCGCGCCCGCTCTTCCGGGGTGGTCGCGCTGTGGATGCCCCGTCCGAGTTCCGCCCAGGACAGGGACGATACACCGAGCTCATAGCCTGGGTGCGCGAGAAGCTCATCCACAAGCATGTTGGTGTCAAGGAGCGCCTTCATCGTGTGCGCTCCCACGGATCTGGCGCATCTTCAGCTGCGCGATTCTCCGCGATCTCCCGCGCCCATTCTTTGTCGGCGCCGATCTCCCTCTTGAGCTCATTGAACTCCTCCGAGGAGATCCATCGCGGTCCTCGCACCCGAGCCACCTCCGCCACGGGCTCGCCGTGGTCCGTGATCGTGTAAACGGCCCCGGAACGGACGTCGCGCAGCATCTGGGTGGGATTGCGCCGGAGCTGCCCGACGCTGATGGTTCCTGTTGCGGCTGTCATGGCGTCCTCCTGAGGCCGACGATCCTGCATTCCGCTCTGCCTGTCGACAATTATCTACAGGATCGAGAGTGGTGTCCAGACCTCGGAGCTGGCCGGCGGCTCGCAGGCGAGAGCGATCGTCAGCTCGCAGGCGGGGGTCGTCGGCCAGACGGCCCGGGCGGAGGTAGCCCCCGCGACCCAGGAAGGGTCACAGCGCCATGTCGACCACGGCGCGCCCCTGGATCACCCCCTGACGCAGCAGGTCGTAGCCCTCAGCCACGTTCTCCAGAGGAAAGCGGCGGGTGACGATGTCGCGGTAGCGGATCTGGCCGGCCGCGGCCATGCGGACGACCTCGGGGAGGTCCTGGCGAGTGCGCGCACCATAGGATCCGATGATCGACTGCGAACGACGGACCGTCCGGTTGATCTCGACCTGGGCCGTCTGGACGCCCGCCCCCAGACCGATCGGCACCATCCGCCCGCCGTCGCGCAGCGCATCCAACGCCGCGTTCCAGGTCTCGGGCCGACCCAGGGCCTCGAAGGCGACGTCCACGCCGCGGCCGCCGGTCAGCGAGAACACGGCCTCATGGACATCCTGCTGGGCGGAATTCACGACGTCGGTGGCCCCGAGTCCACGCGCCGCCTCGAGCTTGTCGTCGGAGACGTCGATCGCGACAACGCGGCTGGCTCCAAACGCCCGCGCGATCTGGATGATGCTCGATCCGACTCCGCCCGTCGCGACCACGGCGACCGTCTCGCCGTGGCGGAGATCGGCACCGCGTCGGACCGCGCCGAAAGCGGTCATCGCCGCGCAGCCCAGGATGGCCCCGGCGATGGTGTCGATCGAATCCGGCACGGGGGCGACGGCCGTGGAGGGGATCACGCAGTACTCCGCCAGACCTCCCATCGAGTACATCGCGACGGGTGTGCCGTCGGTCAGACGGAGCCGCGTGGTCCCGTCGTAGAGCTTGCCCTGAAGCCGATTGAGGTCGAAGAACGGCGCGCACAGGTCGTCCCTGCCCTCGGCACACGCCGGACACCGGCCGCACGGCATGAGGAAGGCGCCAGCGACGCGCTGGCCGACGTGGAGCCCCGATTGCTCGTTGCCGGACCCCAGTTCCGCGATCTCGCCGGACACCTCGTGCCCAAGGACCGCCGGCAGCGGGAAGGAGATGGCGCCACCGAGGACGTGCAGGTCCGAGTGGCACAGACCGCACGCGCTGACCTTGACCAGGACCTCCCCGGCCTTCGGGCGCGGGACCGGGATCTCCTCGATCTCCAAGCCGCGAGCGATGTCATGAAGGACGGCGGCGCGCATGAGCAACGGACTTTGTTGGGACATTATCTGTCTCCTGTCTCCCTGAAGACACTGGACTCCGGTCTGACGATGCCGACGCGGCGGTTCCAGCCTACGAAGTAGGCGCTTCTCATTCAGGAGACTTTTGTCCTGACATTTAGAACGATCCGACCTTCGAGCAGTTGTCCGCTCGGGATCCTGCCCGCGCCGATGGCGCCTGTCGCCATTGTCGGAGGTCCTCCACTCAGCGCACGAGCAGCATCACGCCCGTCACCACCGTGAGGATCACCACGAGGACGTTGAACACCGAGCGGTCGATGCGCCCCGAAAGTCTCCTCCCGACCAGGACCGTGGCCACGATGACCGGGATCATCGCGAGGATGGGCCCGAGGTACTGCGTGGTGAGCATGCCCAGTCCGATGGAGAACGGCAGCTTCACCAGGTTGAGCACCAGGTAGAACCACGCGGTGGTCCCCAGGAACCGGCGGACGGAGAAGCCCTCGGTGATGAAATACATCGCCGTGACGGGACCGCCGGCGTTCGCCACCATCGTCGTGAAGCCGGCGAGGGCCCCATACCCGGCGCCCTTGAGCCGCCGCCCCCTGGACTCCGCGGCGGCCTTCGCGCCACCGGCCGCCGGTTCCGTCGACGGCGACGGCGACAAGGACGAGGGCGCCCCCGCGGGCGTCGTCGCGCTGTGCCACGGCGGACGATCGCGCCACATCTTCGCGACATTCCCGGCGATGAAGACGAGGACGATGATGCCGACGACCCGCCGG
Source organism: Actinomycetes bacterium (assembly GCA_023426345.1). GTDB lineage: Bacteria > Actinomycetota > Actinomycetes > Actinomycetales > Actinomycetaceae > Pauljensenia. The sequence goes on from JAFAAX010000155.1 coordinate 16,110, forward strand.
GTGGCCGTGTCGTCGGCGATGAACAGGAATGCCGCACCCCCCAGGACGCCGACGACGACGTTGGGGAGCAGACGGCGCAGCGCGGCCCAGTCGACGTTGTCCCGATAGGCCCAGATCGCCGTCCAGTCGGCCAGGATGAGGAGCGCCAGCGTGACGCCCGTCGCCTGCTTGGCGGGCAGGATGTTCGCCAACAGCCCGACTGCGAGGATGCCGGTGCCGGGAAGCAGAGACTTGTCCAGGGCGATGAGGATCGCCACCAGGATGAGAACGGCCCACAGCATCCGGTTGCCTCCTCCACTGTCCCCCCGCGTCGCATGAGGGCGGCGCCGCGCCGCGTCGAAGCCGGCACGACCGCCCCGCCGTCAATGCGGCGGGGCGGTCCCGACGATAGCCCGCACCTGGCGGCGGTTGCGCTTCAGTCCTCCCGCTGGAACGACATCGTCGCGGCGTACGTCTGCTCGGACGGCCAACGCGAGGTGATCGCCTTGGCGCGCGTGTAGAACTTGACGCCCTCCGGACCGTGGATGTGGGTGTCTCCCAGCAGGGAGTCCTTCCAGCCTCCGAAGGAGTAGTACGCGACAGGCGTCGGGATCGGCACGTTGACGCCGACCATGCCTGCCTCGACGTCGAGCTGGAAGCGGCGGGCCACTCCGCCGTCGTTCGTGAAGATCGCCGAGCCGTTGCCGAACGGGGACGAATTGACGATCGCAATGGCCTGGTCGTAGGTGTCAGCGTGGACGATGACCAGCACCGGACCGAAGATCTCCTCGGAATAGGCGGGAGCGTCCAGCGGAACGTCGTCGAGGATCGTCGGACCCAGGAAGTGCCCGTTCTCATAACCCGGGATCACCAGGGCGCGCCCGTCCAGGACGACCTTCGCGCCGCGCTGCTCCGCGTCGTCGATGAGTCCGGTGATCGTCGTCTTGGCCTTCGCGGAGATGACGGGACCCATCTCGACGCCCTCGCCCATCCCCTCACCGACCTTGATTGTCGAGGCGTGGGCCTTGACCTTCTCGGCCAGCTCCGGGCCGCAGCCGCCGACCGCGACGACGACGGGCAGCGCCATGCAGCGCTCACCAGCGGCGCCGAAGGCGGCGGCCGAGATGTGCTGGGCCGCGAAGTCGATGTCGGAGTCGGGCATGACGATCGCATGGTTGTTCGCCCCACCGAGCGCCTGGACCCTCTTGCCGTGGGAGACTCCTGTGTTCTGGACGATGTGAGCCACCGGCGTCGAACCGACGAACGAGATCGCGTGGATCCCGGGATGCTCGAGGATCCGGGTGACGTGGTTGCGGTTGCCGGACACGACATTGAAGACGCCGTCGGGCAGCCCGGCCTCCTTGTACAGCTCGGCAGTCAGCAGCGCCGCCGAGGGCGTCGGGGAGGCCGGCTTGAGGATGAAGGCATTCCCCGTGGCGATCGCCAGGGGATGCATCCACATCGGGACCATCGCCGGGAAGTTGAACGGGCAGATCCCGGCCACCACGCCCACGGGCTGGCGGATCGTGTGGATATCGACGCCGCGGGAGATGTCGAAGGAGTTCTCCCCCTTGAGCGCCACGTTGATCGCCGTGGCGAAGTCCAGGGTCTCGCGGCCGCGCTGGATCTCACCGATCGCGTCGGAGTAGTTCTTGCCATGCTCGGCGACGATCATCTTCGCCATCTCGTCCTGGTGGTCCAGGACCAACTGACGCATGCGGAACATGATCTCGGTGCGCTTCGACAGCGGGACCTTCGCCCACTTCTTCTGGGCCTCCGTGGCCACGGCGACCGCATGGTCCAGATCACCGGCGCTCGCCTGGAGAAGCTCCGCCTCATTCTCACCGGTCGCGGGGTTCTCCACTGCGAGGCGCCCCTCGGGAGCGCCCTCGTAGTACTCGCCGCCGATCCACTGCTGGATGGTCCTCATTGCCGATACTCCTTTGTCTGAGAGGTGCGCTGGCTTCGGGCTGTCCGACTCCGATGAGACCATGTTAATCCCAGTTGCCCTATTTGTTCGAACATACTGGGGATGTGGCAGACCCCATACGACGCCCGCGAGGGGAATGACTATCTCACGTAGTGCCGCTGGTGCGTGCGCTCGACCTCGTACTGCTCGCGCGCGCGCTGCGTCGACTCCAGGCGCGACACCTCGGCCACCGGCACGTCCCACCACGACGAGGACGGCGGGTTCGGCCCGTACAGGTCGGTCTCGATGTGGATCATCGTCGCCCGGTCGGAGGCGTGTGCCGTCGCGTACGCCTCCTTGAACTCCTCGATCGTGTGGACCTCGAGGACGTCGATGCCCCACGATCGTGCGTTCGCCGCGATGTCGACGTCCAGGTGCGGCCCCTCGACGTTGTGAGCCGCCCCCGCGCCCCCGGCCCGGTACCGCGTCCCGAAGCGCTGCGAGCCGTGCGACTCCGACAGCGCCCCGATGGAGGCGAATCCGTAGTTCTGCAGGAGGACGTAGATGACCTTGATCCCCTCCTGCGTGACCGTCGCCAGCTCCTGGGGCAGCATCTGGTAGGTGCCGTCCCCGACGATCGCCACGACCTCCGACTCCGGTCGGGCGAGCTTCACGCCCATCGCCGCCGGGATCTCGTAGCCCATGCAGGAAAACGCGTACTCGACGTGGTACTGGACGGGCGTGCGCGCCTGCCACAGCGCTTGGAGATCCCCCGGCATGGAACCGGCGGCGTTGATGACGACGTCGTCGTCCCCCAGCAGCTCGTTGAGGGCCCCGAAGACGTCCGTCTGGGCCGGGAGCGGCCCGTGCCCCGTGTGCGTGCAGGCCTCGACACGCCTCTCCCAGGCCGCCTTCTCCGCGGCGACCTCGTCGGCGTACGCCGACGTGACGGCATACCCGTCCAGTGCGGCGGTGAGCGCCCGCAGCGCCTCCCGCGCGTCCCCGACCACCATCTCGCCGGACTCCTTCGCGGCGTCGAAGGGCGCGATATTGAGGTTGACGAAGCGCACGTCGGGGTTCTTGAACTGCGAGGCCGACGCCGTCGTGAAGTCCGAGTACCGCGTCCCGATCCCGATGACCAGGTCCGCCGCATCCGCCAGGTGGTTCGCCGAATCGCCGCCGGTCGCACCGACCCCGCCCACGGACTGCGCGTGGTCGAAGTTGATCGCGCCCTTGCCTGCCTGCGTGTCGGCGACGGGGATGCCCGTGGCTGCGGCGAAGGCCCGCAGCTCCTCGGAGGCCTCGGAGTAGATGACGCCACCGCCGGCGACGACCAGCGGCCGCTGCGCAGCCCGGATCAGCGCCGCCGCCCGTGTGATCGACGCCGGATCGGCCGGCGTCCGCCGCACATGCCACACCCGCTTGCGGAAGAAGTCCACCGGATAGTCGTAGGCCTCCGCCTGGACGTCCTCGGGCATCGCGATGACGACGGCACCCGTGGCGGCGGGATCCGTGAGCGTCCGGCACGCCTGGATCAATGACGGGATGAGCTGTTCCGGCCGGTTGATGCGGTCGAAGAACGCCGACACGGGCCGGAAGCAGTCGTTGACCGAGGTGTCCAGCGTCTGGGGGTTCTCCACCTGCTGGAGGACGGGGTCGGGGATCCGGTTCGCGAACTGGTCGGAGGGGAACAGCAGGACGGGCAGCCGGTTCGTCGTCGCCAACGCCGCGCCGGTCACCATGTTCAGCGCCCCCGGGCCGATGGAGGACGTGCACATCAGCGCGCTCATCCGGTTCGTCGTCTTCGCGAACGCCGAGGCCGCGTGGACCTGGCCCTGCTCGTTGCGCGGCATGATGTAGGGCATCGAGCCGCCGTCGGGCCCGGGATCGACCTCGTTCTGGAGGAGGGCCTGGCCGATCCCCGCCACGTTGCCATGGCCGAAGATGCCGAACGCGCCCGCGATGAGGCGGTGCTCGACGCCGTCGCGCTCGCTGAACTGGTTGACCAGGAAACGGATCGTGGCCTGCGCCACGGTCAGTCGAACGGTGGGGACCGGTGTGGGGGTCATGGGTGCTCCTTGGGGAAAGGTCCGGATTGGCGAGGGCGACGCCGCCCTGGCGGGTGGGCCGGGCGCGTCGGGGGGTGTCAGTTCATGGGGGTCATGGGCAGGCGCGGATCGACCTGCTGGGACTCCCAGGATCGGCGGATCCACGTGTGGGCCGGATCGTCCGTCATCAGCCACACCGAGTCCTCGGCGGGGCCGGCCATGACGTTGAGGTAGTAGAGGTCGTACCCCGGGGCCGCGACCGAGGGCCCGTGGTACCCCGCGGGCATGACGACGACGTCGCCGTCGCGGACCTCCGTGCACACGTCGATGTCATGGCCGGGCGAGGGGTAGATCCGCTGGAGGGCGAATCCCTCCGCCCCCTCGGGTGTCCCGTCGTCGCCGCGGCGGACCTGGTAGTAGTAGATCTCCTCCAGTTCGCGCTCCACGGCGGAGTGGACATCGTGCTTGTGGGGCGGATAGGAACTCCAGTTGCCGCCGGGGGTGAGGACCTCGGTGACCAGCAGGTGCGAGGTCTGCACGCGGTTCGCCATCGCGTAGTCGTTGACCTGGCGCGAGGACGGTCCGGCGCCGCGGAACGCGGACATCACCTCACGACGCGGACAGTGCTGGACGGGCAGGTCCTTCGTGGCCTTCGCACCGGGCAGTGCCAGGCGGGCCGTCGAGGTCGCACCCTCCAGGGCCGTCACGCGCACGTCCGTGCGGCGCGGGATGTACAGGTAGTCCGTGATGTCCGTGAAGACGCTCATCCGCCCGGCCAGCTCGACGGTGTCCGTGCGGACGGCCAGACCGTCGGCGCCCGCAGGGCCGCCCTCGTCAATGGTGTCCTTCCCGGGACCGGAGAGGATCCGGACGACGCACCCCCCGTGGAGGGGGAGGACGAGAAACTCGGCGTCGCCGCCGGGGAGGTCCACGGACCGGCCCGGTTCCAGGTCGACGACGCGCAGGGAGGACCACTCCCAGCCGGCGCGCTCGGGGCTGAGGTCCAGCTCGTAGGCGCCGTGCGCCGTGGCTCCGGACCGGATGATCGTGTTCGACTCGTTCACAGCAGCTCCACCAGGTGATCGACGGCCGCCTCGACATCGTCATCGGGCGGATACAGCAGAGACCGGCCGATGACCAGGCCTCTGACGTTGGGCAGGGACAGGGCATGCGACCACTGGCCGCGGGTGGCCTCCGGGTCGTCGGAGACCTCGCCGCCCAGGATGAGGCAGGGCAGCGTGGTCGACTCAGCGACACGATCCATGTCGTCGACGCAGGGCACTTTCAGCCACGTGAAGGCCGAGGTGCGGCCGAGTCCGGAGGCGATCGCCATCGAGCGGATGACGGCATCCGTGCTCAGCTCATTGACCGCTCGGCCGTCGCGCCACTCGGAGACGAAGGGCTCGACCATCGCGGTGAGGCCGCGTTCCGCCAGCTGGTCGATCGCGAGCCCGCACGCCTCCAGCGTCGCCGCCGTCCTCGGATCCTCGTAGTTGATCCGGGTGAGCATCTTGCCGCCGTCGAGGCCGGACTCCGACACGCCCCGGGCGTCGTACCCGGCGAAGCGGTCATCCATCTCGAAGGACGCTCCCCGCAATCCGACCCTGTTCATGGAGCCCCAGACGAGCTTGCCGTCCAGGGCCCCGAGCAGCGCCAGATCCTCAATGAGGTCCGCCGTTCCCAAGAAGCCGTTGACGCCAGGGCGCGACAGAGCAGCGACGCAGCGCTGGAGCAGTTCCTCGCGCGAGGCCATCGCCATGGGCTCAGGGCCCGCGCCCAGGGCGCCCCGGGCGGGGTGGTCACAGGCGACCACCATGAGACGGCCGGCGGACGCCAGATCGCCGCGGGGACGATCGGCCAGCGTTCGCGCGATGCGGCCGGGATCCGTCGCGCGGATCTCGGAGATGGTCCGGATGTAGGACATGGGGCTCAGCGCTCCTCGACCTGGGGAACCGCCTCGGGATGCTTGCCGATGAGGTGCTCGACCTCGAACTCGGTGGGCATGGCGGTCGAGCACTCGAGGCGACCGGCAACGATGGCCCCCGCCGTGGAGGCGTACTGGACAGCGCGCGGCAGGTCCCATCCCTGGAGGAGGGCATGGCAGAACGAGCCGCCGAAGGCGTCCCCGGCCCCCAGCCCGTTGCACACCTCGACAGGAGTGACGGGCACGACGATGCGCTGGTCCCGGGTCTTGGCCAGTGTTCCCAGAGGCCCCTGCTTGACCACGGCGATCTCCACACCGCGGTCCAGCAGAGCGTCGGCCGCCCGGTCGGGCTCGGTCTCCCCCACGGCGATACGGCACTCGTCCTTGTTTCCGATCGCGACGTCGACCTTCGTAAGGATGCGCTCGACCTCCGCGTGGGCTGTGGCTTCGTCCTCCCAGAACGTGGCCCGATAGTCGAGGTCGGCGATGGTCCACCGCGGCGCGTCGCCTGCGACCGCCGCGGAGGCGGCCGCTCGGAGATCCAGCGCGGCGTGGTGCGCGGTGCGCGACGGCTCGACGGACAGACCGGTGACGGACAGCCAGAACACCCGGGCGTCCCGGACGGCGTCCGCAGGGATGTCCTGGGGGCGCAGCTCGAGATCGGGGGCGGACGGCTCGCGGTAGAAGTAGAGCGGGAAGTCATCGGGGGGGAAGATCTCACAGAACGTCACCGGCGTGTTGAAGTTCTCGTTGACGACGACGTACTGGTCGGACACCCCGAGCCGGCGCATCTCCCGGCGGACGAAGCGCCCGAAGGGATCGTCCCCGACACCCGTGATGACCGCGCAACGCTCGCGCATCCGCGACGCGGCGACGGCCACATTGGTCGGCGACCCTCCGAGGAACTTACCGAAGCTGGTCACGTCCTCCAGCCCGACCCCGGTCTGGAGCGGGTAGATGTCCACCCCGCTGCGGCCGATCGTCAACAGATCGAGCCGCGGCGCCTTCCGCACGGGCATCCCTGGCTCCCCTCCACCTCGACGGGTCCTCCTGCCTCCAGTGTGCCGCGTCGCGCGACCACTCGTCAACTCTTTGTGCTGACAATCAGGTGCACCATATGGCCTGACCTATGATTGTCTCCATCATTGCTCTCTGGCAGCGAGGATCTCCATGACCGACACCGACTCCGCCCTGGACCAGCCGTACACCCTGGACCTGGACCTGGACCGGGACGCGTCACTCCCGCTCTACCAGCAGATCGCGACGCCGTTGGAGGACCTCATCCTCGCCGGACGGCTCCAGCCGGGCCAACTCATCGAGGACGAGGTCTCACTGGCCCAACGCCTCAACGTCTCACGCCCCACCGCCCGGCGCGCCCTGCAGGATCTGGTCGCCCGCGGACTGCTCACCCGACGTCGGGGCGTCGGCACCCGGGTCACGCCGTCCCACGTCCGTCGCCCCCTCGCGCTGACCTCCCTCAACGACGACCTCGTCAAAGCGGGCTTCTCCCCCCGCACGGAGGTCCTCAGCTACGAGGTCAAGCTCGCCCAGGAGGAGGAGGCCGACCTGCTCGGCTGTGAGATCGGCGAGGAGGTCGTCCGCATCGAGCGGCGCCGGTGGATCGATGACCGCCGCCTGGCTGTCCTGACGAACCTCCTGCCCGCCGCCACCGCCCCATCGCTCACCCGGCTGTCCACCCAGGGACTCTACGAGTGCCTCGAGGAGGACGGCGTCCACCCGACCGCCGCCCACCAGGTCATCGGCGCCTGCATCGCCAATCAGTCGCAGGCCGACCAGCTCGGCATCCAGGCCGGGGAGGCCCTGCTCACCATGCAGCGCACGGCCTACGACCACTCGGGCGCCGTCGTCGAGTATGGGACGCACTTCTACAACGCCTCCCTCTACTCCTTCCAGCTCAACCTCGCCAGCGAATGACCCCATTTGTCCACACAAATACTTGACATGAGACCGTATTTGTCCTTGACTGGAGGGGATCCCGTTCAGGTGCGCCGACGACGGCCGTCGGCGACCAGACATTCCAGGAGGAATCCGTGAGCAGCCCGTCCATCGCCCCGACTCCGGGGCCCCTTCTCACTGCGACCCAGAGCTTCCCCACCGTCTTGTGGAACGACTCCTCGGACCTCGACGAACTCCGCCAGTCCATCGGCTTCGGCGGTGTGGGAGCGACCTGCAACCCCGTCATCGCCTACACGACGATCTCCAAGCATCCGGAGATCTGGATCGAGCGCATCCGTGCGATCGCCGACGCCCATCCGACCTGGGGCGAATCCGAGATCGGATGGCAGGCCGTCAAGGACATGTCCGTCGAGGCCGCGAAGCTCCTCGAGCCCGCCTTCGAGAAGCACCAGGGCCGCAACGGGCGCCTGTCGGTCCAGACCGATCCGCGCTTCTACCGCAATGCGCAGAAGTTCGCCGGCCAGGCCGTGGAGTTCTCGGAGATGGCGCCGAACATCGTCGTGAAGATCCCCGCCACCCAGGTCGGGATCGAGGCCATCGAGGACGCCACCTACCGCGGCGTCTCCGTCAACGTCACCGTGTCGTTCTCCGTCCCCCAGGCCGTCCGCGCCGCCGAGGCCATCGAACGCGGGCTGGCCCGACGCGATGCCGAGGGGCTGGACACCGTCCACATGGGCCCGGTCGTCACGATCATGGTCGGCCGCCTCGACGACTGGCTGAAGTCCGTCGTCGCCCGCGACGGGATCTACCTCGATCCCTCGGCCCTGGAGTGGGCCGGCATCGCCACCTTCAAGAAGGCCTACGGCATCTTCCAGGAACGCGGCTTCCGCCCCCGCCTGCTGTCCGCCGCGTTCCGCAACGTCCTGCAGTGGTCGGAGTTCCAAGGCGGTGACGTCGTCGTCTCCCCGCCATTCAAGTGGCAGAAGATCATCAACGACTCGGGCTACGAGCCGGTGGCGCGCATGGACGCGCCGGTCGACCCCCACTACATCGAGGAGCTGCGCCGCATCCCCGACTTCTCCCGCGCCTACGACGAGGACGGGATGACGGTCGAGGAGTTCGCCGCCTTCGGCCCCACAGCCAAGACCCTGCGTCAGTTCCTCCAGGCCGATGCGGATCTGGACCAGCTGGTCCGCGACATCCTGGTCCCCGCGCCGTGATCCGGCGGGCAATGGGGTGTGACTGGCGCGTCACGCGCCGACCGCACCCCATTGTCGTCGACATCACCGCCGCATATCTGGACCGAACACGGCCCGCAAGGCTGACTCCGGCCAGATGACCATACGAACGAAGGAGTCTCATGAGCGATGAGCCGCGGCCTCTCGCCGTCGCGCTGATCGGCGTCGGTCGCATTGGCATCATGCATGCTCGCATCCTCGCCTCCCACCCCCTGGTCGGTCGGCTGATCCTTGCCGACGTCGATCTCCAGCGGGCCTCCGACGCAGCCGCCGAACTGGGTTGCGAGTACGCCACCGTCACCGACGCGATGTCCCCCTCGAATCCTCTGGGCATCGAGTCCTTGATCATCGCAACCGGCACCGCGACACATGCGCGACTCCTCGTCGACGCCACGGCCGTCGGTGTGCCGACCTACTGCGAGAAGCCGCTGGCGCTCACGCTCGAGGAGGCAGCGCACGCCCAAGAGGCGCTCAACCGGGCGGGACTGCCGCACCAGATCGGATTCCAGCGCCGTTTCGACACGGGCTATACCCGTGCGAGGAACCTGCTCCAGTCCGACGAGCTCGGAGAGCTCCGCCGATTCCATGCACTGACCTGCGACTACGTCCCGCCTGCCGACGACTTCCTCCCCGGTTCCGGCGGCATCTTCCTCGACTGCAACGTGCATGATTTCGACATCGTGCGTTGGGTGACGGGACGAGAGGTCGTGGAGGTGTACGCGACCGGTTCCGCGCGCGGTTCGGCGGCCTTCGCCCAGAACAACGACGTCTCCGACGCCGTCGCGATCCTCACCCTCGACGACGGAACGATCGGGTCCGTCCATGCCTCGCGGAACAACGGCCAAGGCCACGAGGTCCGGCTGGACCTCTCGGGCACCGCAGGGTCCGCGAACGTCGGTTTGGACAACAAGGTGCCATTCCGGTCAATGGAGGACGGCGTCTCGTTTCCTCCCGAGGAACCCTGGTATGACTTCATTGAGCGTTTCCGTCCGTGCTATCAACGCGAACTGGACTACTTCCTGCGCAACACAGCGCGCGGAGGCCCGAGCGCCTGCACAGCAGACGACGCCGTCGAAGCCCTCCGTATCGCCCTGGCCTGCGTGAAGTCGCGGTCGGAGCACCGGCCGGTCAGGATCTCAGAGATCCGGTGAAAGACGGAGGGGGTCTGGTTCCTTCCAGACCCCCTCCGTCGTCATTCTTGTGTTCCACGCTCAGGCGAAAGCAGTGCGAAAAGCCTCCAAAGCCGCCGCCGAGTCTCCTGAGGCCCAACCTTCAAGGCCGACCATCCCCGTGTATCCGATCTCGCGCAGCGCCCGAGCGATCGCGGGGTAGTACACCTCGCCCGTGCCCGGCTCATGACGCCCAGGCACATCCGCAACCTGGACCTCGCCGATCCAGCCGTCCGCCCGTCGGACCAACTCGACGAGGTTTCCCTCGTCCACCTGCGCGTGATACAGATCCAGCATCATCTTCACGTTCGGATGCCCGAGCTCAGAGACAATCGCCAGAGTGTCCTCCGCCCGATTGAGCGGCACTCCGGGATGGTCGACCTTGTGGTTGAGGTTCTCCAGGGTGAAAGTGACACCCGCGGCCGCACCAAGCTCGCCGAGCTGGGACAGCCCGTCCTTCACTGACTGGACCATCTGCGGGGTCGCGGGAGTGCTCGTGTCCTGGAAGTTCACCGCGTTGCCGTCGTCCAGCTCTCCCGAGTGGACGTTGAGCCGCTCCGCACCGAGGATCTTGGAGGCCTCGATGGCTTCCTTCGCGGTCCGCACGACCTCCTTCGCACCCTCCGGACTCCAGAGATCACCGTGAATGTATCCCTGCATGGACGAGAACCTCGCACCGGTCGCGGCCAGCGCCTCGAGATCCTTGTCCCAGAATGTCCAGATGTCGACAGCGAATCCCAACTCGTCGATGCGCTTGACGCGGTCGACGAATGGAAGGTCCAGGAACACCATCTCGGCGCACACGGACAGCTGGTAGTCGCTCATTGCTCTCCTCCTTCATGACGGGGTGACGCGCACGGTCCCCGCACTGTTCAGATGTTGGCCGGTCGCCAGCTGGGTGGTCCTTCGGGAAGGACACCACGGATCATCGCGACGCTCTGGGCCACGCCCTCAAGCGCGTCGATGACCACGTCCTCGTGCTCGATGCTCAGCACCCCGTCGTATCCGGCCATCCGCAGGTCCGAGAGGAACTGGCCCCAGAACTGCTGGCCTCCCGGATATCCGCGTCCCAGCGTGACATAGTTCCACGGTCTCTCCGCGGCCCGTTCGGGCGGCTGGGTCCCGAGGATGCCGTCCACCTTCACGACCTCCGGCTGGAATCGAACGTCCTTGAGATGCACGTGGTGGATCACTCCGGTGAGCGCACGCGCCAGGCTGCGTGGATCGACACCCATCCACATCGGGTGGGAGGGGTCCAGGTTGGCGCCGACGGTCTTCCCCACGGCCTCCCTCAGCCGGAAGAGGGTCGCGGCGTTGTACACCAGTTGATGGCCATGCATCTCGACGGCGAATCGGACACCGTGATTCCGTCCGAAGGCCGCGAGGTCGCGCCAATAGGGAAGGGCGACGTCATTCCACTGGTACTTCAGAATCTCCTGGGTCTCGGGCGGCCACGACGTGGTCACCCAGCTCGTGGCCCGATCCCCGGGCGCTCCGGCGGGCAACCCGGACATGACGACCACCGTGTCGATCCCGAGAAGACCCGCGAGCTCAACGGTCCGACGGACCACAGTGTTCATCTGGGCGCCCACGACGGGATGAAGGGGGTTGCCATTCGCGTTCAGGGCATCGATTCGCAGGCCCCGCTCCCTCAACTGCCCGAGGAACCTGTCGCGATGGCGCTCGTCGTCCAGCATGCGATCGAGGTCGAAGTGAGGCGACTCGGACCACCCTCCCGTTGCGAACTCGAGATCCTCGACCCCCAGGGAGGCGATCGCGTCGAGCATCTCCGGCAACGGAAGATGCCCCAGCGAGTCCGTCAACACACCGATCCGCATCTCAGTCCTCCTCGCCCTCGACGGCAGCGAGTCGGACCCAACCGCCGCGTTTCATCGACTCGACCACGGCCTCCGCGATCACCGTCGTCTGATAGGCCTCCTGCACGGTGGCGGCTCCGTCGGGCAACGCTCCGACCAGCGATGCGCGGACCCACGCGCTCAACTCCAGCCGGTAAGCCTCCTCGAAGCGCGGGCGCCAGTCCCTCGGGTACGCGGTCGAGCGGCTCAACTCCGAACTCACCACCAGAGGCAGACGGCCGACGAGCCCCGGCGGCGCGGGCAACTCGATCGACGCCCGCTCGCACACCAACTCGCAGCGCACGTCATATCCGTATTGCGCGTGCATCTGGAGCTCGATGGTGTGCAGGACATCGTCGGAATCCCTCAGCAGCACCAGTTGGGGATCATGGCGTTCGGAGATTAATGAACTCGCCCGGCCCGCCGTCCACATCACCTCGACGATCCGGCTTCCCGTCAGCCATCGGACGATGTCGATCTCATGGACGGCCGAGTTCATGATGGTCGCCGAGCTGTCGTCGCCCGGGTAGGCCTCGACATTGCGGTGCACGGAATGCGTCATCAGCACAGCGCCATCGGCCCCGGACTGCAGCCGCTCCTTCATCGCCGCATATCCCGGATCGAAGCGCCGCATGAATCCGACGGTGGCAAGCGCTCCCGGATTCCTCCTCACCGCATCGACAACGTCGGATGCCTCAGCCGCTGTGGGAGCCAGCGGCTTCTCACACAAGACGGGAAGCCCCCGCTCGATGCAGGAGATCGCCGTGCCGGCATGGAAGCGATCAGGCGAGGCGATGATGACCGCGTCGACCTCCCCCGACTCGATCAAGTCGATACCGTCGTGATAGACCAGCGGTACGTCCAACTCCGCGGCAAGGGCACGGGTGCCCTCGTCGTTCACATCGGCCACGGCCACGAGTCGAGCGCCAGATACTTGAGTGGACAACAGGCGCGCGTGATCGCGACCCATCACCCCGGTTCCAATGATGCCGACCCGCAGTGCCTCTGTCGCCATGGGCATGCGCGATCCTTTCCGTCGGTGAGCATGGGAGAAGAGGGAAGCGATCAGGCCGCCGCGAGCCGGCGGCGGCGCTCCTCGGACATCGTGCGACGGACGTCGATGAACACCGCCACGATGATGACCGCGCCGATCACCATGAACTGGATGTCGGACTGGGCATTGAGGAGCGTCAACCCGTTGCGGATGACGGCGATGATCAAGCAGCCGATCAACGTGCCGGACATCGTCCCCTTGCCGCCGGTGAAGGAGGCGCCGCCGATGATGCAGGCGGCGATCGCATCCGTCTCGTAGTTTCCGGTCATTCCCGCAGAGGGATTGGCCACTCCCGACCGGCCGACGATCACGATTCCCGCGATGGCGGAGAGGAACCCCGTGAGACCGTAGACGAACATCAGCACGCGATCGGTGTTGATGCCGGACAACCGCGTTGCCTCCGGATTGCCGCCGACTGAGTAGATCATCCGGCCGAGGGATGTCCGCGTGAGCAGCACGTGCATGACGACGAACGTGATGAGGAGCATCAGGAACGATCCCGGAATGCCATTGAAACCCCCTGTGCGGAGGAAATCGGCAGAACCGAGCCACGTGACGGCCTTGGGGAACCCCGAGATCGTCCGTGTGCTCACGACGAACAGGGCCAGTCCTGCGAGCACGAACTTCATGCCCAGCGTGGAGACGAAAGGATGCGGCAGCTTCAACTTCGTCAACAGCACGCCGTTGAGCAACCCGACAGCGGTGCCGGCGATGAGCGCTGCGAGGAGGAGGAGAACCGGATTCGTCAGCGAGAACGAGCTCATCAACATGGCCATGATGCAGGCGCTGAAGATGGCGTTGGCGCCCACCGAGAGATCGATGCCGGCGGTGATCAGGACGATGAGCATGCCTGCCGACAAGAACCCGTTGACGGCGGTCTGCCGCAAGATGTTCATGGCGTTGTTCATCGTCCGGAATTCCGGACTGATCACACTCATGACGATCAATAGGATCGCGAGCGCCAACAGAGGCGCCAGCGCTCGGAAGATCGCGCGCACATTGATACCCTTGTTCATCGTTCTTTCCGTTCTCCCCATGCCGCCTTCATAATGTGGTCCTCGTCGAAATCCGGTTCGCCGCGATTGAACTCGCCCATCACCTCGCCACCCCGCATGACCACGACGCGGTCGCTCATCCCGAGGACCTCCGGCAGTTCGGAGGACACCATGATGATGCACTTCCCCTCGGCGGCGAGCTGGTTCATGACGTGGTAGACCTCGACCTTGGCGCCGACGTCGATTCCCCGCGTGGGTTCATCGAAGAGGTAGATCTCCGCCTCGGTGTTGATCCACTTTCCGATGACGACCTTCTGCTGGTTTCCGCCACTGAGTTTGCTGACAAGATTCTCGGAGTCGGGCGTCTTGATCCGCATCGACGCGATGCTCTCGTCCGTGGTCTTCTTGACCTTGGACCGATCGAGGAACAGCCCCGATGTCACCTTGTCCAGTGAGGAGAGGATCAGGTTCGTGGAGACCGATTGATTGAGGACCAGTCCCTGTCCCTTGCGGTCCTCCGTGAGGAACGCGATTCCCTTGTTCACAGCGTCTTGCGGCGAGAGGATCCGCACGCTCTTCCCGTTGAGTCGGATCTGGCCGCTGTCGATCGGCAGATCGCCGAAGATCGCGCGCATCGTCTCGGTGCGACCGGCGCCGACCAAGCCCGCGAAGCCGAGAATCTCTCCGTACCGAGCGCGGAAGCTCACATGCTTGATCGTGCCGACCGAGGTGACATCATCAAGCTCGAGAGCCACTTCGCCCGGCGATGTCTCCGTCTTCGGGAACTGGTTGTCGACACTGCGTCCGACCATCGCCCGGATGAGGCTCTCATGGTCGACATCGCTGGTGGGCTTGGTGAAGATGTGCTCGCCGTCGCGCATCACAGTGACGCTGTCGCACAGGATGAAGAGCTCCTCCAGCTTGTGCGAGACGAAGAGGATCGACACCCCCCCTGCCTTGAGGTCTCGGACGACGCGGATCAGTTGTTCGACCTCGCTCTCCCCAAGGCTGGAGGTCGGCTCGTCCATGATGATGAGCTTGGCGTTGCGAAGCAGTGCCTTGGCGATCTCGACCATCTGGAGGACGCCCATGCCGAAACGATCGGCGCTCTTTGTCACATCGACATCGATGCCGAGCGACTCCAGGAGTTCGGTCGCCTTCGCGTTCATCGCCTTGTAGTCCAGCAGGCCGCCCTTCCCGGTGACGTACTGGTTCATGAAGATGTTATCCGTGAGGGACAGCTGTGGAACGATGTTGAGCTCTTGGTAGACGCAGGCAATACCGGCCTTCTGGGCCTGCTCGGGAGAGGAGAAACTCTGCGGTTGTCCATCGACGAAGATCTCACCCTCTTCGGGAATGTACACACCCGTGAGGACCTTGATCAACGAGGACTTCCCCGCTCCGTTCTCACCGATCAGGCCGCGAACCTCGCCCTTCTCGATCGCTATTCCCATGTCTCTCAGGGCGACAACGCCTGGGAACTTCTTCGTCACATGACGCAACTCGACGATTGCCGTCATTTCTCATCCTGTCTGGTCAAAGAAAGCCGCCGCGGCCATCTCATTTCAGAATGCCGCCCGACAGTCAACGATGTCGGGGTCTCCGCGGATGACGGAATGTCTCTCCGCGGAGACCCCGGCTTACGGCTCGACGCGCGACGGCGCGAGCCAGCTCGTTCAGGATCCCGCCAGCTGCTTCTCCAGCTTCGCGAGGTACTCCTCGGCGTTGTCCTTGGTGACGACGGTCGAGCCGGTGTCGATGAAGGAGTCGACCTGCTCACCCTTCGCGGCCTTCACCGCGGCCTCAACGGCCTTGTAGCCCATGCCGTAGGGGTCCTGAGCCACCGTCGCAGTCACAGTCCCATCAATGACGTTCTGCACGCCCGCCTTGATGCCGTCGAAGCCGACGATGGTGAGCTGCTTACCCGCCGCCTGGGCGGAACGCGCGGCGCCAGCGGCCATGTCGTCATTGTTGGTCACGACGACGGAGACATCGGGATTGCTGGTCAGCACGTTCTCCATGACGCTGGCCGCCTTGTCGCCGAGGCCCTCTGCGTACTGCTTGACGGTGACCTGGACGCCACCCGACTCCAGGCCCTCGGTGAACCCCTTCTCCCGCTCATCGCTGGTGGTGTTGCCCTGCACGCCGCCGATCCACACGGCGGTGGCTCCCGAACCGGCGATCTTGGCCGCGTACTCGCCGCCGCTCTTCGCCGCCGCCTCGTTGCCGGTGCCGACGTAGCTGACCTTCTTGTCGTACGGGGCATCGGTATCGACGAAGACCACCGGCTTGTTGGTATCGCCCAGCACCGAAACGACGGAATCGGGCTGCAACGGTGCGACCGCGACCGCCTGAATGCTGTCGTCGGCAAGCATGGTCTCGAGCATGCTGTTCCACTCGTCGTACCCCGTCTCCGACGCGGCGCCCTGCAGCTGAACCGTCACGCCGAGGTCCTTCTCCGCAGCCTTCACACCAGAGGCGACATACTGCCAGTACTCGCTGGACAGCGTCTTCAAGAGCACTCCGACTTTGACGGTGCCGTCCGACGAACCACCGCCCGACGAACCACTCGAAGTCGCATCACCGGAACTCGTACTGCACGCGGACAACGTCAACGCGAGGGCAGCGCACGCCGCCACGAGGGCCTTCTTCATTGATTCCTCCAAGGTCTTTGCGGGGACGACCATCCGTCAACCGCGACGAACAAACCGGTCCTTCAGAGAGGAAGGCTAACGAAACTTCATTTGTCTTGTCAATAGCTTCGCGCACCTAGACATGGACATGTTGACCAAGCCGCTCCGAGACACGACAGACCGCCGTTCGCTCAACGACGTTCAACCTGCGTCAATGATCAATACTATCGGCCCTCCGGACGCGGCTCGCTCTGAGTTGTGTCCGCGACGCAGGAGGCGAAGGCGTGGGCGCAGGCCTCCAGGACACCGCGAGGGCGTCTGCGAACGGGGAACAGCCCCAGGATCCGTCCCGGGGGGATGGCCACGCTGGCCCATGGCGCCAGGCGCCCGGTGCAGTCCAGGTGGTGGAAGAGCTCATGGGCGAGGGCGATCTCCCGGGCCTCCTCGACCGCGATGCCCATCGACTCGTGCCACTGGCGCAACGCACCGCCATGCAGGATGATCAGCGCGCGCCGGGAATCGTACTCGCTGACGAATCCGCCCCACTCCGCCAGGGCACGCTCGTCCTCCTCGACGCTGGCGCCGGCCGCTGCGATGGCCGGCGCCATCCCCGAACCGCCCGGCGGCGCCCAGCGCGCGCCCTGCTCCCGCCCGAACGCCCACGCGGCCTGAAGGAGCGCGACTCGGTCCTCCGGCGCCATCCCGCGGCATACGGGGTCGCGGTCGATCTCACGACGCGCCAATTCCGGAGTCGGATCGGGGAAGTCGAGCACGTTATCCGCCCCTCTCCTCAGTCGACGCGGGCGCTCACGACGACGGCCATCGGTTGAGAGCCGTCGAACCGTCGGATCTCCACATCCCCCAGAGCGAGGATCTGCTCGGCGCTCTGGACCCCGGACAGGTCGACGATCCGCTGTCCGCAGATCAAGTGGACGTTCGGCAACGTCGCGCCGCCGTCGTCATAGATCGTGTGCTCTTCGACGACCCGTCGGGTGGTCTCCTTCCACCCGGACACCGCTGTCTGCACGACCGTCCCATCCCTTCTCTGCAGCCGGATCACCCCGAACTCGTCGACCACGCGCAGCGGCGACACAGTCCTTCCCGGAAGCAGACCGAACAGCCGGCGCGATCGGACGGACGCCTGGTAAACGCGGAGCCCATCGGAGTGGGCGCTCTCGACCAGCGACTCCACCGGCTGCCCCATCGACTCGGCGCAGACGCCGAGAAGCTCCTCGGCCGTCAACGGCTCCTGATTCCGATCCTTCGACCGAAGCTCGGTGGCGCCTGTGGCGACCGCCTTCACCAGATTGCGCTGGGGATCGACCTCGACGGAGACCTCGACGGTGCCCGGCGACGCGCCCGCCTTGATCGCCTGCGCCTCCGCCTCGTTGCGCACCGCCAGGATGTCCTCCTGGGTCGGGTCGATGATCGTCCGCTCGACGGCGTCGCGCACGAGGGCCAGGGCCACCCCGATCGGCGAGATGACGGGGGCGTTCTTCGCCAGCCTCCATTTCACGCCGAGTTTCTCCGCCAGCGCCGGGACGGCCGTCGAGGCTCCCCCGCCGCCGCCCACGAACACCGTCGTCTCCGGATTCATCGAGTAGTCGCGCATCAGGGCCTGCGCGACCTTCTCATTCTTGTCGGCGCCGAGCAGCAGGACCCGGCGCGCCGCCTCGTCGACCGTGCATCCCATGGCGTCGGCCAGAGGGGCCCACGCCACGCGCGCCGCCTCCGCGTCACCGGACGCATAGTCCTCGCCGGCGGCGTACCCCGCGATGTTCGCGGCACCCGTCAAGGTGAGGGCGACGGTGGTGCCGTCGCTCCCTCGGACCACCGCGTAGGTCGGATCCCCCTCCATGGGCGAGACCACGTCCAGCACGGGGTCCGTGAGCGGGGCGTGGAAGACCTCGTACTCCAGAGCGGCGATGTGCGCCGAACGGGGGCCGACGGCGACCGGTCGGCCGCCCTCGAGCTGGATCATCGACCCCCCGCCCACGCCCACCGTGCGGACGTCCAGCGAGTTGAGGTACGTCTTGTGACCGCCGACCTCGGCGTACTTGACCATGACGCGCCCGTCCTTGACGCACGAGATGTCGGTCGAAGTCCCTCCCACCTCGAAGAACAGACCATCCGACAAGCGCTCGTACATCAGGGCGCCGGCGACTCCCGCGGCGGGGCCGGAGAGGATCGTCAGGATGGGCCGCCGACGGACCTCCTCGACGGTCATCACCCCGCCGTCGCATCGCATGACCATCAGCGGCGCCGCGATCCTCGCCTCCTTGATGGATCGCTCCGTCAGGTTGGCCGTCTCCAGCATCTTCGGCATGATCGACGCATTGACGACAGCCGTGCGCGTCCGGATCTTCAGACCGTACAGCTTCGACACGTCGTTCGTCGCCGTGGCCGGCAGACCGGCCGCCTCGGACCGCTCGACGCCCAGGGTCTCGTTGCGATCATCGTCCACGCTGAACGCCTCGGCCGCGACCACCGCCGCGGCGCCCGCCCGCGACAGCTCTCCGACGGCCTCATCCGTCGGCGGAACCAGATCCCCCGACCCCACCTCGACACTCGCGTTCATCGTCCGCAGGCTCTTCCCCGGGGCCAGCTCGATGTCGCCGACCTTGGTGTCCGACCGGGCCTTCCGGCCCTCCAGGCCGGCCCAGTAGGTGAGCACTCCGACAGGGGCGACATCGCCCTCCAACAGCGCATTCGTCGCCTGGGTGGTGCCATGGGCGATGAATGAGACGTCCTCGGGCCGGATGCCGCACTGATCCATCAGCTTGTTCAGCGAGTCGACGATCCCCGCCGCCACGCCCGCTTGGGAGGCGTGCGTGGTCGGGATCTTCACGGCCCCCACCAGCTCATAGGTGTCGTTGTCCAGCGCGACGGCGTCCGTGAACGTGCCACCGACGTCGATTCCGATCCTGACCTTCATCTGTGCCTCACTGTCTGTCTGTCGACGATCTGATGCCATGATGCGAGAGGGCGACCATCAGAACACGGTGACCACCGCGTATCCGATCCCGATCGTGGCGACCACCCAGACATAGGGAAGAAGCCTCTTGAGGATCGCGACGGGGTCGCAGCCGACGTAATTGCCCGTCCACACGTTCATCGTGTTGGTCGGATCGGCGGGGACGTTGATGCGGTCCAGGGAGAAGAACGCGCCGAAGACCGCCGCCGAGGGCAGCAGCCCGCTGGCCATCATGAGGCCGGCGATCCCGGATCCGAGGCCGTTGATGTGCAGCGGTCCGCGGTACAGCGACAGCGGCGCCAGAAGGATGAAGAACAAGGCGAAGGCCACCGCTGACGAGGGGGTGATCGCGTTGATGACGGGCGCCATGACGGCCGCCACCTGGGCGTTCGTCGTCGCGTTGAGGAGCATGCCGATGCCGACGAACAGGATGATGGCGGGGCCCGCATCCGTGATTCCGTCGTAGCAGGTCTTCGTGAGCAGGCGGATCTTCTCCTGGAACCCGCCGACGGTGAACACAGAGATCCAGATCAGAGAGACGATGAAGGCGGTGATCGCGGGCACGCTGAAGACCGCCACCAAGATGATGGGGATCAGCGGGGTGAGGAGCGCCAGCGGCGCGCGCCAGCCCTTGAGCATCGAGTTCCGCTCCGCGCTCCGCTCTGTGGCGGCGTTGCTGGCGGACATCCCGTAGCGGATCCCGCCTCTCTTGAACTCGACGAGGATCAGCACCAGCGTGGCCACCATGTTGACGCCCGCCATGATGAACGCATAGGGCCGGATCTCCGCGGTGGTGACACCGAAGATCGAGGAGAACAGCTGCCACTGCACCACATTGATCGCGATTCCGGTGGAGTACGACAGCAGGAAGATGCAGGCCGTGGACAGCGCCGGCACGCCGATGGTGAGGAAGATCGGCAAGGCGATCTGCCCGACCATGATGATGCCGCCCAGTCCGAACAGGACCGTGAACAGGGCGCTGATGACCACCGACAGGAGGAGCACGGTCACCAGCGGACGGTCGCCGCCCAGCTCGCCCGCCTTCTTGATGATCGACTCGGTGACTCCGGTCTTGTTGAGCATCTGGCCCAGCCATGACCCGAAGACGACGGCCATGAAGGTCGGGGCCAGCCGGACCGCGCCGTCCTCGATCACGGTCTTGACGAAGCCGACCTGTGTGCCGTCGGCGTCAGTGGCGAACGGTGCGACACCCGCGATGAGGCAGACCCCGACCGCCATCAGAGGAAGGGCGACGAGCGCCGGCAGTTTCCGCGTCACCATCAGGGCGACGACCGCTGCGAAGAATAAGAGGATGATGATGCTCTGCCACATTGCAGATTCCTTTCAGGACGAGAACTTCATGGAGGGAACAGCGGAGGACCTCGGTGGCGGTCCTCGTCGTCACCGGGAGGCGAGGAGGATCTCCTCGTCCGGGCCGAACGGTGTCGGAGCGCAGACCGGCTCCTGATAGCAGCGGATCTCGTAGATTCCTGCCGAGGGATCCCCGTTGGTCGCCTGGACCAGCACCCTCAGCGCACAGGTGCGGACCGGGCGGGGGAGCGTGTGGACGACGCGGGTCGTCGTGTTGTTCCGGGCTCGGATGACGGTCGTCCACTCGCCGGACTCCAAGACCTGGATCTCGTAGTCCGCGCAGACCTGCGGATCCCGGTAGAACGGCGGGTAGGCGTGGTACTCCCGCAGCACCTGGCCCTCGAACGTGAGCTGGACCTGGGAGATGGACTGCCGCGTGGGCCATCCCAGTTGCAGCCACTGCGGAAGAGGATCGGCGGGATCCGACCTCCAGACGTTCGGCGATGCGGAGGGGCGCGTCACGCCCGTCACGACGTTCTCCGGGGAGTAGCAGTCCTGGGTGGGCTCGATGCGGAAACTCAGCGTCGCGCCGCCGGCGAAGCGGCGGTACCGGCCGGGTTGAGCCTCATAGGTGGCCAGGTTGCCGGGGAGGACGTCCTCAGAGACGTGCCACTCGACGTCGGGGTTCGCGTCCACGTCCACCCGCACGTATCCATGCGGGGGCAGGAGCGCCGAGTCCACGGCCGAGAGATCCCAGCGGATCCATTGCGGGCCGCCGGGTCGGACCTCGAGGGCGGTCTGGGCGAGCGGAGCACCGGGCTCCACGCGATAGTCCCAGATGCCATCCGCCACGTAGAGGCGCGCGGTGATCGTGGTCGCCGCGGCCGAGGAATTCGACAGGCAGAGCTCGACGGCATCCAGCCGGGGGTCGGCGCCCACCGCGATCCACTGGGCGCATCTGCGCTCAAGCACTCCCGAGTAGGGGAACACCGGATGATCCGTCCACTGTCCCAGTCCCGCCAGTCGGCTCGGGGAGAAGGGCCCCGTGCCCCGGAGGAGCTCCTGGCTCGAGGCGCTGATCGAGGCCGATCGGGCCAGGTCCAGCGCGTCCTGATTGGAGCCGTTGGGCAGGAAGCACCCGTCGCGCAGCAGGACCTGCTGGATCTCCCCGACGTGCTCCTGTCGGGTGGACTCGAGGTCGGCCCCGTGCGCAAGCGCGATGGCGGCCGCTGTGCCGGCCGCCTGGCCCATTGTCGCGCACGTGCTCATCACGCGGATGGAGCCCATGGCGGCGTGAGTCGCGCTGACATTCCTGCCCGCCATCAGCAGGTTGTCGACATCGCGACAGATGAGGATGCTCAAGGGGATCCCGAACGGGCCGACATAGGTCTTGACCGCGTACTCGGACGTGGGATCCAGATGACGGGCGTTCAAGGGCTCCGACGTGTCCGCGAGAAGGCCCCCCAGCGTGTGTAGATCGACGTACCACCCGCCATAGGCCACCTCGTCCTCGAAGACCCGCCGATCGACGAGGTCGTTCTCCGTCAGGATGGACCGTCCGATCAGACGTCGCGTCTCACGTTTTCCCGGGACCTGTCCGACCCAGTCGAGTGCCAGATTCCGGGCCTTGTCCTTCAGGGAGGGGTCGCGATTCTTGATGTAGTCCCAGATGCCCAGCACGTGGCGCGTGAGCTCGTGCCGGAGCGCCTCGTTGTCGTGCAGGGTGTCCCACGGCGGACCGATCTCGATCCACCAGTAGCCCGAGCGCAGTGTCTTCGGCACGCGTCCGCCCTCGTAGAAGAACGAGGGGTCGTCATAGCGCACGGCCCAGTCCGGCGCCGTGAAGGAGACGGGATGGCCGACGTCGACCGTCTTGAAGTGGAGGGAGCTGCCCATCACCTCGTCCGAGCGCTCCTCCGGAGCGTGCGGTTCGCCGAACTCGGACCTGGACTCGGTGCCGGCCATCGACTCCGCGCCGGACAGGTCTCCGACCGTGCCATCGCCGGTGCAATCGATGAAGAAGGAGGCGTGCAGTCGGAGGATGGTCTCCGCGTTGGCCACGCGGGCGACGACCTCGCGGATCGAGCGCCCGTCCATCCCGACGTGCTCGACGGCCGTGTTGAGATGGAGGGTCAGCCCGTCGGTGCGCATCGCCAGGTCGTACAGGGTGAGATCCCAGACCGAGTTCGTCCATCCGTTCTCCATGATGGGCTCGTGATTGGCGGCTCTCTCTGCCGTCAGGGCCTCGGCGACGATCCCCGTCTCGCGGGCGTAGGCATGGAACGCCGCGGCGCCGTGGGGCGTCACGCGGATCTCCGAGGACGAGTTGCCCCCCAGGACCGGCCGGTCCTGGACCAGGCAGGTGCGGGCGCCGTGGCGGGCGGCCGCGATCGCCGCGCTCACCCCCGCCAGCCCTCCCCCGCACACCACCACGTCGTAGGTTTCCTCCACTGTCCTCACGGATCCAGCCTCCTCGCCGTCTCGTTCCTGTCATTCCTGATCATCGCCGCCGGCACCCTGCGCATCAGGCCATGCCGGCCGGTTCGTTGACGCGCCACTTCATAGTTGAAGCGCTTCAACTTCGGCATAGCATATACCGTGGTGTTGCCAATCCGTCAAGGAGGACCATCAATGTCCAGACATAGCCGTCCAAGTCTGGCCGATGTCGCCCGGAAGGCGGGGGTGTCCCCCGCACTCGCCTCGCTCGCGCTGAGGCACAAGCCCGGCCCGTCGGAGGCCAGCAGAAGGGCCGTCCTCCTGGCCGCGGACAGTCTGGGATACCGGGTCAACACGATGGCCAGCCTCCTCGCCAAGAACCGGACGCACCTCATCGGCGCCGCGCTCAACCTCTCCCAGAGCTTCCACGTCGAGGCGATCGACCACGTCTACCAGGTCGCCGAGGACATGGGATACAACGTCCTGCTCAGCGCCGTCACCGCGTCGATGCCCCTCGATCGTGCCGCCGCCGCGCTGATCAGCGGGTCCTGCGAGGGCGTGCTGATCGTCGGCATGCACTCCGTCCCCCCGCTCCTCCTCACGCCGCCGACGGACATTCCCGTCGCCGTGATCGGACATGCCCTCTCAGACGGCACGTTCGACGTCGTCCGGACGGCCGGCGATGTCGGCGTGAGGGAGGCGGTCGACCACCTGGCCGCCCTGGGCCACACACGCATCGCCCACATCGACGGCGGTGAGCGCTCCGGGTCCGACGAGCGACGCCGCGGATACGTCGCCGGAATGACGAGCCATGGCTGGGAGCGCCTGATCCGCGTGTGTCCGGGTGGAAACAGCGAGGAGGACGGCCTGGCGGGCGCCCGGACGCTGCTGCGGGACGACCCCTCGCTCACCGCGATCATCTGCTACAACGACTCCTGCGCGATCGGCGCGTTCCAGGCGGCGCACGAGGCCGGCCTGAGGATCCCGGAGGACCTCTCGATCGTCGGATACGACAACACCCCGATCGCCCAGACGAGCCACTTCGACCTCACGACGGTGGCGCAGGACATCCCTCGACTGACCGCGATCGCCGTCCGTCAACTGATCGCCTCAATCGAGGATCCCGGCCGGGCCAGGGGCGAGACGGTTCTCCCGCCGCACCTCATCGTCCGCTCGACGACGGGGCCCGCGCGGCTCGCCCCCGCCGAGGGATGACGACCTTCTGGTCGTCGCCATACTTTGTTCTAACGTGTATGATCGCGAACTGACATGACGGATTGCCGTCACTCTGATCGTCTCCCACAAGGAAGTGCTCCATGATCGGTATCGGTCTCATCGGCGCGGGACGGATCGCGCGCGTCCACGCCCGCTCCGTCGCGCAGAACCCCGCCACCCGGCTGGCGCTGGTCGGCGACGTGATCGCCGCGTCCGCAGAGGAGGTCGCCACCGCCTACGGGGCGCGCTCCACCGCCGACGTCGACGCGGTCTTCACCGACCCCGACGTCGACGCGGTCATCATCTGCTCCCCCACGCCGCTCCACGTCGACCACATCGTGGCGGCCGCCAGGGCCGGCAAGCCAGCGCTGTGCGAGAAGCCCGTGGCCATGGACCTCGCCGCCGTTGACGGCCTGCGTGCGCGCCTGGCCGAGCTGGACGGCCCCGCACCGATCGTCATGATGGGCTTCAACCGCCGCTTCGACCCCTCTTTCAGCGCGATCCACGCTGCCGTCGCAGCCGGCGAGATCGGACCGCTTGAGCAGCTCACGATCGTCTCCCGCGATCCCTCGGCACCGCCGAAGGAGTACATCGCGGTGTCCGGCGGCATCTTCAAGGACATGACCATCCACGACTTCGACATGGCCCGCTTCTTCCTGGGCGACATTGCGACCGTGTCGGCCCTGGGCCAGCACCTCGACCCGGAACTGGCCGACACCGGCGACTACGACGGCGCCGTCATCACGCTGACCAGCGCCGCAGGGGCCTCCGCCACGATCACGAACTCCCGTCACTGCGCCTCCGGGTACGACCAGCGCCTGGAGGCCTTCGGAACGCTCGGCTCCCTCACCGCCGACAACGTTCGGCCCACGACCGTGCGACGGAACACCGCGATCGTGACCGAGGCGCAGGACCCCTACCTCGACTTCTTCCTCCAACGCTACGAGGCCGCCTACGCGAACGAGCTCAACGCCTTCGTCGACGCCGTACAGTCCGGGGTTGCCCCGAACCCGAGCATCGAGGATGGCGCCGCCGCCCTGAGCGTCGCTGAGGCGGCGGCCGAGTCCGCCCGCACCGGGGCCGTCATCCACCTCGATTGACGAGGACGCCCCCTCCCCGAACGCCTGGGCTCTCGGAGGGGCTGCCACACCGCGAGGCCCGTGGGGCGGGACGACCCGGCCCACCAACGGACCCGCCCCGGCGCAGCCGGGGCCGTCCTCGTCCCTCATCCACCGCACCACCACGTCACCGCTATCGAAGGAGAAACCCATGCGCATCGCCGGAGCCCCCATTTCCTGGGGCGTGTGCGAGGTCCCCGGTTGGGGATACCAGATGGCCCCTGAGAGGGTCCTCACCGAGATGAAGCAACTCGGACTCACCGCCACCGAGTTCGGACCGCAGGGCTGGCTTCCGGTGGAGCCGGCGGCCCGCGCCGCTGCCGTCAGCGGATACGGTCTGACCCCCGTCGGCGCCTTCTTCCTGGCTGTCATGCACGATCCCGGCGTCGACCCGATGCCTGCCGTCGAGCGCGAGCTCGACGCCTTCGAGGTCGCGGGCGGCGACTACCTGATCCTGGCCTGCGATTCCGGCCGCGACGGATATGACGCCCGTCCCGTCCTCGACGAGGTCGGCTGGAAGACCCTGTTCGACAATCTCGTGAAGATCCGCGACTACGCCGCGTCCCGCGGGGTCACCGCCTGCGTCCACCCCCACTGGGGCACGATGATTCAGAACGTCGAGGAGGTCGAGAAGCTCCTCGACGAGACCGACATGGGCCTGTGCCTGGACACCGGCCACCTCGCAGCCGGCGGCGCCGACGTGGTCAGCCTGGTCCAGAAGTACGCCGACCGCGTGAAGATCGTCCACGCCAAGGACGTCCACCGGGACATGACCGACAAGCTCCTCACCGGTGAGCTCGCCTGGTCCGACGGCGTCAAAGCCGGGATGTTCGCCCCCATCGGCCAAGGCGACATCGACTTCGCGGCTGTCGTCGCTGCCCTGGATGGCGTCGGGTTCGACGGCTACTACGTCCTCGAGCAGGACATCATGCTCGACGCGGAGC
Organism: Actinomycetes bacterium; assembly: GCA_023426345.1. Lineage (GTDB taxonomy): Bacteria > Actinomycetota > Actinomycetes > Actinomycetales > Actinomycetaceae > Pauljensenia. The sequence goes on from JAFAAX010000155.1 coordinate 42,830, forward strand.
CGCCCGCAGGCTCCGGCCCCATCGACAACGCCAGGATCTCCTTCGAGGCGCTGAAGGCGCTGGCCGGGTAGGGCACTGGCCGGAGGACTCTCCGGACAGCCGAGGCGACAATGACCTGATCCGCCGTGTCGCCTCGGCTTCCTCCTGGACCCGCACGAGACTCGAGGTGACAACGGCCTGATCCCGCCGTGTCACCTCGAGTCTCTTCGGCTACGGGCATCAACGAAGTCTGCTCCCATCAGACGCCGACCAGGAGGCGCGGCACGACGGCCAACGGGTCGACTGCCCTCACGGGGCTGCCGCCCCCCTCGCCGTCAGACCTTCCCGCGATTCCTTACATCTCCTATGCTCCTTGTATGAGCACCACGACGTACGCCACGTTGACGTCCAAGGGGCAGCTGACCCTGCCGGCGGAGGCCCGCCGAGAGCTCCATCTCAAGGCGGGGCAGAAGCTCGCCCTCCACGTCGAGGGCGACCGCTTGATCATTGACGCGCCCGCCGACCTCGAATCCGTCCGCACCCAGTTGCGCGAGGAAGCGGAAGCCGCCGGGACATGGGGCACGATCCCGCACTCGGGCGACGGATGGGAAGCGCACGTGAAGGAGCGCTATCGGCGCGGTTGACACGAACGCCCTGCTGCGATGGCTCCTGCGCGATGTCCCCGAGCAGGCTGATGCGGCAGAGGCGCTGATCCGGGGCGGACGCTCGCGCCGCATCGATGATGCGGCCCTCATCGAGGTCGTCGACGTTCTCCAGACCGTCATGGGATCGAGCAGAGGAGCGATCGCCCGGGCCCTCGACGTTCTCATCGCTCAAGCCAGCCTCGACCTCGATCGTCCCTTGTGGTCCGAGATCGCGCGCACGTATGTCACCCACTCGAAGCTGTCCGTCGTCGACATCTACCTGGCGCTGAGAACTCGCGACAACAGAACGGCACCGCTCCATACCGTCGACCGTCACCTTGCTGGCCAACTGCCAGAGGCGAGCCTTTTGGGGAGCTGATGCTCAGCCGGCGCCCGGGAAGGCGCCCCGCCCTCCGGAAGGATGAGAAGGATCGGTTACCGCCAGTCGGGATCCTCGAACGCCCGGCGGATCGTGGCCTCGAACTCGTCGAGGTCATACTTGATGGTGTTTCTGATGATCTCGGGATCGGCATCGGTGTAGCCGTGCGCAAGACGGTTGCGCAGACCTCGGATGGCGGGCCACATGGAGCCGAACAGGTCAACACCGACACCAGCGTCATTGAGGCTCTCGATCGCCGCCTCCAACCGACGCGACACGGCATCGATGACGATCGGTTGATCGAGGTCGCCCATGGTGAGATGTTGGCGAAGGATAGCGAGGTTCTCCAGGGCGTCCTCGAGAGCGCCGTGTCGATCAGGATGTCTCATAGCGGCACGGCTTCCGCACCGATCGGTTCCCTCATCCGGGGCTTGAGGGCGCGCTCGTTGACCAACTCGACTTCCGCCCCCACGAGATCGGAGAGCTGAGACTCCGCACGCGCAATACCAAACAACCCGATATCGGGGGGCAGCGTCACCAGAAGGTCGATGTCCGAGTGCTCGTCGTCCTCTCCCCGCGCGACCGACCCGAAGACGCGGATATCCGCGAAATCGGCCTCATGGAGGATTCTGAGCACGTCGTCCCGATGTTCGGCCAGCGCACGTCCACGAGGTCCGCGGGCGACAAACTGCGTCTCCATGTCTGGCACTGTAGCGGACCCGCGTACGCTGAGACGCATGGCACCGGACGCTGCGACCGCGATTCGAGACGCACTCGCGCTCAACGTCGATCAGCGCGCCGTCGTCGCCAACGCCCTGTCGAGAGCTTCCACGACGCAGGCGAGACGAGCGCGGTCGATGCGGCCTGGCGTGCCCAGGCGCTCCGACGACTGGCCACCGGCTGGGCGACTGAGCGGCACGGCGCGCCGCACGGTCCCTCACTCCGGCGATGGCTGGGAAGCCCCCGCCGGGAAGGACATCCGACCGGGGAACTGAGCACGGACAGGCCTGGGGGCGGCAGGCTCTGGGTAGCGCGCGGAAATTGGAGGCGTCACGAGCCCGATAGCGCCGTGACGCCTCCGATTTCGCGTGGCGACCTGCCGCGCACGCACCTGCCCCATCGACGAGGGCGCCCCCGCTCGCGGGAACACGAGTCCGCGGAGGGGCGCCGGCCCGCGTCAGCGGGGCCGCCCTCGTCAAAGAGCGGGTCTCACACCTCTTCCGGGATCATCGAGATCGCGCCGCACGGGCACTCCTCGGCGCAGATGCCGCAGCCCTTGCAGTAGTCGTACTTGAACTCGTACTCGCCCTCGGTGATCTTGGTGATCGCGTTGTCCGGGCACACGCCGAAGCAGTTGTCGCATCCGAAGCAGTTGCCGCAGGACATGCAGCGGCGGGCCTCGAACAGCGCGGACTCCTCGTCGAGGCCCTGGATGACCTCGTCGAAGGTGGAGGCGCGGCGCGGGCCCTCCAGCTTCTCGCGGACCTGGTGGGGCGCGTCGGCGTAGTACCAGGGCGTGAGCCGGTCGAAGGATGCCTCGCCGTGCTTGGCGCCGGGCGTGTACGTGGTCCCGCGCAGATACGCGTCGATGTAGCGCGACGCCTTCTTGCCATGGCCGATGGCCACCGTCACGGTGCGCTCGGAGGGCACCATGTCGCCGCCCGCGAAGACGCCCTCCAACCCCGTCATCATCTGGTCGCTCACCTGGACGACGCCGTCCTTGATCGCGATGGAGGGGGCCTCCTCCACCAGGGAGAGGTCCGCCTCCTGGCCGAGCGCCATGATGAGCGAGTCCGCGCCGAGCTCCTCGAACTCGCCCGTGGGCTGCGGGAAGCCCTTGTCGTCGAGCTCCATCTTCTCGATCGTCAGCGTGCCCCCGTCGACGTGCTTGACGGTGGACAGCCAACGCATCATGATGCCCTCCTCCTCGGCCTCGGTGACCTCGGAGTCGTGGGCGGGCATGCGGTCGCGCGTGCGGCGGTAGACGATGATCGCCTCCTCGGCGCCCAGGCGCTTGGCCGTGCGCGCCGCGTCGATGGCCGTGTTGCCGCCGCCGTAGACGACGACCCGCCGGCCCAGCAGCGGCTTGTCGCCCTCGGCGGCCTCGCCCGTGGTCTCCACGTCGGACAGCATCGACACCGCGTCCATGATCTTCGCGGACTCACCGGCCGGGATGTAGGCGCGGCGCCCGATATGGGCGCCCACCGCCAGGAAGATCGCGTCGAACTCGCCGGACCTCTGGACGTCCTCGACGTTGTCCACCTTGGCGTTGAACTCGAAGGCGACGCCCATGTCCGCGATCCGGCGGATCTCCGCGTCCAGGATGCCGCGCGGCAGGCGGTAGGACGGGATGCCGAAGCGCATCATGCCGCCGGCCATGGGCCCGGCGTCGCGCACGACCACCCGGTGGCCGGCCAGTCGCAGGTGGTAGGCGGCCGACAGCCCCGATGGCCCGGCGCCCACGACCAGCACGGTCTTGCCCGTGTCCGGCGCCGTCACCGGCACCGTCCACCCCTCCTCGATCGCCTTGTCGCCGAGGAACCGCTCGATCGCGTTGATCCCGACGGCCTCATCCACCTTGCCGCGGTTGCAGGCGAGCTGGCACGGGTGGTAGCACACCCGGCCCATCGTCGCCGGCATCGGGTTGTCCCTCATGATCTGGCGCCAGGCGGCCTGGTACTGGCCGTCCTCCGCCAGGTACAGCCACTGCTGGATGTTCTCCCCCGCCGGGCACGCCGCGTTGCAGGGCGGCAGCATGTCGACGTAGATCGGGCGCTCGGTGCGCCACGACCCGGTCTCGTTCTTCAGCGACGACCCCACGTTCAGCGTGATGGCGAACGGCCGCGTCTCAGTCATGCTCATCGGTTCACTTCTCCTGATCCTGGGTCGCGCCGCTCATCGACGAGGGCGACGCCCCCGCGCTGTCCTGCCCGTCGGGGACCGACCCGGCCACGTGGGTCGCCCTCGTCCCCCGTCCGGCGGCCACCCCGGTGCCCGCGCCCGCCAGTGTGGACGGGGAGGACCCCGCGTGCTCGGGCTCCGGCCGCATCACCGTCGAATAGGCCTCGGCCGGCATGTCGGGCGTCTGCTGGGCCTGCGCCTGCTTGGTCTGGGAGGCGGCGTGCAGAATCGTGTCGAAGCGGCCCTCGGGGTCCTCGGGCGCGTGCAGGACGCGGTCCAGGACGTCCTCGTCGAGCTGGTCCTCCTCGATGAGACCGAAGCGGCGGATGTTGCGGTCCGCGATGGCCTGGAGCCGGGCGACCTCCTCGGGCTCGCCCGCGCCCTTGAACAGATGGGCGAAACGGCGCTGCGGACGCAGGTACTCCTCGACGGGCGCCGGGCGGCGGATCCTGGTCACGGACGTGATCTCCCCGGCCTCGGCCTCGTAGACGGGGAACAGCCCCGTCTGCGTGGCCAGGCGCGCCAGGCGGATCGTGAGGTTCGAGGCCGAGCCCCACCCCAGCGGGCAGGGCACCAGCACGTGGATGTAGCGCGCGCCGTGGAAGGCCATCGCCTTCTGGACCTTGTATTCGAGGTCGCGCAGGTCCGCGACAGTGGCGGTGGCGACATAGGGGATCTCGTGGGCCATCGCGATGCGCGGCATGTCCTTGCCCTGGCCGAACCCGTTGCCGGGATTCGGCCCGACGGGCTGCGTGGTGGCCGTGCGGGCGGTGGGCGGGGTCGCGCCGGAGCGCTGGACGCCCGTGTTCATGTACGCCTGGTTGTCGTAGCAGATGTAGAGGACGTCGTCGTTGCGCTCGAACATGCCCGACAGCGTGCCCATGCCGATGTCGACGGTGCCGCCGTCGCCGCCCTGGGCGATGACGCGGGTGGTCCGCCCCTTCGCGCGCAGGCCCGCAGCCGCCCCCGAGGCGACCGCCGGAGCGTTGCCGAACAGCGAGTGCAGCCACGGCACCGTCCACGCGGACTCGGGGTAGGGCGTCGAGAAGACCTCGAGGCACCCCGTCGCGTTGATCGCGACGACATCGCCGTCCGCGGCGGCCGCCGCCGAATCCAGCGCGTAGCGGGCGCCCAGCGCCTCCCCGCAGCCCTGGCAGGCGCGGTGCCCGGACGTCAGCGTGTTCCACCGGTGCGGATCCGACTGGACCGAGCGGTAGTCCTCCTCCGCCAGGCGGTTGCCCACGGCGTAGGAGCCGACCTGGTAGAACTTCACGTGCTCGCGGGCGGGGATCTCCGTCTCGCGGACCTCGGGGATCCCCAGCTCGACGGCCGTCGCGGACGGCCCTGCGGTCGTCGGTACCGTTGATGTGCTCATGATCGAATCCCCTTCCTCAGGCGCCCAGCGCGGCGTCGCGACCACCGGGGGCGCTCGCCGCCGGGACGGCGGCCGTCCTCGTCGATGCTGGTGATGGCTCCCCGCGTCCCAGCGCCGCGTCGGTGCGGGCGGCAACGTCGCGCACGACGTTCTCCGCCAGCGGCCCGGAACGGCGCGTCGACTGCTCGCGCGCCAGCTCCGCGTCGACGAGGTCCTGGTCGAGGTCCAGGAACGTCTGCGGCGCAAGAGTCCCGGCGGCCAGCTGATCGAGCATGCCGTGCAGGGACGCCTTGGTGATGGGCCGCCCGCCCAAGCCGGCGAACACCTCGTAGCACTGCTTGCCCATGCCCTCGACGGCCGAGCGGCAGTGCGCCGACACGATGCCGCCCACGCCCACGGAGAACGCCTTCTCGACGTTGACGTAGCGGGCGCAGCCCGACAGGGCCTCGCGCACCGCGTCGGAGGGGAACGGACGGAAGCTCGTGATGCCGAGGACGCCGATCCTCTCCCCCGCGGCGCGGCGCTCGTCGACGACGTCCTTGATCGTGCCCAGCATCGACCCGAGCGCGACGACGACCGTCTCGGCGTCCTCCAGGCGGTAGGGCCGCACCAAGCCGCCGGAGTCGCGGCCGAACACGCCCTGGAACTCGCGCTGGACCTGCGGGATCAGCTCGAGCGCCTGCAATTGGCGGTGGTGGGCCAGGTAGCGGACCTCGGTGTAGGCCTCCGGGCCCACCATCGCGCCGATCGAGACCGGGTTGGCGGGGTCGAGGACCTGGCGGGGCTCGTAGGGCGGGAGGAAGCGGTCGACCTGCTCCTGCTCGGGGAGGTCGATGAGCTCCATCGCGTGGGTGAGGACGAACCCGTCCATGCACACCATGACGGGCACGGACAGCTCCTCGGCGATCCGGAAGGCCTGGATGTGCAGATCGACGGCCTCCTGGTTCGTCTCCGCGTAGAGCTGGAGCCACCCCGAGTCGCGCTGGCTCATCGCGTCGGTGTGGTCGTTCCAGATGTTGATGGGCGCGCCGATCGCGCGGTTCGCCACCGTCATCACGATGGGGAAGCCCAAGCCGGAGGCGTTGTAGACGGCCTCCACCATGTAGAGCAGGCCCTGGGACGCCGTCGCCGTGTAGGCGCGGGCCCCGACGGCCGACGCCCCGATGCACGCCGACATCGCGCCGAACTCGGACTCGACGTTGAGGTACTCGCAGCCCTCCAGCTCGCCGGTCTTCACCAGGGCGGACAGCGCCTCGACGATATGGGTCTGAGGGCTGATCGGATAGGCGGCGATGACCTCCGGACGGCAGGCCGCCACGGCCTTCGCGACGGCCTGCGACCCCTCGATCTGCTCACGCATGGACGGGCTCCTTCCCGGCCTCGCCGGCGGCTGCGGCACGGCGGGCCTTCTCCTGGTCGACCAGTTCGAAGGCCGCAGTCGCCGCTGCGGCGTTCCCGTCACCGACCTTCCCCGGGAAACGGTGGTGGATCGCCGCGACGACGGACTCCAGGCGGATCAGGCCCGTCAACGCGGCCACGCCTCCGAGCATGACGGCGTTGGGCAGCGGACGGCCCACGTGCTCGCGGGCGATGTCGAACGCGGGGATCGTGATGACGTGGCCGGGCAGGTGGCCCTCGACCAGATGCCCCAGGCCCAGCTCCTCCAGAGACTTCGTGGAGTTCACCAGCGCGAAGCCGTCCGGGCGCAGCCCCGAGAACACGTCCATCACCGGCAGCAGCGTCGGGTCCTGGACGACGATGACGTCGGGCTCCAGGACGGGCTCGCGGGTGCGGATGTCCGTGTCCGTGATGCGGCAGTAGCTCACCACCGGCGCGCCGGTTCGCTCCGACCCGAAGGATGGGAACGCCTGGGCGTGGTGCCCGTCGGTGAAGGCAGCCATCGCCAACAGGTCCGACGCGGTGACGACGCCTTGTCCCCCTCGACCGTGAATTCTCACTTCGACCATGCTTCGGAGACTAGATCCCGGCGTCCGCCATCCGGACAACTCGTCCATCGGCCCCCTGGGAATCCGCGCCATCACGGCGATCGCGGGACCTTCCGCCTATCGACCGGACGATCCGAAACGGCCTGAAATCAGGACAGTCGCATCACGTAATAGGACTGTGGTCACCCGGTTGCGTACAACCATGTCGTCCGCGGCCAATCGCGAAGGATGCCCCTGCGGGAACGAGCGAGTGGGAGGCCGGGGGCCGCGTCGTCGACGCATCGCGGCGCTTGCGACTGATGGGCGCTCCGAGGCTCTGGGAATGAGACTCCGCGCTCCGAATCCGAACGTGCTGCCCACCACCTGGGCGGCGGAGCTTGGAACCTGAGGTTCAGGAATCAGTCGATCCGCCGCGAGCGGTACGCCCGCAGCCGTCCCTCGCGGACCGTGCGATCGCGGATGTTCGCGCGGACCTCGCCGAGGTCGATGGCCGCGGTCTCCGTCGCGTCGAACGTCAGCCGGGCGGACGGACTCGTCGCCGCGTCCTGGCGGGTCAGCGCCGTATCCAGCCCAGTCGATGCCGCGCCCTGGCGGGTCAGCGCCGCGCCCTGCCGAGCCGGCGGCATTGTCACCCGCCCGGCGGACTGGAGTCGCGCCTCTGTCGTTGCCATCGCCATCGTCATCACCCGCCGCCTCCTCTGCATGGTCTCCACGATCTGTTCCTGCTCGGCCTGCGCGCCGGGCCGGACCTGCTGGCACGCGCGGCCGGCGGATCGCAACCGCCCTCCGCCGCCGATATCCCCAGCCTGACCGCCGGGCGTCCGGAGATCCAGCGATCCACGCCTCGATCGGGGAGGAATCAGGGAACTCCCTGAGGGCGATCGGCGATGATCGGCCGGACCGGGCCAGGGATCGCCCTCGTCGTGGGCGACGGCGCGAGAGCGAGCGCTGAGCCGATAGCCTCACGCCGTGACCGACCGCGCCCCTCGAGCCGCCCATACGCCCGACCCAGGCCCCGGCCCCGGGCCGGCGGCGGACTCCACGCCACCCAGGGCGGGGTCCGCGGACCCCGCCGCGCTGGCCCTCGGCCTCTCCTGCTACGTCATCTGGGGGCTCTTCCCCCTCTACTTCCGGTTGCTCCAGCCGGCGGGCGCCCTGGAGGTCATCGTGCACCGGGCGTGGTGGGGACTGGTCGCGTGCCTGGTGGTCACCGTCGCGCGCCGCCGCCTGCCCCGGCTCCGGGCGGCGCTGCGCGATCGCCGGCTGGTCGTCCGCCTGGCCCTCGCGGGCGCGCTCATCGTCGTCAACTGGACGACCTACGTCTACGCCGTCCAGGCGGGGCACACGGTCGACGCCGCTCTCGGCTACTTCATCAACCCTCTGGTCACGGTGATGCTCGGCCTCATCGTCTTGCGGGAGAGGATCTCGACCGCCCAGAAGGCCGCCGTGGGCCTGGGAGCCGCGGCGGTCGTCGTCATGGTCGTCGGCCTGGGCCGACTGCCCTGGGTGTCGCTCACCCTCGCGTTCTCCTTCGGGCTGTACTCGCTGGTGAAGAAGGGCGCGGCGTCCCGCGTCGACGCCGTGGAGGGCATGGCGATCGAGACAGGCGCCGTCGCGCCCGCGCTCCTGATCTACGAGGCCGTCCTGGCCGCGCACGGCGCGACCTCGTTCCAGGCCCTGGCGGACGGCTCGGGCGCGGCGGCGCCCGGCGGATGGCAGGGCCACCTGGCTCTGCTCGTCGGAGCCGGCGTCCTCACGATGATTCCGCTGGTGCTGTTCGCCCGAGCCGCGCGCGGTCTGCCGCTGGGCGTGATGGGGCTCCTCCAGTACATCACCCCCGTCATGCAGTTGGTCGTCGGGTTGGTCGTCTTCCACGAGACCATGGAGCCCGTCCGGCGGGTGGGAACGGGCATCGTGTGGTGCGCGCTGCTGCTCCTCGGGGCCGACGGCGTGCTCGGCGTCCGCCGCGCGCGGAGGCGCGGAGACGGTCGCCCGACCGCGCCGTGACCCGGCACGCCCCGTCCCGTCGCGCCGCGTCCCGCCCCGCCCCGTCACGCCGCGCCGCGCCGCGCTCGACCGTGCCGCACCCGACCGCGCCACGACCCGCTGCAAACATTGCTTGGCAGACCTCTGACTGTTCCATGACCGCGCGGCCGACGCGGCCCGTCTACCGCCTCACACCGCTGTGAGCACCGCGAACACGGCGCGCACCGGGTCCTAGGCTGGGGGTCGTGCCCTCCCCCGTCACCAGCGCAGCCGTGTCCGAGTCAGTCCTTCCCCTCCCCGCCCCTGGCGCCGCCGAGTCCGTGACGCCGCCCCTGGAGGCGCCGGCCACCGAGACGCCGCAGCGGACCCCTCTCAGTCGCAACCCGGCGTTCACGCACCTGTGGGCGGGCGAGACCGCCAGCCAATTCGGTTTCCAGGTCGCAGCCCTGGCCACGAGCGCCGTCGCGATCACGGTGCTGGGCGCCTCCGAGGGCCAAATCGGCGCTCTCAACGCACTGCAGACCGTTGCCTTCCTGCTCATCGGGCTGCCGGCGGGCGCATGGGTCGACCGGTGGCGCAAACGCCGCACGATGATCGCCGCGGACCTGGTGCGCGTCGCGGCCTTGGCGTCGATCCCTGTCGCCTGGGCGCTGGGCGGCCTCACCATCTGGCAGCTGATGGCCGTCGCCGCGATCCTGGGCTTCGCCACCGTCTTCTTCGATGTCTCCTATCAGTCATTCGTGCCCTCCATCGTCAGCCACGACCAGATCGGCCCGGCCAACGGCCGGATGGAGGCCTCCTTCCAGGTGGCCCGCGTCGGCGGACCGGGGCTGGCCGGCTGGCTGCTCGGCATCGTCGCGGCCCCCGTGGCCTATCTGCTGACGGCCGCCACCTACGCGGCCAGCGCGATCGCGATCTGGCGCATCCCGGGGCGCGAGCCCCGCCCTCCTCGGCCCGATGACACCGCCCTGTGGCACCAGGTCCGCGAGGGCATCGACTACGTCCGCGGCGAGCGGCTGCTCGGCCCGCTGTTCCTCTGCATCTCCGCCGCGGCGCTCACCGGCCAGGGCGTCCAGACGCTGTTGCCCCTGCTCGCCCTGCGCAATCTCGGGATGTCGGCGACCGCGCTGGGCACGCTGTTGTCGCTGGGCGCCATCGGCGGCATCGCCGGCGCGATGGCTCAGTCGCGGGTCGTCCGCCGCCTGGGCGAGGGCCACACCATCGTGCTCACGAACGTCGTCGGCACGATCGCCCAGTTCGGGCTGCCGCTGGCGGTCGTGGTGCCGCGCGCGGACGCCGCGATGGTGCTGGTGGCGTCGAACCTGGTGAGTTCCTTCTTCATCACGATCTACAACATCACCCAGATGAGCCTACGCCAGCGGATCTGCCCGCCCGAGCTGCTCGGCCGCCTCAACGCGACGTTCCGCTTCGCGGTGTGGGGCGTCATGCCGATCGGGGCGCTCCTGGCCGGGATCGCCGCCACGCACCTGGGCACAGTGGCCGCTCTCGTGCTGTTCGTCGGCGGCACCGTCGTGGCGGGCCTGTCCATGGCGCTGACTCCGGTGGCGCGCCGCAACCGCATCGGAGCTCCTGCGCTGATCGGCGCCGCCTGACCGCGTGCCCGGCGGGAATCGCGTTCCGCCGCAGTCGTGCCGGTGGCCACTCCCTCTCATCAACGAGGGCGACGCACGGCGACGTGTCAAGCCGGTCAGAGGCCGGGTACGCGGCGGCGGAGAACCCAGAGCGGTTCGATACCGGTCATGTCGCGTGTCGAGGTGCGCGACGGGTCGCCGCGCTCTCGGGTCGGCGCTGAGGTGCCGCACGACCGCATCGACGCTGACGACGGGGGCCGACTACACCAAATGGTCTCGTCACATGAGGCGACGCGCTTTGTGGAAACGATCGCGACCTGTGTCAATGCCGAACGCCTCTTCCGACTGAGTCCGACCATTTGGTGTAGTCCCATCATCACCGCAGGCGGGGACCAGCGCCTCGTGAGGTGGAAGGACCACACAGGCTTCTCATCGTCGAGACCGGTAGATATGGCGCCGACATCAGCAGGCGGACGGCCGGAACCCGGTGACACCCCGCCCGGCATGTGATGAGGTACAGGAGTGAGTAGTGACGAACGCCCGGAGACGGCCGGGACGCCGCCCCACCCGGGACGGCACTCGACTCCTGCCGCGAGCGCCGACACGGACGCCACGCCGCGCGGGGGCCGGACCATCAGTCCGGCAACCGATCCGGCCGCCACCCCGGCAACCGGCTCGAACACCGCCCCGGCCGCTCCGCACACCGCCCCGGCCGCCCCGCACACCGCCCCACCCACCGATCCGGATCTCCTGGCGGCGACCGGGCCGGACACCGCCGCCTCCGAACTGGAGGCCCTGGCCGACCGACGCCCGGACTTGCGCGCCCGAATCGCGATGAACCCGTCGGCCCCCGCGCCTCTGCTCGCCCGGCTGGCGTTCCTCGGCGACCCGGAGGTCCATCGCGCTCTGCGCCGCCGGGCCGGAGTGGACGTCGAGGCAGCCGCCGACCGCGGAGCCGGCCCACAGCCGGCCGTCGAGGACTCCGCGGCGCCGACCACCTGGACCTTCACCGTTCCTCCGGCTCCCGGACCCGCTGTCGACGCCCACGCGGGAGACGCCGCAGGCGCGGCCGCCGCAGATACCGCGACCGACGTCGGCCTGCTGTCCGACCGCCTTCCCCGCGTCGACGCCTCCGCCATGAGGATGACCGCACCGCGATGGGTGCGCGAACGGACGGCGGCGCCGCCCTCGTCGTCGATGTCAGCGGGTCCCCCGCCGATCGCGCTGCCGAGTCCGGGGCCGTCCGAGGGAAGGCCCCGGCCGCGGGCACGCCGCGCCCTGGCCGCCCTGGGCGCGGCGGCCCTCGCCACGATCACCGTCGCGAGCGCCTGGGCGCCGGTGGAGGGCGCCGACGGGAACGGGCTGGTCGCGCCGTCGTCGGCGTGGGCGCGCGGGGGGCACCAGGCCTGGTCCGTCCCCGGCACGCTGGAGAACGGGTACAACACGTTGACGGTCTCGCCGTCCGGGGACCGCGTGGCGCGCATCCACGTGCCCGAGGACGGCATGCAGATGGACGTCTCCACGTACACGATGGCAGCAGACGGCGCGCGCCTCCTCTGGTCCGGGACCGTACCGCGCCCCGGAGACGCCACGGGGGACCCGCAGATCCTCACGGCCTGGGTCGCCTCCTCGTGGTGGGGCGACCGCCTGGTGGTGGGCACGCAGGTCGTCGACCCCGAGGCGGGCACTGTCTCCGCCGGGCCGTGGGGAGATGCCAACACGGCATCGGTGTCGGTGTCCGGAGGGACCTGGGCGGTGGCCTGCACGGCCGAGTCGACCTGCACCGCGTGGGACGCCGACGGCGCCGCCCGGTGGACCCGGCATCTGGACGGCTCGCCCTTGGACGGCGGCGCCGTCGAGGACGGCCGATGGTGGACGGCCCTGCAGAGCCGGACGGACTCCTCGGCGCCCGGCGCGCAGATCCTCGATCTCGCCACGGGCGACGCCCGCGACGTCCGCCTCACCGGCGCACGCGCCACGGACGGCGGCGACGAGGCCGACGCCATCCCCTCCGACGCCATCCCCTCCGACGCCGAGCTGGCGCGCTGGGGCGTGTACGTCATGCCGGAGAGGAACGGGTGGCTGGCCCAGGGCATCTCGCCCTCCGGCGACCAGATCGCCTACCAGGCGCTCACACCGTCCGGAGAGCCCACGGGACCCCTCGTCCTTCCCCCGCCGGAAGCGTGGTGGTCCGGCATGTCGGCGTGGGCGGTGACCCCTGGCGGGCCGCAGACCGCCGAGGACCTCCTCGCCTCGCTGGTCGCGGGCGGGGACCGCTTGCGCGACCGCGAGCGCCAGGGCGCAGTCGTCGGACGCCTGGGCACGGCGCCATGCACGACGATGACGGTGGGCCGGCGGACCGTGCCGTTCCCCGATGAGCTGGCCTCCTGGTCGGCTCCGGCCGACGCGTTCGGGGGCCCCGCCGCGGCCGCTGCCGCAGCAACCGCCGCCGCTGACCCGTCCGATCCGTCCGAGAGCGGCGATGCCGCCGCCTGCGCCGGCACCTACGGGGTGTTCTCCGCCTCCGCGGACGGATCCGTCGTCACCAGCTTCTTCGCCTTCCAGTCGGGGCTCCTGCCCCGCATGGCCGCCCTGGACGTGAGGGGCGGACACTTCACCTGGGTGTCGGACGAACTGACGGACGTCTCACTGGCCCGACCCGACCTGGTCGTCGCGATGACGGGCACCGGCGAGCTGGTCGGCTACGCGCCGGGCCCCTGAGCGCCGCCGCGCCCGGCGGGCTCATCTCAGCGGCGCTCGTCCTCCCCCACGGTCCGCCGGTGGAGATCCAGGACCACCACGACCACCTCCAGCAGGATCCGCACACCGGCCGCCACCAGGAACCAGCAGGCCAGGGGCAGTCCGATGCCCAGGACGATGCGGACGAGCCCTTCCACCGCCTCCCCGTACCGCAGGGCGTCGACGCCGGCCTGAACCTGTCGGACGATCGCCGTCAGCGCCGCGATGCCCGCGACCACCAACACCGTGAGGTCCACGGGGCGCAGCAGGCGCGGGGTGACGAGCTCCGTGAACCGCGTATCCGCGAGCGCGCGGGCGATCCCCGCACCGCGCCAGCGGGCCGCCGGCGCCCCCTCCTGCGGCCTTTCGGGCCCAAAGGGGCCCTCGTCGGCCGTCGCCCAGTCATCCGCCATCTCCGCCGCCCTTCGTCGTCGGCCATTGTCCCCCATCGCCTCCATCGACGAGGGCGACGCCCCCAGCGAACCTGTCCTCCCACGAGCGGGGCCGCCCTCGTCGATGGGCGAGCCTCACAATCACACTGGGCAAGCCTCGGCGTCAGGAGGCCTGCGCCGCCGGCGCCTCTGCGCGCGCGCCCCCGTAGCCGGGCTCCTCGCGGCCCGTGTAGTTGGCGAAGCGGGCCATGTGGCCCTGGAAGAGGGTCTTGATGATCGCGGTCTCCCCGTTGCGGTGCTTGGCGACGATGATGTCGGCCTCGCCGGGGCGGTCCTCCGCGTTGTAGTACTCCGGACGGTGGAGCAGCATGATGACGTCGGCGTCCTGCTCGAGCGACCCGGACTCGCGCAGGTCGGCCATCATCGGCTTCTTGTCGGTGCGCTGCTCGGGACCGCGGTTCAGCTGGGCGACGGCCACGACGGGCACCTCGATCTCCTTGGCGAGCAGCTTGAGCTGGCGGGAGAACTCCGAGACCTCCTGCTGGCGCGACTCGACCTGGCGCCCGGAGCTCATGAGCTGGAGGTAGTCGACGACGACCAGGCCCAGGTCGTGCTGCTGCTTGAGGCGGCGGCACTTCGCGCGGATCTCCGTCATCGCCATGTTCGGGGAGTCGTCGATGAACAGCGGCGCCTCGGACACCCGCGAGGTGGTCTCGGAGACCTTGCGCCAGTCCTGGCTGGTCATCTCCCCGGAGCGCATCTTCGTGAGGAACACCCCGGACTCCGCGGACAGCAGGCGCATCGCGATCTCCGAGCGCGACATCTCCAGGCTGAAGATCACGGCGCACGTGTCGTGGTGGATGGCGGCCGAGCGGCAGAAGTCCAGCGCCAGCGTGGACTTCCCCATGGCGGGGCGCGCCGCGACGATGATCATCTGGCCGGGATGGAGGCCCTGGGTGAGACGGTCGAGGTCGGCGAAGTCCGTGGGCACCCCGTTGAGCTTGTCCTTGTTGCGCTCGATGTCCTCCAGCTCGTCGAGGATGGACTCCGAGATCTCGCTCATCGGGATGTAGTCGGCGCTGGCCCGGCGCTCCCCCACCGCGAAGATCTCCTGGGAGGCCTGGTCGACGATCTGGTCGACGTCCCCGCCGGCGTCCGCATAGCCCAGCTGCACGATGCGGGTGCCGGCCGTCACCAGGGACCGCAGGAGCGAGCGCTCGCGCACGATGCGCGCGTAGTAGCCCGCGTTGGCGGGCGTCGGGACGGAGGCGATGAGCGTGTGGAGATAGGGCGCCCCGCCCACGCGCTGGAGCTCGCCGCGACGCTGGAGCTCGGCCGCCACGGTGACCGCGTCGGCCGGCTCGCCGCGCCCGGAGAGGTTGATGATGACGTCGTGGATGATCTCGTGGGCGGGCTTGTAGTAGTCCGAGCCCCTGATCTCCTCGGCGACGTCGTTGATGGCCTCCTTCGACAGCATCATCGAGCCCAGCACCGACACCTCCGCCTCCAGGTCCTGGGGAGGGGTGCGGTCGAACTCGTCGGACGCCATCGGGGGATCCCTGCCTTTCACCGGTCTCGGGCGGATCGCGCACCCGCGACGAGGGCGTCCCGGGTGTGTCTGGGCGGCGGGGCTCCGACAGGACCGGGATTCTCCCGGGCACCCGCGCGCGTGCGCTCGCGCTGGTCCCCACATGCAGGGGAACCGCGCGCACACGTGAGCGTAGACGCCCCCGCGTGCATATGGGGACTCTCGACCCCCGCTTCATGTGGACAGTGTGTGGACAACCGAGGATCCGGTTGTGGACACAGCGGCGTGTCCTCCACACCCCCTGTGGACAATAGCGGTGCTTGAGGATTCGCGTGGGCACGACCAGAATCGGACGAACGGCGGAATTCCGCCCTCCGCCAGACCTCACATGTCCACAGGACTGTGCACAGCATGTGGACGAGAAATGGGAGCCGAATCAGTGGATGACGAGCCGAACCCGTCCGACCGATCTCAAGGGCCGGTCGAGGGTGACGGCACCCGGCCCTCCGTCCCCGCCCGCGGACGCCCCGCCGGGACGGCGGGGCCGCCCTCGTCCAGTGGGAACGACGCGGACGCCCCTGCGGGCGGCGCGGCCCCAGACCGCCCGGGCGGGACGGACGTTGCCGGCTCCCATCGAGGGGACACGGAACCCCCGCTGACCAGGCAGATCCTCGCGCTGGCGGTGCCCGCCCTGGGCGCCCTGGTGGCCGAGCCGCTGTTCATCCTCATCGACACCGCGATGGTCGGCCATCTGGGCACGCAGGCGCTCGCGGGCCTGGCGCTGGGGTCGACGGTCCTGCAGACGATCGTCGGCGTGTTCGTCTTCCTCGCCTACTCGACGACGGCGCTGGCCGCGCGCACCCTGGGGGCGGGGCGCCGCGACCGCGCCGTGCGCTCCGGGATCGAGGCGATGTGGCTGGCGGCCGGGCTCGGCCTGGCGATGGCCCTCCTGCTCGCCCTCGGCGCTCCCGCGATCGTCCGCGCCCTGGGAGCCGGAGCGGACGTCGCGCCGGCGGCGATCGCCTACGTCCGCGCCTCCGCGCCCGGACTGGTCGGGATGTTCGTCGTCCAGGCGGGCACCGGGACCCTGCGCGGACTCCTCGACACACGCACGCCGCTGGTGGTCGCCGTGGCCGGTGCCGCGCTCAACGTCGTGGCGAACGCCGTCCTCATCTTCGGCGCGGGACTCGGCGTGGCGGGCTCCGGCGCGGGCACCGCGATCGCGCAGACGCTGATGGCCGGCGCGTACGTCGCGGTCGTGGCGCGCGGGGCGCGCGGCCTCGGCGTCCCGCTGCGCCCCTCCCTCGGCGGTGTCTGGCAGGCGGTGAGGGACGGCGCTCCGCTGTTCGTGCGCACCGTGGCGCTGCGCGCCGCCCTGCTGGCCACCGTGTCCACGGCCACCGCCATCGGGGTCGAGGCGCTGGCCGCCCACCAGGTGGTCAACGCGCTGTGGAACTTCGTGTCCCTGGTCCTCGACGCCCTGGCCATCGCCGCGCAGGCGATGGTCGGCTACGCGCTGGGGGCGGGCGATCCCGGACGTCTGCGCGCCCTGATCCGGCGTCTCGCCGTGTGGGGCGCCGGAGCCGGGGCGGCGTTGGGGGCCCTCATCGCCGCCGGCTCCCACTGGCTGCCGGGCCTGTTCGGCCAGGACCCCTCGATGCGGTCCCTCGCAGCGGCCGCCTTGGTGGTCGCGGCCTGCTGCATGCCCGTGGGCGGGGTGGTGTTCCTGCTGGACGGGGTGCTGATCGGCGCCTCTCAGGGGCGCTACCTGGCCGTCGCCTCCGCGGCGACGCTGGTCGTCTACCTGCCGGCCCTGGGAGCGCTCACGGCGTGGGTGCGCAGGCAGGCGGGCACGGGCCCCGGCGGGGGCGGTGCGGACTTGGGGATCGCCCAGCAGACCGCGGCGATGGTCGCCCTGTGGATCAGCTTCGCGGGACTGTTCATGGCGGCCCGCGCCGCGGCCAACGCCTGGCGCACGTGGTGGTCGCCTCGACATGCGCTGGTGCCCCGGGACGTGTCGGACGGGGAACACTGAACGGAACCACGGAACCGCGGGCCCCGGAGAACCGGACCCGCCGCTGCTGGGTGGCCCGACCGCGCGCCTCACGAGCCCAACCGCCCGCGCCTCCGTCGCAAGAACAGGCGATCGACAACCCTGCGCCGTAAGGTGGAGCCGGGACGAACGGATGAGGCCCGGCAGGGAGCCGGCCCGCTTCCCCAGGAGGTGGTTCCCGATGATGCGGACACGGATGATGACAGCGCTGATCGCGGGCGCGGCCCTGGCCTTCGGGGCCGTGGGAACGGCGGGTGCCGCCCAGGCGGCGCCCGTCGTCGAGCACCCCGACGTCACCGTCATGGCCAGCACCCCCTGGATCTGCGTCCTCTTCCCCAGTTTTCCCTGGTGCCCGCGGTGACGGACCCCCCGGGGACGGCGCAAGCCGGCCCCTCGGATCGCGACCGCGCCGCCCCCCACCGCCCGGGCCGCCTGGAGACCTGGTTCAACCGCCAGCCACATGGCGGATGGGGGCGTCGGGCATCGTTCGGCGCCCTCGCCGCGATCCTCGGAGGCCTGGAGATCGCCACCGGCGCCGCCGCCGGCTATTCGGCGACCGGCGTCGAGATGGTCTTGGCGATCTCTGTGGCACTGGCGGCCACCGGATGGCTTCCCGCCACGGGAGGGACGCTCTACGCCCTGCTCATGATCGTCGCCACCACGGGCCTCGTCGACTGCCCCACGGTCAGCCTCACGGTGATCGGCATCTACGGTGTGGTCGCCGACTGGATCTCCCGCGGATGGTACGTCCAGGCACTCGTCGCCCTGGCCGCGGTGGAGGCCGCCCAGGTGGCGACCACCGACAGCCTCTCCGCCGAGATCGTCGGCCTGGTCCTGGGCACCGCGTTCGCCACGGCGATCGGGATCGGACTCCGCTGGAACCAGCGGCACGTCGAGGCGCTGCGCGTCGACGCCGAGCAGTCCCGCCGCGACGCACTGGTCGCCCAGGAGACGATCCAGCACGAGCTCGCCGCCGCGCTCCACGACACGGTGGCCCGCGACCTCGTCCAGATCATCGTCGACTCCCAGTCGATCGCCCGCCGGGCGCCCGACCCGGGCACCGCCGAGGAGGTCGATCACCTGGGGGATCTGGGGCGCGACGCAATGCGCCACGTGCGCTCGATGATGGGCGGCGCGCCCACCGGCGGCCTCCAGATCGTCGAGCCGATCGCCTCCGTCGTGGCCACCTGCGCGGACATGCTCCGAGGCCGGGAGATCCCCCTCGAGGCCCAGCTCCCCGACGACATCGACACCGCGTGCCCTCCGCGGGTCCTGCGCATCCTCGCGCTGGCCCTCCGCGAGGGGACGACGAACATCGACCGGTACGGGCGCGCCGGCTCTCCCGCCCGTCTCCTCATCGAGGTGCTCGACGGCGGCGGCGCGGCGCTCACGATGACGAACAGCATCGACCCGACCTCTCAGGACGCCCGCACGGTCCTCATGGGCGGCTACGGGCTGGACAATCTGTCGCGCGCGGTGGCGAACGAGGGGGGCAAGGTCCATTTCGGCTCGACCGGCGGCACCTGGATGCTCACCGTCACCCAGCCGGCGTCCCCCGGCCGCGATCTGCCGTCGGGCCCGCTCCTGCCCTCTCCCATCGACGAGGGCGACTCCCGTCGCTGAGTCACTCGCCTCCCGCCAGTCGGGCGGCCGTCCGTCAGAATCCCACCCGGCCGGCGCATCGAGACGGGCGATATCGTTCTTGTCGAGTTGATATCAGGACGTGCCTCAATGAGTGCGATCACCGTCCGTCATCTGTCACCCGAAACGCATCAGGCATTGAGGGAACGCGCCGCACGCCACCACCGGTCGACCGAGGCCGAGGTCCGGGCGATCCTCGACGCGGCCGCCGACGACGGCGAGAAAGAGGGCCTCGGCACCCTGCTGGCCCGCGTGGGCCGCGAGGCCGGGGTCGGCATCGACGTCGCGCGAGGATCCCACACCGGCCGACGTGACCCGTCCGACCCCGTTCGGCTCCCCGCGGGGTGGCCGGAGCCCCTCGACGCCGAGTACAGTGGAGCACTGATCCGCGCGCGTCCTGCGTCCCCGCAACCAGGGCGCTCCGGATCGACGCATGACCCTCCTGTCACGGAAGGACCGTGACCGCTGAGACCACAGGAGGTGGGAATCCATTGCGTGAGTATGAACTGATGGTGATCCTCGATCCGGAGATCGACGAGCGCACCGTCGCCCCCACGATGGAGAAGTTCCTGAAGCCGGTGACGGAGCAGGGCGGATCCGTGGAGAAGATCGATGTCTGGGGCAAGCGCCGCCTCGCCTACGACATCAACAAGCGTTCCGAGGGCATCTACGTCGTCATCAACATGACGTCGACACCGGCTGTCGTCCTGGAGATCACCCGCCTGATGGGCCTCAACGAGGCCATCCTGCGCACGAAGCTCCAGCGCCCCGACGCCCACTGACGGCCCGTCCCTTCCGTCCCCCTCCCCCGGCCCCTCTGGGGCCGATCACCCGCCGCACACCAAGGAGTCGATATGGCCGGCGACACGATCATCACGATCATCGGCAATCTGACCGCGGATCCGGAGCTGCGTTTCACGCCGTCCGGCGCCGCAGTCGCGGACTTCACGGTGGCGTCCACGCCCCGGACCTTCGATCGCAACGCCAATGAGTGGAAGGACGGTGACACCCTGTTCATGCGCTGCTCCGTGTGGCGCGAGCAGGCCGAGAACGTCGCCGAATCCCTGCGCAAGGGTACGCGCGTCATCGTCTCGGGCCGCCTCACCCAGCGCTCCTACGAGACCCGCGAGGGCCAGACCCGCACCGTCGTCGAGATGCAGGCCGACGAGGTCGGCGTCTCGCTGCGGCGCGCCAAGGCGCAGGTCACCCGCACCACCTCCGGTGGTGGCCAGGGCGGCTACTCGCAGGGCGGCCCGACGGGCGGCCAGGGTGGTCAGGGCGGCTACGGCGGCCAGCAGGGCGGGCAGGGATACGGACAGGGCAACCCCGGGGGCCAGGGCTACGGCCAGGCCCCCCAGGGGTACGGCAACCAGGGAAGCTACAGCGCCCCGGCCGGCGGCACCCCCGACGACCCGTGGCGCACGGACGGCGGCGGGGCTCCGACGTCGTTCGGCAACGAGCCCCCCTTCTGACAGCCATTCATCGACGAGGGCGGACCCCGCTCGGCGGGGTCTGCGCACCACGCGGGCGCCCTCGTGGATCAGGAACGCACAGCTCGGAGCGGATGACACCGCTCGGAATCACCCAAGGAGAACACCATGGCGAAGCCTCAACTTCGCGCCAAGCCGATCAAGAAGAAGCCGAACCCGCTGAAGGCGGCCAAGATCGAGTCGATCGATTACAAGGACACGGCGCTGCTGCGCAAGTTCATCTCCGATCGCGGCAAGATCCGCGCCCGCCGCGTCACCGGCGTGTCCGTGCAGGAGCAGCGCAAGATCGCGCGCGCCGTCAAGAACGCCCGCGAGATGGCCCTGCTGCCCTACTCGTCGTCCGGCCGCTGATCGGGAGAGGAAAGCAGAATCATGACCACCAAGCTCATCCTCACCCATGATGTGGCGAATCTCGGCGCTGCCGGGGAGGTCGTCGAGGTCAAGGACGGCTACGCCCGCAACTACCTGGTCCCCCGCGGCCTGGCCGCCAAGTGGACCAAGGGCGCTCAGAAGCAGATCGACCAGATGGCCGCCGCGCGCCGCCGCCGTGAGATCGCCACCGTCGAGGACGCCCGCATCGTGCGCGACGCCCTCCAGGAGGCCAAGCTCGTCACCGTGTCCGCGACTGCCGGGGCGGGCGGTCGCCTGTTCGGCGCCGTGTCCACCGCGGACATCGCGGCCGCGGTCAAGGACCAGCTCGGCCAGACCGTCGACCGCCGCAAGATCGTCACCCGCACCGCCCTCAAGACGGTCGGCGACTACGCCGTGACGGTCAACCTTCACCCGGAGGTCTCGGCCTCCCTGACGGTGCGGGTCGTCGCGAACCCGGCCAAGTGATCGCCTGCCGATGACCGTCTGAGATTCGTTCTTTCGCCTCGGGCGCGCTCATCGGAGGGCGCGGAGCCCCGGTCCCCCCACGTTGGGGGGCCGGGGCTCTTCTGTCGCGTCGTGCGGATGGCGTGACCGTGGTCGGTCTCGGGCCCGGCCCGTCGAGCGCAGACCGCCTCCGGCTCTGGGCCTGAGCCTCAGTACCCGTTCCGGGCGAGTTCGTGCGCGGGACCCCACTGAAACTGAGGCTCAGAGCGAAACAGCGTCAGGCCCGCACCCGCACAAGAGCCACAACGCTGGTTGTCAGTCTGTTGTGAACAGATTGGTGTGCGGTGTGGGTCACCCCGCGACTTCGGTGCTGTTTCCCCGCGACTTCGGTGCTGTTCGCTCGTGAGGTCGGTGCTCGTTCCCCTCGTGTCCGAGCGCCCGCGCCCGCGCCGGCGCAGCCGGCGCCGCCCTCGTCAATCAGCGCGGAAACCGAACTCGCGGGGAAACAGCACCGAACTCGCGGCCGAAGAGCCACAAGAGGGCACTGAGAGTCACGCCTGGAGCGCCGGCGCCGTCCTCGGTCGCGCCTCACCGGTGCGGTCAGCAGCCTCCCGTGCCTCCCGTGCCGGTGCCAGCACGCGCCCTCGCGGTCATCCGGCAGGCGACGGCGTGGAGACCGACCATTCCGAACCGGAGCGACGGACCAGACCTGAGAGCGTGTGATGCGAGGCTGCTCGATGCCCGCCTCATTGCCCGCTCTGACTGCCCTCCCCAGGTGGCGGCGTAGGCTCCGACGGCGAGGGATCAGGCGACTCCTCCGTCGGCGTCGATGTCGGACTCGGTGTGGTTGCCTCCGGTGTGGGGGTCGGCGTGGGCGTGGGCGTCTCGGAAGGCGTCGGAGTCGACGACGGGCTGGGCGACACCGAGGGCGCGCGCGTCGAGACGGTCGCCCAGTCGAAGTCCGCGACCGGCAGGTCCTGGGTGGCCGCCTGCATGAAGGAGAGCCACACATCGGCCGGCCAGTCGCCGCCGTGGAACTGGTCGAGGCCGCCGATGGGCGTCAAGGGCACGGCGCTGACGCCGTCCTCGCCGGTCTGATACATCGACACGGTCGTCACCAACTGCGGGATGGCGCCCACGAACTGCGCCGACAGCTCGTCCGACGTGCCCGTCTTCCCCATGACGGGCCGGCCGAGCACCGCGGCCTTCTCGCCCGTCCCGCCCGGCTGCATCACGGCTTCCAGAGCCGGGAGGATCTCAGACACGTCCGTCGCGTCGAACACCCGGCGGCCCTCCGCGTCGGCCGTGTACACGGCGTCGCCGTTCGCCCCCGTCACCGATCGCACGATGTGCGGAGTCCTCTCGACGCCGCCGGTGGCCAGCGTCGCGTAGGCGTGCGAGATGTCGATGTTGTGCGGGGCGGCGAATCCGAGGACGTTGAGCAGGGTCGGCTCGAGGCCGTTCGTGTCCTGCGGGATGCCCGCGTCGATCGCGGCCTGCATGGTCTTGGCCGGACCGACCTTCTCGTTGAGCGCGACGAACGCCGTGTTGATCGAGTAGGACGTCGCCTTGAGCAGGTCGACGGTCCCGTAGGACACACCGCCGTCGTTGGTCACCGGGTCGGACAGGCCGTCGTAGGTCTGGGGCGAGGATCCGTCGAACGTGTCCTTGAGGGATCCCCCCTGCTCCGCATAGGCCATCAGCGCGAAGGCCTTCATGGTCGACCCCGCCTGCGCGATGTCGCGTGTGACCGCGTCCTGCTGGGTGGTCGGATCCGAGCCCGCGTACTCCGCGACGATCTCGCCGGTGGTCGGATCCACCGCGGACAGCGCCGTGTGCATCGTCGCCGGATTCCACCCCTCCACGCCGTTCATGGTCTCCGCCGCCGCCACCGCCGCGTCCTGCTTCGCCTTGTCGATGGTGGTGACGACCGTGTATCCGCCCGTGTCCACCTGGTCGGCGGTGAGCCCCGCCACCCCGGTCAGCTCGGAGCGGACCTGCTGGATGAGGTAGCCCGTCGTCCCCTGCATGGAGCTGTCTCCCTGCGTCGACGGGTCCACCGTCTGCGGGAACGTCGCGGCATCCGCGTCGGATTGGCTGATCCACCCGTCCTCGACCATCAGGTCCAGGACGCGGCCCCACCGCTGCTGCGCCTCGTCGGGGTCGATGGCGGGATCCCACGCCGACGGAGCCGGGATGATGCCCGCCAGCATCGCTGCTTCGGAGACCGACAGCTGCGCCGCGGGATGGCCGAAGTAGGCCTGGGACGCGGCCTCGATGCCGTAGGCCCCCCGCCCGAAGTAGATCGTGTTGAGGTAGTTGCCGAGGATCTGGTCCTTCGTCTGCTCCTGGTTGATCTTGACAGCCAGGACGGCCTCCTTGACCTTCCCCTTGTAGCTGGTCGTCTCTCCGACGTAGTAGCGCTCGACGTACTGCTGGGACAGGGTCGACCCGCCGACGCGGCTGCCCGTCGTCACGTTGCTCACCAGGGCGCGCGCGATCCCCTTGAGGTCGATGCCCGAGTTCGTGTAGAACGTCCGGTCCTCCGAGGCGACCACGGCGTCCCCGACGTACTTCGGCAGCGTCGACGTGTCGATGATCGTGCGATCGATCTGGGACAGCGAGCCCATCTCCGTCGTGCCGTCGGCGTAGTAGACCTTCGTGGTCTGAGCCAGCGCGACCTCGTCCGCCTCGGGGACGGACAGCGTGAGGTAGAGGTAGAGGAACGCCCCGAGCCCGGCGATGAGCACGGCCAGGAAGGTGAACACGATACCCAGCCCGATGCGCCGGCCGACCGAGCGTTTCGGTGTGGCGCCCCCGCTCCCCGTGCGCGCGCCGCGTCGGCCGCCATCGCCTCGGCGGGCGGCCCGCCGGGATCCTGTCGCCCCCGGCCCCGACGCCGACCCCGACCGCGAACGGGAGGAACGGCCCGCGGATGCGGACGCCCTCGACGCCGAGGGGCGGCCCATGACCTCATCCCAGTCCATCTTCCCGTCGGAGTTCGCCACGGGATCCCACCTTCCAGCCGGATACAACGGCCCACACTACGCAGGGAAGCTGGGAATCGGCCACCTCATGTGACGCGCCCGACCCTGGCGGCCGCGCGGCCCCGCCGGCATCCCCGTCGCCCCCGCGAGGGCGCGCCCCGCGGCGCGCCGCGGGGCCGTCCTCGTCAATGGAGGAGAGCGGCCGGCCTGCCGGGCAGGGCAGCGCGCGGGAGGAGCACCGGGCTCGCGGGGAGGGGCGGCGTCAGTCCCACTGCTCCTCGGGGCGGCCTTCCTGCGCCCACAGCGTGTGGAACGTGCCCGGCTTGTCGATGCGGTGGTAGGTGTGGGACCCGAAGAAGTCGCGCTGGCCCTGGATGAGCGCCGCGGGCAGGCGGTCGGCCCGGATCGTGTCGAAGTAGGACAGCGAGGACGCGAACACCGGCACCGGCACGCCGGCGCCCGCCGCGAGCGCCACCACCCGGCGCAGCGAGGGGATCGCCTCCTGGATGCGCGAGGCGAAGGGCTCGGCCGCGAGCAGCAGCGGCAGGTCGGGCCGGGCGTCGAACGCGCGCGTGATGTCGTCGAGGAAGCGCGCGCGGATGATGCACCCGGCGCGCCAGATGCTGGCGAGCCTCCCCTTGTCGATGTCCCAGCCGTGCTCGGCCGCCCCGGCGGCGATCATGTCGAAGCCCTGGGAGTAGGCGACGATCTTCGAGGCGTAGAGGGCCTGGCGCACGTCCTCCACGAAACTGTCACGCGCGGAGGGGGCGGCCTCGTCGATGAGGGAGGAACGGGTGGGTGCGCCGTCGAGGGCCCGGGCCGCCTCGCGCTGGGCCGCGCCCGAGGAGGCGCCGCGGGCAAACGTGGCCTCGCCGATGCCGGTGACGGGGATGGCCAGATCCAGGGCGGTCTGCACCGTCCACTTGCCGGTGCCCTTCTGGGAGGCCTGGTCGACGATGAGGTCCACCAGCGGAGCGCCCGTCCCGGCGTCCGTCTGGCGCAGGACCTCCGAGGTGATCTCGATGAGGTAGGAGTCGAGCTCACCGGTGTTCCACTGCGCGAAGACGTCCGCCAGCTCGGCGGGCGTGGCGGACAGGCCATGGCGCAGCAGGTCGTAGGCCTCGGCGATGACCTGCATGTCCGCGTACTCGATGCCGTTGTGGACCATCTTGACGAAGTGCCCGGCGCCGTCCGCCCCGACGTGCATGCAGCAGGGATCGCCCTGGTAGTGGGCGGAGATCTTCTCGAACATCGGGCCCAGGCGGTCGTAGGACTCGACCGTGCCGCCGGGCATGATCGAGGGGCCCCACAGGGCGCCCTCCTCGCCGCCGGAGACGCCCGCTCCGACGAAGTGGAGGCCGCGCTCGCGCGCCTGGGCCTCGCGGCGGATCGTGTCCGTGAACAGGGAGTTCCCACAGTCGACGATGATGTCTCCGGCCTCCATGCGGTCCGCGAGCAGTTCCATGACGTCGTCGGTGGCGGCCCCCGCCTGCACCATGATGATCGCGACGCGCGGGCGCTCCAAGGAGGCGACGAAGTCCTCGACGGACTCCGAGGGGATGAACGTGCCTTCGTCGCCGCCGCCATGGGCGGCCATGAGCTTGTTCGTCCGGCCGATCGACCGGTTCGTCACGGCGACGCGGTATCCGTTGCGGGCCAGGTTGCGGGCCAGGTTCGCGCCCATCACCCCCAGTCCGTAGACGCCGATGTCCGCGCTGGAGGGAGCGGGAGTGGGAAAGCTCATGGTGGTGTCCTTTGCGTCCGTGGGGCGGGACCGGTGGAGGCCGGGGCCGGGCCGGGTGCGCCCGGATCCCTCCCCCAGACTAGGACGAGGGCGTCCCCGTCGGCCACGGATGTCGGACGGGATTCGCCTCTGCCGGACCTCGCGGGGAGAGAAGGGCGGACCTCGCGGTCCCCGTTGGGCGAACCTCGCGGGGGAGGGGGAGAGAGGGGCAGGTGAATCGTCATTGCCTCGCGCGAGCAAGCAGTGTTACCGTCGTCACAGGCCATGCGCCCCTCCGGCCCCTCGTCAGCGTCGACCCGCGGCGACCGGCCCGGCCCCCGGGGCATCCCGGCTGGAACATCCCGTCATGGAGGTCGCCACAGTGGTCATCGCACCTGCACGTCCCTCGTTCCTCGACATCGGCCCGCTGGCCGCGCCGCGCCTGCCGTCGCTCCTCCCCCTGGCCGACCCGGTGGAGCCGTCCGCCTCGACGACCCAGCTGGTGATCGCCGCGGTCATCGCGATCGCCGTCATCGTCGTGCTCATCGTCTGGGTGAAGATGCATCCGTTCTTCGCCCTCATGCTCGGCTCGGCGGTGATGGCGGTGGCCGCCAACATGGGCGTCGAGAACTCCTTCAGCGCCTTCACGAAGGGGCTCGGCGACACGCTGTCCGGCGTCGGCGTCCTCATCGCCCTGGGCGCCGTGATCGGCCGGTTCCTCACGCAGTCGGGGGCCGCCGACGAGATCGTCGACACGATCGTCGGCGCCACCCCCGCCAAGAGGCTCCCCTGGGCGATGGCCGCGGCCGCCTTCATCATCGGCATCCCGCTGTTCTTCGAGGTCGGCGTCGTCCTGCTCATCCCGATCGTCATGATGGTCGCCAAGCACGCCAAGCAGCCCGTCATCCGCGTCGGCATTCCGGCGCTGGCCGGCCTGTCGGCGCTGCACGGGCTGGTGCCGCCCCACCCCGGCCCGCTCATCGCCATCGACGCCCTGGGCGCGAGCATCGGGCAGACACTCGGATTCGGCCTGATCGTCGCCATTCCGACCGTCATCATCGCCGGTCCCGTCCTGGCCCGCCCCATGGCGAAGTGGGTGCCCATCCAGGCGCCCGAGACATTCACCGCCTCCGGCACCGGGGCCGAGGGCGCGAGACGCCCCTCCTTCGGGGTGGCTCTGTCCGTCGTCCTCATGCCCGTCGTCCTCATGCTCCTGCGCACCCTGGTGGAGACCACCGGCAGCGACGACGCCGCATGGGGCAAGGCCCTCTACTGGATCGGCACCCCGCTGCAGGCCCTCCTCATCACCGCGCTGTACGCCATGGTCGTCCTCGGCCTGTCACTGGGGATGGGGCTGAAGAAGGTCGGCGACCTCACGGGCTCGGCGTTCGGACCGGTCGCCGGCATCCTGCTCATCGTCGGCGCCGGCGGCGGCTTCAAGGAGACCCTCATCGAGTCCGGCGTCGGCGGCGTCATCGGGCAGGGCATCGCCTCCTCCGGCATCCCGATCCTCCTGGCCGGATGGCTGGTCGCCGTCCTCATCCGCGTCGCCACCGGCTCGGCCACCGTCGCCACCGTCACCGCGTCGGGGATCATGGCCCCGCTGGCGGCGGGCCTGCCCGCCGGCGAGGTCGCCCTGCTGGTCCTGGCGGTCGGAGCGGGGTCCGTCTTCCTCTCCCACGTCAACGACGCCGGCTTCTGGCTGGTCAAGGAGTACTTCGGCATGACCGTGGGTCAGACCTTCAAGACGTGGTCGCTCATGGAGTGCGCCGTCAGCGTCGTCGGGCTGGCCGGCGTCATGCTCCTCGGGATCTTCGTCTGACCCCGCCACCCCCACCCAGGAGCACACACCGTGAACGAGCAGATCACCGCCAAGTCCGTCAAGCCCGAGGAGGCGCTCGCCCCTCTGGTGCTCGCCGTGGACATCGGGTCCACGTCCACGCGCGCCGCCGTGTACGACGCGCTGGCGCGACCCGTGAAGACGCGCACCGCGAAGGCGGACCACGTGTTCCGGGAGGGAGCGGACGGGACCTCGGAGATCGACGCGGATCAGGTGGCCGCCGAGGTCGCCGACGTCATCACCGCCGCCACCCGCGGGCTGGAACGCGGGGCCGTCGCGGCTGTCGCCATGGACACGTTCGCGTCCTCGTTGATCTGCGTGGGCGCGTCGGGGCAGGCGCTCACGCCGTGCGTGACATACGCCGACGCCCGCTCAGCGGAGGACCTGGCCGCCCTGCGCGCCCGGCTGGACGAGTCCGCCATCCACCAGGCGACGGGCACCCGCCTCCACACCAGCTATCACGCGCCGCGGATGCTGTGGCTGGCGCGCACGCGCCCTGACATCTTCGCGCGGACGGAACGGTTCGTGTCCCTGGGCGAGTACGTCTTCACGCGGCTGGCGGGCGTCGACGCCGCCGCGACGTCGACGATGGCCTGGACCGGCATGCTCAACCGGACCACGTGCGACCTCGACGAGGGACTGCTCGAGGCCACCGGCACGCGCCGCGAGCAGTACTCCTCGATCGTCGACCCCGCCCAGCCCTCGGTCGGCGACGCCGTGTCCCCCGAGGCGGCCGCCCGGTGGCCCGCCCTGGACGGCGCCGCCTGGTTCCCGGCGATCCCCGACGGCTACGCCTCGAACGTGGGTGTGGGCGCCACGTCCGCCGAGACGGTCGCCCTGTCCGCGGCGACGTCGGGCGCGATGCGCGTCATCGTGCCCGGGACGCCGTCCGAGCTGCCGTCGGGGCTGTGGGCCTACCGGGTCTCCCAGGGCGAGTCCATCGTCGGGGGAGCCCTCAACGACGTCGGCCGTGTGATGACCTGGCTCGAGCAGACGATGGCCCCCGTCGACGCGCGCCTCCTCGACGTCGCTCTGCGCGGCAACCCCGTGCCCGGCACGCCGCTGGTGCTCCCGTTCCTCACCGGCGAACGCGCCACCGGCTGGGCCGGCGGGGCACGCGCGGTCATCACCGGCGTGTCGGCGGCGACCGGCGCGTTGGAGATGTGGCGCGGCGCGGCCGAGGGGCTGGCGGTGTCATACGCCCGGATCTTCGAGCAGCTCCGCGCCATCGATCCCGGCATCCGCCGGATCCTGGCATCCGGGGGCGTCACCCATCACTACGGCGCCGTGCTGGATGTCGTCACGCAGGCCCTCGGCTTCCCGATGGACATCGTCGACATGAAGCGGATGACGATGCGCGGCACCGCGATGATGGCGCTGTCCGTCATCGATCCGGGCGGCGCCTGCGCCGAACCCGCCCGCGAGCCCACGGCCGACCCCGATCCCGCGCAGCGCGCCTACTACGACGACCTGCGCTCACGGTTCGAGGAGACGTATCGCGCGGTCATCGTCGGGTCATGACCGCCGGGACTGATTGCGGGCGGGCTTCGAGGAAATCAGAGGCGTCAGTCCTCCGCCCATGCCGTGACGCCTCTGATTCCGCGTGTCGACCTGCCCCCTCGACGAGGGCGACCCCCTCGCGGGACGTCGTGGTCCGCGAGGGGGCGCCCCGGCGCAGCCGGGGCCGTCCTCGTCAATCAGGATCCGCAGAGGAACGCGACTCTTGCTCACGCGTCGAGCGGGCCCGCGTCTTGCGGGCCTTCTTCTCCTCGGCGGCCGCCTGCCACTTCTGCTGCTGGGCGGCGAGGCGGGCGGCCTCGTCCTGGACCTCGGGCCGCGCCCACCATTCCAGGAGGTCCGCGCGGGCGGCGTCCTCGCCCACGGGTCCGCGGTCCATGCGGATCTCCATGAGGTGGTCGTGGGCCAACCCGATGACAGGACCGGGGCCCACGCCCAGGACCTCCATGATCTGCGCGCCGTCGAGGTCGGGGCGGATGGCGTCGAGCTGCTCCTGCTCGCGCAGCTGGGCGATCCGAGCCTCCAGGTCGTCGTAGGCCGCCGCGAGCTGCATCGCCTTCCGGCGGTTGCGCGTCGTGCAGTCCGCGCGAGTGAGGCGGTGGAGGCGCTCCAACTGGTCGCCGGCGTCCGTGACGTAGCGGCGCACCGCCGAGTCCGTCCACCCGGCCTCCCCGTACCCGTGGAAACGCAGGTGCAGGCCGACGAGCTTCTGGACGGCGTCGATCGTGCGCGAGTCGAACCGCAGGGCCTTGAGGCGCTTGCGCGTGAGCTTCGCCCCGACCACGTCGTGGTGGTGGAAGGTGACGGAGCCGTCCTTCTCGAAACGGCGCGTCGCCGGCTTGCCGACATCGTGCATGATCGCCGCGAGCCGCAGGACGAGGTCGGGGGACGGAACGGGGCCGTCGGGCCCGGTCTCCAGGGCGATCGCCTGGTCGAGCACCGTGAGCGTGTGCTCGTAGACGTCCTTGTGCCGGCGGTGCTCGTCACGGGTGTCGACCAGGGCCGCGAACTCGGGGAGGACGATCGCGGCGACCCCCGTGTGGACCATGAGCTCCAGGCCGCGGCGCGGATGGGCACCGATGAGGAGGCGCTCCAGCTCGGCGCGGATGCGCTCCGCGGAGACGATGGAGAGGCGGTCCGCAAACGCCGCCATCGCCTCCATGACGTCGAGGTCGACGTCGATCCCCAGCTGCGAGGCGAACCGCGCAGCCCGCATGATCCGCAGCGGGTCGTCGTCGAAGGACTGCTCCGACGAGACAGGGGTGCGCAGGCGGCCGGCGGCCAGGTCGTCCAGACCGTGGTGGGGGTCGATCAGGGCCATCGCCGGCAGGCGCATCGCCATCGCGTTGACCGTGAAGTCGCGGCGCGTGAGATCGCCCTCCAGCGTGTCGCCGTAGGTGACCTCCGGCTTGCGCGAGGCCGGGTCGTAGGCGTCGGTGCGGTAGGTCGTGATCTCGACGTCCAGGCCGTGCCTGTGCCCGCCGATCGTGCCGAACCGACGGCCGATGTCCCACGTGGAGGCGCCCCACTGACGGAGCAGCTCCTCGGTGCGGTCGGGGCGCGCGGACGTGGCGAGGTCGAAGTCGTGGGGCGTGACGCCCAGGAATGCGTCGCGGACCGGCCCGCCGACCAGCGCGATCTCTTCGCCCGCGTCGTCGAAGACGTGGCCGAGTCGCGTGATCTCCTCCGGCAGCTCGGCGAACGCCCGGTGGGCGTTGGCCAGCAGGGTGGGAACGTCCACGTCGCCCGGCACAGCCGGACGGACAGCGGGCGCAGCGGGATCGAGGGGCGCGTTCATGGTCATCGTGACCAAGGGTGCCACGTCGAGGCGGACGCGCGGTACCCGCGCAGGTGTGGGGTTCGCCGGAGCAGGCGGACGCGGCGGTTGGGCGAACCTCGCGGGAGAGGGGTGGGGCGACACGCCGAAGGTCCGGATGGCGGACATCTCCTCGCGACGTCTCCGGCCACGCCGACGCGCCGGTTGTCCACAGCAGATCCACCGCCCGTCCACCGCGGCGCGACATGCCGACTCGCGGGCGGCGCGTTCCCGGATACCGCCGCCGCGCGCGACAATGGTCGTACACGTCCGGTTCTCCGGCCGGCCGCGGCGCCGTCGTCCACAGGCTTCCCGACGCGCCGTCCACAGATCCACAGGCCGACGCGTTCAGACACAACCCCTAGTGGTCGATGACGAAGGCTGACACTAGGTGTAGTGTTGTCACACAACAAGGGCGGAGCAGTCGCCCGATGAACGACACACCTGTGATTCGGCGCCAGGGCCCACCCTTTCCCGGATCACCGCCCGGACCGAAGGAGCCTCACATGACCATCACCGTCTACTCCAAGCCGATGTGCGTGCAATGTGATGCCACCTACCGCGCACTGGACAAGCAGGGCCTGGGCTACCAGTCGATCGATGTCACGCAGGATGCCGGGGCGCTGGAGTTCATCAAGAGCCTGGGCTACCAGCAGGCGCCCGTCGTCATGGCCGGCGATGACCACTGGAGCGGCTACCGCCCCGACCGCATCAAGGCCGCGGCACTGGCCGCCGAGTCCCCCGCGCTGCAGGTCGCGCAGGCATGAGCACCCGAGCCGCCTGAGCCGTCCGGCCGACCCTCGGCACTCTGGCGCTCCGTTCCACCCCTCCCGGTCACCCCCGGTGGCCGGGAGGACTGTCACAGGCCCGTCACGGATCCGCTGTCGACCGGGCACGCGGGTCGCGCCGCGCAGCGGCGCCGCCCTCGTCACCCGGGACAGGCGGACCCCACGAAAGGAAAGGGAGAGGAGCGGACCGACATGGTGAGCATCGTGTACTTCTCCTCGGCGACGGGGAACACGAAGCGCTTCGTGGACAAGCTCGGGTTCGACGACACCCGGCGCATCCCGCTGCACCCCAGCGATCCCTTCCTCCGCGTCGACCGCGACTACGTGCTGATCGTCCCCACCTACGGCGGCGGCAACCGGCACGGTGCCGTGCCCCGCCAGGTGGTCAAGTTCCTCAACGACCCCGACAACCGCGGTCACTGCCGCGGCGTGATCTCCGGGGGCAACACCAACTTCGGGACGGCATACTGTCTGGCGGGCAACATCATCGCCGCGAAACTGGGCGTCCCCCACATGTACAAGTTCGAGCTCCTCGGCACCCCTGAGGACGTCTCCCGAGTTCACGAAGGACTGAGCGAATTTTGGTCGACACCCTCACCGACACTCTCACCGACACGGGCGTAGAGACCGCACCCGCCCCGCAGTTGGACTACCACTCGCTGAACGCGCAGCTCAACCTGTACGACGCGGACGGGCGCATCCAGTTCGACGCCGACCACGAGGCGGCCCGGCAGTACTTCCTCCAGCACGTCAACCAGAACACCGTCTTCTTCCACGACCTGCGCGAGAAGCTCGACTACCTGGTCCAGGAGGGCTACTACGAGGCCCCCGTCCTCGAGCAGTACGGCTTCGAGGACCTCGCCGCCCTCTACGAGAGGGCCTACGCCTTCAAGTTCCGTTTCCCCACGTTCCTGGGGGCCTTCAAGTACTACACGTCCTACACGCTCAAGACCTTCGACGGGAAGCGCTACCTCGAGCGCTTCGAGGACCGCGTCACCATGGTCTCCCTGTATCTGGCGCGCGGCGACGTGGAGCTGGCGGGCCACCTCATCGACGAGATGATGTCCGGCCGTTTCCAGCCGGCCACCCCCACCTTCCTCAACGCCGGCAAGAAGGCCCGCGGGGAGCTGGTGTCCTGCTTCCTCCTGCGCGTCGAGGACAACATGGAGTCCATCGCGCGTGGCATCAACTCCGCCCTGCAGCTGTCCAAGCGCGGCGGCGGCGTGGCCCTGTCCCTGACGAACCTGCGCGAGCAGGGGGCCCCCATCAAGAAGATCGAGAACCAGTCGTCGGGCGTGGTCCCCGTGATGAAGCTGCTGGAGGACTCGTTCTCCTACGCCAACCAGCTGGGCGCCCGCCAGGGAGCGGGCGCCGTCTACCTGCACGCCCACCACCCGGACATCCTGCGGTTCCTGGACACGAAGCGCGAGAACGCGGATGAGAAGATCCGCATCAAGACGCTCTCCCTCGGCGTGGTCATCCCCGACATCACCTTCGAGCTGGCGCGCAACAACGAGGACATGTACCTGTTCAGCCCCTACGACGTCCAGCGCGTCTACGGCGTGCCGTTCACCGACATCTCGGTGAGCGAGAAGTACCGCGAGATGGTGGACGACCCGCGCATCCACAAGACGAAGATCAACGCCCGGAGGTTCTTCCAGACCCTGGCCGAGATCCAGTTCGAGTCCGGCTACCCCTACATCGTCTTCGAGGACACCGTGAACCGCGCGAACCCGATCAAGGGACGCATCACGATGAGCAACCTGTGCTCGGAGATCCTCCAGGTGTCGGAGGCCTCGACGTTCAACGAGGACCTCTCCTACGCCGAGGTCGGCAAGGACATCTCGTGCAACCTGGGGTCGCTCAACATCGCGAAGACGATGGACTCCCCGGACTTCTCGCGCACCATCGAGACGGCCATCCGCGGGCTGACCGCCGTGTCCGACCTCTCCGACATCGAGGCCGTGCCGTCCATCGCGCGCGGCAATGCGATGAGCCACGCGATCGGGTTGGGCCAGATGAACCTCCACGGCTACCTCGCGCGCGAGCACGTGTACTACGGCTCCCCGGAGGCCCTGGACTTCGTCAACATGTACTTCATGACGGTGGCGTTCGAGGCCATCACGGCGTCGTGCCGGATCGCCCGCGAGCGCGGGGAGCGCTTCGCCGGCTTCGAGGACTCGACGTACGCGACCGGCGCGTTCTTCACCCGGTACACCGATGCGGCGCCCGGGACCTGGGAGCCGCAGACCGACGCCTGCCGCGCCCTGCTGGAGAAGTCGTCGATCCGCGTGCCCACCGCCGACGACTGGCGCGCCCTGGCCGCCGACGTCGCGCAGTACGGGATGTACAACCAGAACCTCCAGGCCGTCCCGCCCACGGGGTCGATCAGCTACATCAACAACTCGACGTCGTCGATCCACCCGATCGTCTCCAAGATCGAGATCCGCAAGGAGGGCAAGATCGGGCGCGTCTACTACCCGGCGCCCTACATGACGAACGACAACCTCGAGTACTACCAGGACGCCTACGAGATCGGCCCCGAGAAGATCATCGACACCTACGCCGTGGCCACGCGCCACGTCGATCAGGGCCTGTCGCTCACGCTCTTCTACCCGGACACCGTCACCACGCGCGACCTCAACAAGTCCTACATCTCCGCCTGGCGCAAGGGCATCAAGACGCTCTACTACGTCCGCCTGCGCCAGATGGCCCTGGAGGGCACCGAGGTCGAGGGCTGCGTGTCCTGCATGCTGTGAGCCCCGCTCCTCCTCGCGGCCGAGGCCGGTTTCGGTCTCCTCTCCCCCATTGACGAGGGCGGCCGCGGCTCCGCCGCGGCGTGCGCTGGCCGAGCCGCATCATGGGAAGCAAAGCGGCTGCCGTCGGGGTGTGGGACGATGTCGGTGATCTCCCCGACCGACAAGGAACCCGACATGTCGAACCCGTACGCGTCCCCCGATCCGGAGCAGTCCGGCCAGAATGCCGCCGCCGACGCCTGGTCGTCGACGCCCGGCGCCCCCTCCGGACCGTACGGACCCGCCTCCGACGGACAGTCCTCCGTGCCGGCCTCCTCCTGGACGGCGCAGCCCGGACAGTCCTCCCCGCAGCCGTTCTACGGGCAGGCCGCCGAGCAGCAGGCCCAGCAGGCGGCCGGCGCGTGGTCCGCGCAACAGCCCGGCGCCGACCAGCAGAGCGGTTACGGCCAGGCGCCCTATGGCCAGGCGCCGTACGGCCAGGGCCAGCCCGGCGCCTACCCGGGCGCCCCCTATCAGCAGGCGCCCTACGGATACGGGCCCGCCTCGGCGTACGTCGACGTCAACCAGCTGCGGTCGAACTCGACGATCGTCCTGGTGCTGGGCATCATCAGCTTCGTCGTCGGCAGCCTCCTCACCGCGATCCCGGCCTGGATCTGGGGCAACTCCTTGATGCGCCAGGCCCGCGACGCCGGACTGCCCGACTCCGTGGTGTCCAACGCGAAGATCGGCCGGATCCTGGGCATGGTCTACTGCGGCATCGCCGCGGCGTTCCTGGTGCTCGTCATCATCTTCGTCATCATCGGAATCGCCGTCGGCAGCTCCGGGTACTGACGCGGACCGGTCCAGGCTCCCCGCCTGGGTCCGTGCAAGAAGATGGGGTCGCAACGCCCGTCGGCGCGTGGGGGAGGGAGCACGCCGGAATTGGAGGCGTCACGATCCCGGTAGCGTCGTGACGCCTCCAGTTTCCCCGCGCGGCGCGCGATATCCGGGGCGTCACGGGCACAACAGCACCGCGACGCCTCTGATTTCGCGTGACGACCTGCCGCGAGCGGGGCCGTCCTCGTCGATGAGGGGCGGGAACCCCCTCCACTACGCTGAGGGGCATGAGTCCGCGACCCGACGACGCCCATTCCCGCACCGGCCACCACGACCGCCGCGACCAGCCCCAGCGGCGACGGACCGGCTCCGATCAGGACCTCATCCACGACCTGCGGCACCTGGACGGGCGCAACTACGGGGCATACAAGTCGGTCCTGGGCGACTGGGACTACGGGGACTTCCACCTGTCGATCGACAGGATCCAGTCGGACCCGTACGCGCCGCCGTCGTCGGTGCGCGCCACGACCACCCCCCGGGCGATGGGCCTGCCCGAGGACTGCCTGGCCACCGGGGACCAGCGCCTGGCCACCGCCGACCACCTGCTGCGGACCTTCGGACAGACCCTGCGCTCCTTCTCGCGCACCGGCGCCGTCCAGGTCGCCCGGGCCGGCCAGGAGATCCTCCAGCGCTCAGCGTGCACCGTGCGCACCGACCACGTCGAGCTCCGCTTCCAGGTCCACATGCCGGCCCGCGGGCGCACGATCCTGGGGGACGCGGCGGCGACGCTGTTCGACCTGGACGTGCCCGACGCCGTCATGGCGACGTTCGATCTGGTCTCCGACGACCCGGCGACGCGCGCCCACCTGGAGGCGCTGCGGGCCCACGTCCGCGCCTACGAGGACCATCAGGCGCTGCAGGCCGCGCTGGCGGACAACGGGTGGGTCGCTTTCGTGGCCGACGGGTCGCTGCTCGCTCGCCGCTCCGGCGTGTCGCCGCTGCCGCTGGCCGCGCAGGAGGGCGCGGTGGCCTTCGAGTCCCCGGACTCCCTGCGGCGGGCCGTCGACCTGCCCCACGCCGGGCACGTCGCCGGGATGGCCGTCGAGCCCGGCGTCACCGTCATCGTCGGCGGCGGCTACCACGGGAAGTCGACGCTGCTCAGCGCCCTCCAGCAGGGCGTGTACGCGCATGTGCCCGGCGACGGGCGCGAGCTGGTGGCTACCGTGCCGGACGCCGTCAAAGTCCGTGCCGCCGACGGGAGGGCCGTCACCGGCGTCGACGTCTCCCCGTTCATCACGCATCTGCCCGGCGGCGCGGACACGACGCGCTTCACCACCGAGAACGCCTCGGGGTCCACGTCCCAGGCCTCGGCGCTGGTCGAGGCCGTCGAGCTGGGAGCGCCGCTGCTGCTGCTCGACGAGGACACCTCCGCCACGAACCTCCTCATCCGCGACGCCCGCATGCGGTCCCTGGTCCACGCCGACAAGGAGCCCATCACGCCGCTCGTCGACCGCGTCGCGTCCCTGGCCCACGACCGCGGGGTCTCCACGATCATGGTGATGGGCGGGTCGGGGGACTACCTGGACGTCGCCGACCGCGTGCTCATGCTCGACACGTACCGGTGCCTGGACGTCACGGCGCGAGCGCGGGACGTCGCGGCCGAGATGCCCCGCGCCCGGGAGGACCTGCCCTGGCCCCGCAGGTCAGGGGCGGGCGCGGAGGGCGCGGCCGGCGACGTCGCCGGGACCGGGGCAGAGGCCGCAGGCGCGTCCTCCGTCGGGTCCGGCGTCGCCTCCACCCCCCTTGACGAGGACGGCGCCTCCGGCGCGCCCCGCCACCGGATCCCCGTGCGCACGCGCAGCGGCGGCGATCGGCCGAAGACGAAGAGCTCCGGGGTGGACACGATCATCCTGGACAAGCAGACTCTGTCCCTCGCCGACGTCGAGCAGGTCGTGGACCCCGGGCAGGCCGAGGCGATCGCCTGGGCCGTCCGGGGCCTGGTCGAGCAGATCGCGGACGGGCGCACTCCCCTGCCGGAGCTGCTCGACCGGTTGGAACGGTCCTTCGCCTCGGAGGGCTTGGACGCCTGCGTCAAGCTGGGCGCCCGTCCGCTGCCCGCCTTCCTGGTCCGCCCGCGCCGCGTCGACATCGGCGCGGCCCTCAACCGCTACCGGGGCATGCGCCTGGCCTGAGGCTGAAGACGGCCCGCGGTCACGCCTCAGTTCCGATGTGAGGAGCCGAACCACTCCTCACATCGCCGACGCCGAGTCCCCCACACGCAGTGGGCGAACCTCACGGTCGCAGTTGGGCGAATCGAGCGGGCTCGGGGGGAAATCAGGGGGCTCCCCCATGTCGGAGGCACGTCGGGCCTGCGACGATGGGAGCGACCGGTTGCGGGGGCCGCAGGGCCCCCCGACCGGTCGTCCACGCCACCCTCAGGAGAGCCATGCCGTCCACCGACCACGTCCCATCCGCCTCTGTCTCCCCGACGGGCGCCCGCCACGCCGCCCGCACGGCCTCGACGACACGCGCTCCCTCCACGACCGCGTCGGGCGCACC
This sequence comes from Actinomycetes bacterium, assembly GCA_023426345.1. Classification (GTDB taxonomy): domain Bacteria; phylum Actinomycetota; class Actinomycetes; order Actinomycetales; family Actinomycetaceae; genus Pauljensenia. The sequence goes on from JAFAAX010000155.1 coordinate 81,094, forward strand.
GGCCGCACCGGGCACACCGGGCACACCGGGCGCCGCGATCCTGCGGCTGCGCGGCGTCGCGAAGGTCTACGGCTCCGGGGACGCCGAGGTCCGGGCGGTGGACGGCGTCGACGTCGACATCGCCGCCGGCGAGTTCACCGCCATCATGGGGCCGTCTGGGTCAGGCAAGTCGACGATGCTGCACCTGCTGGCCGGGCTGGACACGCCGACCTCGGGCCAGGTCCTCATCGAGGACACCGATGTCACGGGCCTGGACGACGACGCCCTGACCCGCCTGCGCCGCGATCGCATCGGCTTCGTCTTCCAGAGCTTCAACCTGGTCCCCACGCTGACGGCGCGCGACAACATCCTGCTGCCGCTGACCCTGGCGGGACGCTCGCCGGATCACGCCCTGTTCGACCAGGTCGTGGACGCGTTGGGACTGCGCGCCCGGCTCACCCACCGCCCCTCCGAGCTGTCGGGCGGACAGCAGCAGCGCGTCGCGATCGCGCGCGCCCTGGTGACACATCCGGCCGTGATCGTCGCGGACGAGCCGACCGGCAACCTGGACTCGCATGCGTCGCGGGAGGTCCTGGGCCTGTTGCGCACCGCCGTGGACCGCCTGGGGCAGAGCGTCATCATGGTCACCCACGATCCGGCGGGCGCGGCGGCCGCGGACCGCGTCCTCGTCATGCGCGACGGGCGGCTGGTCGAGGACCTCCGTGGCACCGATGTCACCGCCGACCGGCTGCGGGAGTTGGTGTGATGCGCGGGAGCATGAGCACTGTGCTCCGCGCGAATCTCCGCGAGCACGCCCGACGCTACGTCGCGACCGGACTGGCCGTGGCGATCGGCGTGGCGTTCGTCGTCGTGTGTCTGGTCCTGTCCGCAGGGCTGTCCGACAGCCTCACGCGCTCCGTCCGCCAGAACTACCAGGGCGCGGCGGCCGTCGTGTCGATCAGCGACGACGCGGACTGGGAGCATCTGCCGGACCTCGCGTCGCTGGAACCGACCGTCGGGGCCGCGGACGGCGTCACCCAGGTCGGGGTCTCCGCCTCCTCAGGGTTCGAGGCCTCGGCCGGCGGCCACCGCGCCTACGTCTACTCGACGATCCTCAACGACGCGCCGCTGCCCGCCCGCCCGATGGTGCAGGGCACCGCGCCGGAGGGCGCCGGACAGGTCGCCATGGACGTCGACACCGCCCGCCAGCTCGGCCTCACCGTGGGCGACACCCTGCAACTGGAGTCCCTGTCGGCGGCGCGCACGGACGCAGCAGCGTCCGGCGACGCGGAGCCGTCCTCGTCGGACACCACCGCGGTCACCGTCACCGGCCTCATCGCGTCCTCGGCGAACGACGGGGCCACAGTCGCGATGACCCAGGACGCCGCCCGCGCCCTGGACCCGGTCTACGCCCCCTCCCAACTGCTCGTCGCCGGCGGGGACCGCACGCCGTCGGCCGCCGATCAGCAGGCGCTGGTCGGCCGGATCACCGCGGCCCTGTCGGACGCCGGCGTCCAAACGGACGAGCTGAGCGTCCGGACCCATGACGACGCCGTGGCCGCCGACCTGGCGATGATGAAGATGGGCCAGGGCACCATGACCGCCGTGGTCCTGGTCTTCCCCGCCATTGCGGCCGTCGTGGCGGGCATCGTCGTCTCGACGACCTTCCAGGTGATCCTCCAGCAGCGCCGCCGCGAGCTGGCCCTCCTGCGCACGCTCGGCGCCTCCGCCCGGCAGGTCCGCTCGCTGATGCGCCGCGAGACGGCCGTGATCGGCGCCGCCGCCTCCCTGGCGGGCGTCCTCGTCGGCGCCCTGGTGGGCGTCGCCGGCGTGCGCGCAGCCGGCTTGGCCCCGACGGTCGGCCAGGCCGTGGGCGCGCTCAAGCCGCTGACACTGGTCCTCGTGTGGGCGCTGGGCGCGCTGGTCACCGTCCTCATCGGGATCCGCCCCGTCCGCTCCGTCACGCGGATCTCCCCCATCGAGGCGCTGTCCCCCATTGACGAGGGCGGCGCCGCCGCGCGGCGCTCCCACCGCGTGCGCCTGGCGGCCGGGCTGGTCCTGACGGCTCTCGGCGTGGCCGGGATGCTCGGGGGGATCTCGATGCCGAAGGACTCGGGGACCGGGTTCGTCGTGGCCCTCGGCTGCGGCCTGATCGGCCTGATCGGGGCGCTGCTCGTCTGCTCGGTCGCCCTGCCGGCCGTGGCGCAGGGGGTCGGGGCCGCGTTGCGGGGTCCCGTCGGCGCGATGGCGCGGGCCAACACCCAGCGCAACCGCGACCGCACGGGGTCCACGGGCACGGCCATCGTCATCGGCGTCACCCTGATCGTCATGATGATGGTCGCGGCCGGCTCGATGCGCCAGACACTGCTCACCGAGGTCGACGAGCGGCGCCCCCTGGATCTCGTGGCCGCGACGGCCGACGGCGCCCCGCTGCCGAGCGGCACCATCGATCAGATCCGCGCCGTGCCCGGCGTGTCCGCCACCGCTGACCTGTCGTCCGTGGGCGGAGCCGTCGGGTCGCCCTCGTCCCCGATCGCCTCGGACTGGGACGGGTCGCCCGAGATCACGATCATCGGGGAGCCCGACCTCAACACCGTCACCCACTCCGCCGTCAGCACTGTCGGCGACGGCCAGGTCGGCATCCGCGACGGGTTCTTCCTGGGGAACGACGACTCCGACGGCGGCGCCGTCGCGCCCGGGGACACGCTCACCGTGTGCACGGCGCCGGGGACCTGTCGCGAACTCACCGCCGTGACCGACACAAGCCTGGGCTTCGGCCAGATCTCGGTGTCGGCCGCCACCCTGGAGGCGATGGCCCCCGGCGCGCCGGTCAGCATGGTCGCGATCAAGCTGTCGGACGACGCGGACGCCCAGACCGTGATGAGCAGCCTTCTGTCCCTGGACGACTCGCTCACCGTCTCGGGCGGCGCCCAGGAGCGCGCGATGTACACGCAGGCCATCGACACCGTCCTCCTGGTCGTCGTCGCATTGCTGGCGGTGTCCGTCCTGGTGGCCCTGGTCGGCGTGGCCAACACCTTGTCCCTGTCCGTCCACGAGCGCACCCGCGAGAACGGGCTGCTGCGCGCCTTGGGCCTCACGCGCCGCCAGATGCAGCGGCTGCTGGCCGCCGAGGCGATCGACATCGCACTCCCCGGCGCCCTGATCGGCATCGGGCTGGGCATCCTGTTCGGCTGGGCCGGCGTGAACGCGATGCCCGTCGAGGTCGACCGGACCTTCCTGATCGTCCCCTGGTGGCAGATCCTGGCGGTCGCGATCATCGCGGTGCTCTGCGCGGTGGTCGCCGCATGGTGGCCCGGGCGCCGGGCGGCCCGAACCTCTCCGGTGGAGGCCCTGGCCCACGAGTGACGCGGAACGCCGAACGCCGGACAGGAGCAGGACCTTCGACCTAGGCTGGCGAGAGGGCGGGCGAGGACGCGCGGGCGCCCTCGTCCGGCCTCCCCGTCACCTCAGGAACGAAGGAGTCCCCATGAAAGCCGTCCAGTACCGCACGATCGGGAAAGGCCCCGAGCTGGTCGAGATCGACGACCCCACCCCCGGGCCCGGCCAGGTCCTCCTCAAGATCACGGCCGCCGGCCTGTGCCACTCCGACTGGGCCGTGATGTCCTGGCCGAAGGAGGCGCTGAACTTCGACCTGCCCCTCACCCTGGGCCACGAGTGCGTCGGCACCGTCATCGACGCCGGCTCCGGCGTGAGGTCCATGGTGACCATGGGCGAGGACGTTCTGGTCTACGGGCCGTGGGGCTGCGGCCGGTGCCGCCAGTGCGCCCAGGGCTACGAGAACTACTGCGAGAACGCCACGAAGATGGGGATCTTCCCCCCGGGCCTGGGACGTCCGGGCGGCGCGGCCGAGTACATGCTGGTCGACCGCGCCCGCTATCTGGTCCCCATCGGGGACCTGGACCCCGTGCAGGCCGCCCCGCTGACCGACGCGGCGCTGACGCCCTACCACGCCGTCCAGCACTCGCTGCCGAAGCTCCGCGCTCACTCCACGGCCGTCGTCTTCGGCGTCGGGGGTCTGGGGCACGTCGCGATCCAGCTGCTCCGCCATCTCACCCCATCCACGATCATCGCCCTGGACGTCTCCGAGGAGCACCTCGAGCTGGCCCGCCAAGTCGGCGCCGACTACGCGTTCGCGTCGGACCAGGACGCGGTGGAGAAGGTCAAGGACCTGACAGGCGGGCTCGGCGCGGAGGTGGTCTTCGACTTCGTCGGCGTCCAGGCGTCGGCGGACCTGGGCGCCCAGATGACGCGCGTGCGCGGCGACTGGAACATCGTCGGCATCGGCGGAGGCGTGGCCAAGGTCGGCTTCGGCCTGCTCCCCTACGAGTGCCAGGTGTTCTCTCCGTACTGGGGCACCCGGGCCGACCTCTACGACGTCGTCGCACTGGCCCAGCGCGGCATCCTCGACATCCACACCGAGACCTATCCGCTCGACGACGCCCTGACCGCCTACCAGCGGCTGCATGACGGCAAGGTCGTCGGCCGCGCCGTCCTGGTCCCGTAGGCCGGGCCGCCGGACGGTCATCGACGAGGGCGCCCGCGCGGCGCGGCAGGGCCCTCACCGACCGTCCGGCGCCCTCGTCCAGGGTCGGCGCCCGCGTGGCGGGGCGAGGACGGCTCCTTCGGTCCGCGCCCGCAGCATCGGAGGTCCCGAGTTCGCCGAGGGCCCTCGCGTGGGTAGGGTGGTCGGTCGTGACAGACCAGACCTCGGCCACCGATCTCCCGGCCACTGCTTCCGCGCCCACCGGCCATGCCGCCCCGACCCCGCCCGCCGACCACGGCGTCCTGCCGTCAGCTCCCCCGGTCGCCCCGCGGCGGCCGGATCCCGCCCACGTCCGCGCGTTCCACGGCCAGTCCTTCGCCGACCCCTGGGAGTGGCTGCGCGACACGGACGACCCGGAGGTCCTCGCCCACCTGCGCGCGGAGAACGCGTGGGCCGACCGCGTGACCGCCCCGACGCGCCGGCTCCAGCGCCGCATCGTCGGCGAGCTGCACCGCCACACCCGCGAGACCGATGTCTCCGTTCCCGTCCGGATCGGCGGCTTCTGGTACCTCGACCGGACGACGGAGGGCTTGTCCTACGCCTCCCATCACCGCGTGCCGGTGGATCCCGCCGATCCAGACACGGTGCCGCGCCCGGCCCCGGCCGAGCCGCTGCCGGGCGAGCGGCTCCTCCTGGACGAGAACGCGCAGGCCGGGGGCCAGGCGTTCTTCGCCCTGGGAGACCTCCTCCCCAGCCCGGACGGCTCACTGATCGCATGGAGCCGCGACCTCGCCGGCGACGAGCGCTGGACGATCCTCGTCCAGGACGCCGCCACCGGTCGGATCGTCGACGACGCCGTCCGGGGCGCCGGGTCCGGCCTGGCCTGGTCCGCCGACGGCACGACCCTGCTGTACGCGCGCGTCGACGAGGCCTGGCGCCAGCACCAGGTGTGGACCCACCGCGTGGGCGCGGATCCCGCCACGGACAGACTGGTCCTCCAGGAGGACGACGAACGCTTCGACCTGTGGTTCGAGCCCGCCCGGGATCCCCACTGGGTCCCGATCCACGCGATGTCGTCCACGACGTCGGAGGCCTGGCTGTGGTCGACGGACCGGCCCGGCGAGGTGCCCCTGCCGATCACCGGGCGGACCCGCGAGGTCCTGGTCTCTGTCGAGCCGGCCGGCGACCATCTGGTCCTCGTCCACACGGTCGACTCGCCCGAGGGCACGCTGGCCGTCGCGCCGCTGCCCGCGCCCGCCGCCGGGCCGACGGGGTCCTCCCCCATCGACGAGGGCGGCGCCGCGTTCGCGGCGCACCCGGTGGCCGCGTCCGTCGTGCCGGCCGAGCCATCCGCCGCCGGCGGCGACGCGTTCGCGGCGCATGCTGTGGATCGTCGCGGGGAGACCGCGGCCGCCCCGACGGAGGGACCGCGAGCGCCGGTGGCGCCGCCCTCGTCATGGATCCCGGTGCGGGAGGCCGGCGAGGGGGAGCGCATCCTGTGGGCCGAGGCGCACGCGACGTTCCTGGTCGTCGAACTGCGTTCCGGCGGCCTCACCCAGGTGGAGGTCCGCGCACGCCGCACGCCCGCGGCCGGCCCCGACGCGCCCGCGCCCGCCGCGGACCTGGCCGGGATCTGGGGGCCGGGCCGCTTCGTCCCGGCCGACTCGCCCGTGCGGACGATCGGGGCGAGCGGGGCGCGCCGCTTCGAGGACACCCGGTTCCACGTCGAGGTCGAGTCCGTGGTCCGGCCCCCGCAGGTCCTCGACGTCGACCCGTTGACGGACGCGCGGACGGTACTGAAGACCCTCGACGTCCCCGCGTGGGACCCGAGCGACTACGCCGAGGAGCGGGTGTGGGTGGAGTCGCGCGACGGGCACACCCGGATCCCGGTCTCGCTGGTCCATCGACGCGGCGCGGTCCCGGACGGGACGGCGCCGGCCTGGCTGACCGGCTACGGCGCGTACGAGGTGAGCGACGACCCGGAGTTCTCCGTGCTGCGCCTGCCCCTGCTGGAGCGCGGCGTCACCTATGCGATCGCGCATGTCCGCGGGGGCGGCGAGTTGGGGCGCGCGTGGTACGAGGACGGCCGTCTGGACCGCAAGCGCCACACGTTCGAGGATTTCGTCGACGTCGCGCGCTGGATGGTCGATAGCGGATGGTCGGCCCCGGGCCGGCTGGTCGCGGAGGGCCGCTCGGCGGGCGGCCTGCTGGTGGGGGCCGCCATGAACCTGGCGCCCGAGCTCTTCCGCGTGGTGCTGGCGGGCGTGCCGTTCGTGGACGCCCTCACGACGATCCTGGACCCGTCGCTGCCGCTGACCGCCGGCGAGTGGGAGGAGTGGGGCAACCCGATCGAGGACCCGGGCATTTACCGGGCGATGCGCGCCTACACGCCGTACGAGAACGTCCGCGACGGCGTCGCCTACCCGGCCGTCCTGGCCACGACCTCGCTCCACGACACGCGGGTGCTGGCCGTGGAGCCCGCGAAGTGGGTGCAGCGCCTCCGCGAGGCGACGTCCTCGGATGCCGAGCAGCGCCCGATCGCGCTGCGCACGCAGATGGCCGCCGGTCACGGGGGAGCCTCGGGGCGCTACGGGCGCTGGGAGTCGCGCGCCGAGGAGTTCGCGTTCGCCCTGGCCCAGGTGGGGGTGCTCGGGTAGCGGGAACCCCGACCGAAGTCGGCGGAGAAGAGAACCGAAGTCGGCGGAGAAGAGAACCGGAGGGGCGGGCGGAGGGGCGGGAGAGGGGCGGGCGGAGGGGCGGGCCTCCGATCCTTTCCAGTCTGATGCCCGACAAGTCATAGTTCTTGTACACTCCCGAACAAGGAGGCTGGGGGAGCCTCCACACCAGGAGGAGCACATGACGTCCCACACGCTCCCGCGTCCTCGCCCGCGACGGCACCGGCACCGGCCGCCCGACCGGCCGTGGGCGCGCAGATGACCGCCGCACCGGGCGCTCCGGAGGCCGGGCCACGGCGCGGCAGCTGGTGGTTCGCGCACCCGATGGGGATGGACCTGTTCCCGGGCCCCTACTCCCTGTCGACGTACCGGCTCATGGGGGTCGCGTCCGGCGCAGCCGAGCTGTGCGTCCTGGTCGTCTCCGCGCCGACGCTGCGGTCCCTCCTCGACGAGGTCGGCACCGTCGCCACCCTGGGGGTGTTCCTGCCGATCTGGGTGGGACTGCCCGCCACCGCGCTGGTGGCCCTGATCGCCAGCTTCTTCTCCCGCGCCGACGAGAGGCGCAGAGACCGGGAGCGGGTGCCCCTGCGGACCACCGACCGCGTCGGCATCTCCCTGGCCCAGTTCGTCTGCGGGTGGTACCTGGCCATGCTCGCACTCGTCGCCGTCGCGGCCGTCGTCGGCACCGCCACGGGCCGACCCATCCCGTCCCTCATGCGCGTCGTCGAGGGGCAGGTGCCCCTGATGGGGCAGTACTGGCCGCTCGCGCTCCTCATCGCGCTCCTGGCCCGCGGGCGCCTCGCGATGGCGACCTCGGCCTTCCCGCCGCTGGTGTTCATCCTGGTCACGGCCCTCAACGGCCCCCGCGACGCGCAGACGTGGGACCAGTCCGCGTACTACCTCATCTTCAACCTCGTCTACATCGCCTGGGCGACGTGGATGGTCCGCCAGGCCCGGGCGCTGGACGAGGACCACGCCCGACGCCTCTCACGCGAGCGGGAGGTCGCCCACCACCGGGCCGCCACCGAGGGCCGGCGGCGCCGGGACGCGTTCGTCCACGACCACATCCTGTCCGTCCTGGACATGGCCGCGCGCGGCCTGGCCGACGGACCGCCTCTGGTCGAGGCCGTCCACGGCGTCCTGGACCACCTGGACGACGTCTCCCTGCGCCGGCCCCCGGCCATGGCCTCCCAGGTCTTCGGCCGCATCGTCGCGCAGGCGTCGCACCTGCGCCTGTCCCTCCGTCCCGATGTCCGGACCCCCGCCGACCGGCTGGTCCCCGCGGACATCGCCTCCGCCCTGGAGGGCGCGACGCTCGAAGCCCTGCGCAACTGCGAGCGGCACGCGTCCGGCTCCGACGGCGCCCCGCCGCTCGTCCGCCTGACGCTGGTGGCGGACCGGGACGGCCTGAGTGCCGTCGTCGCGGACGACGGGCCCGGCTTCGACCCGGACCGCATCCCCGCCCGCCGGCTCGGCGTCCGACGCTCGGTCGTCGAACGGGTCGAGCACGCCGGAGGCCGGGCGCGCATCGACACCGCGCCCGGAGACGGGACCGCCGTCACCCTGACCTGGCCGCCCTCCCGGGTCGACGCCGCGCGCCCCTCCGAGAAGGAGGCCGCGCCCGCGGGGGCGCCCTCGTCACCGGTGGCGGACCACCCGGAGGAGCCGGACGCGCGGCCCCCGCGGCCGTACGTCCAGCCGCCGCCGGAGCGCCTGATCGCCGCCGCGGTCATCGTCTTCCAGACCGTGCTGATGTGGCAGTGCCTCCCGGAGTTCACGCAGGCCTGGCCCGTCGCCGCAGCGCTGGCCAGCCAGATCGCGGCGACGGTCCTGGTCCTGCGCTGGTGGCCGGGCGGGTGGCTCCCGGTCCCCGTCGAGATCCTGGTCGCCGCCATCGCGGCGCTGTCGCCCGTCGCCGTGTTCGCGCAGACGACCCCGCAGGGCATGTCGGAGTGGGCCCCCTGGACGGGGGCCACCGGGTCGGTGCTGCTGTTCGGACTGCTGCTGCTCCGCAGCCGCTGGGCCTCCACCTGGGTGGGATGGATCGTGCGCCTGGCGGCCACGGCCGCGTGGGCGGGCCACGCGGACGGTCCCGTCCGGTCCGTCGCCGCGTCCCTGTCCCTCTCGCAGACGCTGACCCTCATCGCGTGGACGTTCGCGACCGTCTGGGCCTCGCGGATCGGACGGAGGATCGCCCACGAGCAATCCTGGTCCCGTCGCCTCGAGGCCGCCCGCGACCTCGAGGAGGAGACCCAGCTGGCCATGGACGGCGCCCTGGCCAGCGTCACCGGCCGCGCCCGGCCCGTCCTGGGGACGATCGCCCGCGAGTCGGAGCCGGGCCCACTGCCCGCGGCCACGCGGATGGAGGCCCGGCTGCTCGAGGCGGAGCTGCGCGACGAGATCCGCGCGCCCTTCTTCACCGGGACGCCCGTGACCGCCCGGGCGCGCGCCGCCCGCGAGCGGGGCGTCGACGTGGTCCTCGTGGACGACTCCGGAGCCGAGCCCCTGGAGCCGCAGAGCCGGGAGCTGGTCCTCTCCCAGGCCACGGACCGGCTGGACCGCGCCTCCCATGGGCGCGCCGTCATCCGCGTCTTCCCGCCGGGCCGGGACGCGATCGCCACGATCCTGGTCGACGGATCGCGCCTGGTCATCACGCCCGACGGGGCGTCCGCGGAGCCCGGCCGGAGCGCGGGCTCACCGGGCGGGGCGCAGGACTGCGGGGACGTCGAGGGCTTCGAGGACGGATGCCCGGTCGGGAACGGAGACCCGGTCGGAGGCTGAGTCCGGCTCGTCGTCGGCCCGCCGGGCGGCCTCGAGGTCCCCCAGCGTCCGGACGGCCTCATGGGCGATGGACAGCGCGATGTCCTCGATGCCGTCGGCCAGGCCCGGCGTGCACCAGCGCCGAAGCGCGAGCTTGGCCAACCGGTCCGCCGCGTCGTTGAGGACCTCCGAGGTGGAGGCCAGCCGGGCGGAATGCGCCTGCACCCAGCGCAGCCGCGTCTCCAGACCGGCGCCCCGCCGGTCCTGGACGATCTGGACGATCCGACGGACGTCGCGCGCGACCGCCCGGTCCTCGGACTCGGCTCCCTCGCGGAGGAACGCGTGGACGAGCCCCAGAGCGCGCCGGGAATCGGACCACAGGACCACCGGCGTCCCCGGATGGTCCTCCAGCGCCATCCGCAGCGCGTGCAATTCGGCGGCGACGACATCCCCCACGCACACGCCCAGGCGGAAGGCGCCCTCCGAGGTGAAGTATCCCCACGACGTCCCCCGCCGCGGGTTGCGCGCGCCGTCGGACGCGATCTGCAGCGGCGGCTCCGGCTCTCCCGGCGCGCACCCGCCCTCCGCCCCGTCGCCCCCCCCCCGCCCGCGCCCCG
>JAFAAX010000194.1 GCA_023426345.1 Actinomycetes bacterium
GCCATGGCCGGCGCCGCCGGCGGTGGCCGATCGTCGTGGCGGTGCTGGCCGCCGTGGCCGTGGTGGCGGCCGGGCTGGTGGCCGTCCGCGTCCTCGACGCCCGCGGAGGCGGCGCCGCCTCCGACCAGTCGGCGTCCTCGTCTCCGGGAGGCCAGTCGGGGACCGTCCTCGACCGCGTCGAGGTGTCCGGGCGTCCCGGGGCGACGCCGGTCGTCACCGTCACCGGGCCGCTGGACGTCGTCGACGAGAAGGTCCGCGAGATCGTGACCGGCGCCGGCCGGGCGATCACGGCGGGCTCGCCCGTGGTCCTGGCCGTCACCGCGTTCGACGGGTCGGATGGGACGAACCTGTCCCCGCACGGGCGTCCCCAGCTGCGCGCGGGGCGCGCGACGGCCGAGGACCTCGGGAAGGACCTGGCGGACCAGGTGGTCGGCCGCACGGAGGGGACGCGCCTGGTGTTCGTCCGGCGGGTCGCCGAGGGACAGAGCGGCTTCTCGGGGGCCTCCGACATCGAGGTCGACGTCGTCGACCTCCTCCCCTCGGTGGCCACGGGCGCCGAGCCGTCCTCGCCGTCCTCCGGGGCGGAGTCGCCCCTGGCCGTCGCGCTCGGGGACGAGGGCCCGATCATCTCCCATCAGGGCGACGCGCCCTCGAACCTCACGACGCAGGTGCTGCTGGCCGGCGACGGCGCCCAGGTGGGCGACGGCGACACCGTGATCGCGCAGTTCATCGTCACGGGCTGGACGGACGGGCTGGTGCGGACCTCGACGTGGTCGACGGGCGTGCCCCAGGCCATCGACCTGTCCACGGCGATGCCGGGCCTGCGCGACGCCCTGGTCGACCAGCGCGTCGGTTCCCGCATCGCCGTGACGATCCCCCCGGACCAGGCGGCCGGGGACGACACGCTGTGCGCCGTCATCGACATCCTGGGGACCGAGCCCGCGACGGACCCCACCGCGGAGTCCAGCTCCGACTGACCCCGAGGGACGCACCTGTGGAGGGCCGAGGTTCGCCAATCCGGCTGCGGTGGAGCTCAGGAGGAATCCGGACCAGGTCGCTCGCGCAGGAAGGCGTGAGTTCATACACTGTGTGTGACCAGATGTGTGTCACCGTGTGTGAGGAGGTCCCGATGGCGACGAACTTGGCGCTCTCCCCGGAGCTGGTCGACCGCGCGCTCACAGTCAGCGGCAAACGGACGAAGAAGGCCGCTGTGACGGAGGCCCTGGAGGAATACGTCGCACGGCACGAGCAGAGCTCGCTGATCGAGCTCTTCGGGACCGCGGACTGGAGTCCGGACTACGACTACAAGGCGGAGCGGAGCCGGGAGTGAGGATTCTGGTCGACACGTCGGTGTGGTCGTTGGCGTTTCGGCGCGACACGCCGCCCCACGACCCCGCGGTGCGGCGGCTGCTCCATGCGCTGCAGGGAGGGGATCTGGTCGTCACCACCGGTGTCATCATCCAGGAGCTGCTGCAGGGGTTGATCCCTTCCCGGACGAGAACCGCGATCGAGGGCAGGATCCTGGCACTTCCGTCAATCGTGCCGACAGTGGAGGACCACGTCGGCGCGGCGGACATCTGGAACAGGTGCCGCCAGAATGGTGTCCAGGTTGGGACCATTGATGCGTTGATCGCCCACCTCAGCATGGTCCGCGACGTCCCGCTGCTCACCACCGACCGCGAATTCACACACGCGGCCCGCATCGTCCCCCTTCGTCTGATCGGTTGACCGCGCCCGAGCCGCGGGCCCCGCCACGCGGGCCGCCCTCGTCGATCGGGGAACCGAGGACCTAGGATCGACGCATGCCTGTGGCCCTGCGCGTGATCCCCTGCCTGGACGTGGACGCCGGACGCGTCGTCAAGGGCGTGAACTTCCGCGACCTGCGCGATGCGGGCGACCCCGTGGAGCTCGCGGCCCGCTACAGCGCGGAGGGCGCCGACGAGATCACGTTCCTCGACGTCTCGGCCTCCTCGCAGGGACGGACGACGATGCTCGACGTCGTCTCCGCCACGGCCGAGAACGTCTTCGTGCCGCTGACCGTGGGGGGCGGGGTGCGCACCGTCGAGGACGTCGCCACCCTGCTGGCGCGCGGCGCGGACAAGGTGGGCGTCAACACGGCGGCGCTGTCCGATCCGGATCTCATCGCGCGGGTGACGGAGCGGTTCGGGGACCAGGTGCTCGTGCTGTCGGTGGACGCGCGGCGCTGCCCGCCCGGGATCGCCACCGAGTCGGGCTACGAGGTGACGACCCACGGGGGGCGGCGCTCGACGGGCGTGGACGCCGTCGCGTGGGCGGAGCGGGCCCAGGAGCTGGGCGCCGGGGAGATCCTGCTCAACTCCATGGACGCCGACGGCGTGCGGCAGGGCTTCGACCTGGAGATGCTGCGCGACGTGCGCGCGCGGGTCCGCATCCCCGTCATCGCCTCGGGCGGGGCGGGGGAGCCCGCCCACTTCGTCGAGGCGGCGCGCGCCGGCGCCGACGCCGTGCTGGCCGCCTCCGTGTTCCACTTCGGGACCGTGACGATCCCCGAGGTCAAGCGCGCCCTGGACGCGGCCGGGTTCCCGGTGCGGCGGTGAGCGCCCGACGTGCGCCTAGCGGCGCAGGTGGGAGACTGCTCCCATGACACTGGAACCCGCCATCGCCGCGCGCCTGAAGCGCGACCCGCAGGGCCTCGTCCCGGCCGTCGTCCAGCAGTACGACACCCATGAGGTCCTCATGGTCGGCTGGATGGACGACGAGGCGCTGTCGCGCACCCTGACGACCGGGCGGACCGTGTTCTGGTCGCGCTCGCGCCAGGAGTACTGGCGCAAGGGCGACACGTCCGGGCACGCCCAGTGGGTGAAGTCCGTCGCCCTGGACTGCGACGGGGACACACTGCTCGTCCAGGTCGACCAGGTGGGGGCCGCCTGCCACACGGGCGCGCGCACCTGCTTCGAGACGGGGGGCGACCTGGGCGCGGTCGTGGGGGAGCGCCCATGACCGCGGCCCGACGAGCGCCGGAGGCCGCGCGCCTCGAGTGGGGCGAGACCTGGCCGTCGCGCCCCGTCTTCCGGGAGCTGGCGGCCACGCGCCGCGTCATCCCCGTCGCGCGGCGCGTCCTGGCCGATGAGCTGTCCGCCGTGGGCGTCTACCGCCAGCTCGCCGAGGGACGCCCGGGGACGTACATCCTCGAATCCGCCGAGCATGACGGCACCTGGGGCCGGTGGTCCTTCATCGGCGCCCGATCCGCCGGCGCGATCATCGCGCGGGATGGGCGGGCGCGCTGGACGGGGGCGGCGCCCGCCGGGGCGGCGCCTGAGGGGACGCTGCTGGAGGTCCTCCACTCGGCGCTGGCCGCGCTCCACGCGGACCCGATCCCGGGCCTGCCGCCGCTGACAGGGGCCCTGGTCGGGGCGCTGGGCTGGGGCATCATCCCGGAGTGGGAACCGACGCTCGACGCCGAGGCGCCCCGGGAGACGGACGTCCCCGACGCGGCGCTGTGCCTGGCCACCGAGGTCGCGGCCCTCGACCACTCGGACGGGTCGATGTGGCTGATCGCGATCGCCTGGAACCTCGACGGCACGGACGCGCGCGTCGACGGGGCCTACGAGGACGCCCTGGCCGCGCTGGACGGCATGGCCGCCCGGCTCTCAGCGCCGCTGTCGCCCGCCGTGCTGGGCGTCCGGGGCCTCGCCGGCCCCGCCGGCGACCGGGGCGTCCCCGCGGCCCTCCCGCCGGTCAGCCACCGCTCCACCCGTGAGGAGTACGAGTCCTCCGTGCGGGCCGCGCGCCGAGCGATCCGCGACGGCGAGGTCTTCCAGGTCGTCGTCTCGCAGCGGGCGGATGTGCGCACCGACGCGTCCGGGGTGGACGTCTACCGGGTCCTGCGCACGGTCAACCCGTCGCCGTACATGTACTACCTGCGCCTGCCCGACGGCCGCGGAGGGGACTTCGAGGTGGTCGGCTCCTCGCCGGAGACCCTGATGCGGGTGGAGGGAAGGCGGGTGTGGACCTATCCGATCGCCGGCTCGCGCCCCCGGGGCGCCACGGCCGCCGAGGACCGGGCCCTGGCCGAGGAGCTGCTCGCCGACCCGAAGGAGCTCTCCGAGCACGTGATGCTCGTCGACCTGGCCCGCAACGACCTCTCGAAAGTGGCCGATCCCGCCACGGTCGAGGTCTCCACGCTCATGGAGATCAAGCGCTACTCCCACATCCAGCACATCTCCTCCACGGTGACGGGCCGGTTGCGCGACGGCGTGGACGCCCTGGACTGCCTGGTCGCCACCTTCCCGGCGGGGACGCTGTCCGGAGCGCCCAAACCGCGGGCGATCCGGCTCATCGACCAGATGGAGCCCGCGGCCCGCGGCGTGTACGGCGGGGTGGTCGGCTACCTCGACCTGTCGGGCGACGCCGACCTGGCGATCGCGATCCGCACCGCGTGCCTGCGTGGCGGCGTCGCCTCCGTCCAGGCGGGCGCCGGGCTGGTCGCCGACTCGGTGCCGGCCACCGAGTACGAGGAGACCCGCAACAAGGCGGCGGCGGCCCTGTCGTCGGTGCGCCGGGCCGCCGTCCTGGAGCCCATCGCCACGGGCCCGGATGCTGGCACCGATTCGGGCGGCGGACCGGGACGCGGCTAGCATCGGGAGCATCCCGATCGGAAGGACTGACGGATGACCGTCCTGGACGACATCATCGCCGGGGTCCTCGAGGACCTCAGGGAGCGCCAGTCGGCGCTGTCCCTGGACGAGGTGAAGGAGCGGGCCCGGCGCGCGCCGGACGCCCGCGACGCGCTGGCGGCGCTGCGGGAGCGCGACGGCGCCGTGTCCATCGTCGCCGAGGTCAAGCGGTCCTCGCCGTCGAAGGGCTTCCTGGCGGAGATCGCGGAGCCCGCGGCCCTGGCGGAGATCTACGAGCGCGGAGGGGCCACGGCGATCTCGGTGCTCACCGAGCGGCGGCGCTTCGGAGGCTCGTTGGCGGACCTCGACGCGGTCCGCGCTGCCGTCGACATCCCCGTGCTCCGCAAGGACTTCGTGGTGACGCCCTACCAGGTCCACGAGGCCCGCGCCCACGGCGCGGACCTCGTCCTGCTCATCGTCGCGGCCCTGGAACAGCCGGCCCTGGTCTCGCTCCTCGAGCGCGTCGAGTCCCTGGGGATGACGGCCCTGGTGGAGACCCATTCGCGGCTGGAGGCGCTGCGGGCCCTGGACGCCGGCGCGAAGGTCATCGGCGTCAACGCCCGCGACCTCACCACGCTGGACGTCGACCCGGCGACCATCGAGCAGGTCATCGACATCATCCCCGAGGACGTCGTGGCCGTCGCGGAGTCCGGGGTCACCGGCGCCCACGATGTGTTCGAGTACGCCCGGTGGGGGGCGGACGCCGTGCTGGTCGGGGAGGCCCTGGTCACCTCCGGGAACCCGTATGACTCGGTGTGCGACATGGTGAGCGCAGGGCAGCACCCGGCCCTGCGGACGAATCGGAAGGCGCGCGTGCGCGCCGCCAGACAGGGGGAGTGACGTGGCGCTGGCCGACAAGGACGGTCCGTACTTCGGGGACTTCGGCGGGCGTTTCGTCGCCGAGTCGCTGATGGGCACGCTGGAGGAGCTCGACGAGGCCTGGCAGCGGCTGTGGCACGACGACGGCTTCCGAGCGCGGCTGGACGACCTGCTGGTCCACTACGCGGGACGCCCGTCGCTGCTCACCGAGGCGCCCCGCTTCGCCGCGGACCTGGGCGGCGTGCGCGTGTTCCTCAAGCGCGAGGACCTCAATCACACGGGCTCCCACAAGATCAACAACGTCCTGGGCCAGGCGCTGCTCACCCAGGAGCTCGGCAAGACGCGCGTCATCGCAGAGACCGGCGCCGGCCAGCACGGCGTCGCCACCGCGACGGCCGCCGCGCTGCTGGGCCTGGACTGCACGGTCTACATGGGGCGCGAGGACACCGAGCGCCAGCACCTCAACGTCGCGCGGATGCAGATGCTCGGCGCGGAGGTCGTCGCCGTCACCCAGGGGTCGCAGACCCTCAAGGACGCGATCAACGAGGCCTTCCGCGACTGGGTGACCAACGTGGACACGACGAACTACATCTTCGGCACCGCCGCCGGCCCCCATCCCTTCCCGACGATGGTCCGCGACCTCCAGCGCGTCATCGGAGACGAGGCCCGCGCCCAGCTGCTCGACCGGCTCGGGCGGCTTCCCGACATGGTGTGCGCCTGCGTCGGCGGAGGATCGAACGCCATCGGCACGTTCACGGCCTTCCTCGACGACCCGGACGTGCAGATCGTGGGCTTCGAAGCCGGAGGGGACGGCGTCGCCACCGGGCGGCACGCGGCCTCGATCACGGCCGACCGGACGGGCGTGCTCCACGGAGCGCGCACGTTCGTCCTCCAGGACCGCGACGGCCAGACGAAGCCCTCGCACTCCGTGTCCGCGGGGCTCGACTACCCGGGCGTGGGCCCCGAGCACGCCTGGCTCGCCCGCACGGGCCGCGCTCAGTACCGCGCGATCGACGACGGGCCGGCGATGGACGCGTTCCTCCGGCTGTCGCGCACCGAGGGGATCATCCCCGCCATCGAGTCCTCCCACGCCCTGGCCGGGGCCCGGCAGTGGGCCCTCGAGCAGGTGGAGGCCCACGGCGGCCCCTTCGCCCCCGAGGAGGCGCCGGTCGTGCTGGTGTGCCTGTCGGGCCGCGGGGACAAGGACGTCGACACGGCGGCCGCATGGTTCGGGCTGGGGGACGCGACGCTCCAGGTCATCGACCCGACCGCGGGCACGGGGCGACGAGCGGACGCAGGCCACGGCGACGCGGATGAGGAGCAGTCATGACGCGGGCAGGATCCAGCGCGGCGGCGATCGACGCGGCGGCGGCGCGCGGGGACGCGGCGCTCATCGGCTACCTCCCCGTCGGGTTCCCGAGCGTCGAGGACTCGATCCGGGCCGGCAAGGTCCTGGCCGACAACGGGGTGGACGTCCTGGAGCTCGGCTTCCCCTACTCCGATCCCGTGATGGACGGACCCACGATCCAACGGGCGACGACGGCCGCGCTGGAGCGCGGCACCCACCTGGAGGACCTCTTCCGCGCCGTCGACGAGCTGACCGCCTACGGCCTGCCCACGGTGTCGATGACGTACTGGAATCCCGTCGAGTGGTACGGCGTCGAGCGGTTCGCCCGCGACTTCGCCGCCGTCGGCGGCGCGGGGCTCATCACGCCCGACCTGCCGCCCGAGGAGGGCCAGGAGTGGGAGGCAGCCGCGGACGCCCACGGGCTGGAGCACGTCTACCTGGTGGCGCCGTCGTCGCCCGACCACCGGCTGCGCCTCATCGCGCGGCACTCGCGCGGCTGGGTGTACGCGGCCTCGACGATGGGCGTCACGGGTGCGCGCTCCGCCGTCGACGACCACGCGCGCGCCCTCGTCGGGCGCCC
>JAFAAX010000065.1 GCA_023426345.1 Actinomycetes bacterium
TGATCCATCGGCGCACCCGTCCGCTCCTGGGCGGCCCGCCCCTGGGCCAGCAGGGCGCCGATGACGCCGGCCAGGACGTCGCCGGAACCGGCCACGCCCGTCCAACCGGTCGTCCCGGCGACGGAGAGCACTCGCCCATCCGCGGCGGCGACCAGAGTGACCGCCCCCTTGAGCACCACGGTCGCGCCGGTGAGCTCGACCAGGCGGCGCGCGGCCCGGAGCGGGTCGGCCTCGACCTCGTCGCGCGCCACGGCGCGGCCGCCCAGTTCCGTGAGCGCCGCGGCGGCCTCCCCGGCGTGCGGAGTGAGGACGACCTGGGTGAGCGGCCCCGCCGCGCGCATCAGATCGGACAGGGACTCCAGGGCGCCGGCGTCGACGACCAGCGGGTGGCCGGCCTCCAGGGCGCGCTGGACGACGGCTCGGGCCATCGGCTCCACGCCGGCGTCCAGCCCGGATCCGACGACGGCCGCCTGCGCGCGCCCTCGTGCGGCCACCACGCCCGGATGCCTCTGGAGGACCATGTCGACGACGCGCCGGGAGGACGCGATCCGGACCATGCCGGGGCCCGCGGCCACGGCGCCGGACGCGCACAGCAGGCCGGCGCCCGGGTAGGTGTCGGAGCCGGCGGCCACCGCGACGACGCCGCGGGTGTACTTATGGTCGAAGGGCCCGGGGACGTGGAGGGCGGCCGCGACGTCGGCGGCTTCCGGGCGGAGGACGGCTGGATCGCCCTCGGGGGCGATGCCCAGGTCCTCCACCGTGATGGCCCCCGCGTGGGCGGCGGCGGGGGGCAGGGCCAGGGGCGTCTTCATCGCTCCCATCGTCACCGTGCGCGCGGCATCGAGGACCTGCCCCTCGACACGCCCGTCCGTCCCGCCCAGACCCGTCGGGAGGTCGATGGCTAGGACGGCTGTCCCGCACCGGTGCGCCCTCGCGTTCAGCGCGGCCACCATCGCGGCCAGAGGCTCCCGCAACGGACCGGTCAGCCCGGACCCGGTGATCCCGTCGATCCATACGTCGGCGGCCAGCCAGACGGGCGGCTCCGCGGCCCCGGCCGGGGCGAGGTCGCGGACGTCCACGCCCGCTCGCCGAGCCGTCGCGAGCGCGCGGGCATGCGGGTGATCGGTGACCAGGGCCGCCCGGACCCGTCGCCCGGATGCGGCCAACGCCGCCGCCGCGTACAGGGCGTCCCCGCCGTTGTCGCCGCCGCCGACCAGCGCCACCACCGTCGAGCCGACGCCGGTCATCGCCAGTGCGGCGTCCGCCACCGCCCGGGCTGCGACGACCATGAGCGCGTCGTGGCCGCCCGCGGCCTCGGCCGCCTCGACGGCGCGCCGCTCCGCCTCCCGCACGACGGCGGGCTCGTACACCGGGATCATGGCGTCCATTGTCCTCCCCCGCGCCGCTGATGCGGACGCCCGAGACGCCCCGATGGAGCGGGCCCGGACGAGGACGCCGGTCCCGGCCACGCGATCGGGCACCGGCTTCCGAAGGCGGAAGAGGGCCTCTTGCGCGGGTGTCAGGTCTCCGCGGCGAGACCGTGGTTCCGGGAGGCGCGGTCGACGCGCCACGCCATGAGAAGGCCCACGACCAGGACCGCCACGGAGGCGAGCACCGCCTGCGCGCAGGCGGCAGCGGCGGCGAGCGACCCGTCGATGCCGATGCCCGTCCCCGCCCCGGTGGCGGACGAGCCGAGTGTTGTGGCCAGCACGGACCCGCCGACGGCTGAGCCCATTGCGGTCCCGAGTTGTCTGACGGTCGACTGGGTGGCCGAGCCGATGCCGGAGTCGGCGGGAGGCACGTCGCGCAGGACCGTGGAGGTCAGCTGCGCCGAGGCAAGGCCCAAACCGATTCCGTAGGGCAGGAGGACCAGTGCGACGAGCGGCCCGCCCCAGCGCCGGTCGACAGCCAGGGCCGTCAGCGCGGCACCGACGATCTCCAGCCCCAAGCCCAGCAGGACGACGCGGGTCGCGCCCAGACGCGCAGCCAGATGTCGGGCGCCCGCGCCGGACAGGAAGGCGCCGGCGGCCATCGCTGCCAGGACCGCTCCGGAGGACAGGGCTCCCAGCCCCAATCCGGAGACGAAGTACAGGGGAAGAACGAACAGCAGGGCGAACTCGCCGATGGCGACGAGGCCCGCCGTGAGATTGCCCCACGCGAATGTCGGGATGCGGAACAGCCGGAGGTCCAGCAGGGCCGGGCGCCCGGCCGCCCGCCGGGCGGACTCCCACGCCGCGAAGACGGCCAGGATCAGCAGGCCGGCACCGATCGCGACGGGAACGGCGGACACCGCGGCATCGGCGCTCCATGTGAACCCGCCGAGGACCAGCGCGCCGGTCGCCGTCCACCATCCCAGGGAGTTCGCCTCGATGAGGCCGAAGACGATAGCGCCGAAGCCCAGGGCGCTCATGAGAGCACCGAGCGGGTCGACCCCTGCCGTGGCGTCCTCTGAGCGGGTTTCGTCGACGAACCTCAGGGCCGCCACAAACACGAGCAGTCCCAGGGGAACGTTCACCCAGAAGACCCACGGCCACGTCGCAACCTGCGTGATCGCCCCGCCGATGAGCGGGCCGAGCGCCGCGGCGCCCGACATCACGGCGCCCCACACGCCGAACGCGGCCGCGCGGTCACGGCCCCGGAACGTGGCGTTGACGGTGGACAATGTGGAGGGCAGGACCATGGAGCCGCCGATGCCCTGGACGACGCGCGCCGCCAGCAGCGGACCGATCGCCCTGGACAGTGCGGCGAGGACCGACCCGGCGACGAAGATCGCGACGCCCGTCAGCATGAGGGCCCGCCGTCCCCGGGCGTCGCCCAGTCGACCCATCGACAGCAGCAGAGCGGCGAAGACGACCGAGTACAGGCTGGTGATCCACTGGGCGTCCGAGAGATCGAGGCGGAGGTCCGTGACGATCGTCGGCATGGCGACGGCCACGATCGTCCCGTCCAGGACGACCAGTCCCAGTCCCAGAGCGAGCACCCACAGGCCGATCCACTGGCGCCGCGACGCACCGCCGGGTTCCGACGACATGGCCGCGCCCAGCGTCGCCTCGTCTCCACTGGCCATTGGGCTCTCCGATCTTTGCGACATGGTGTCTCAAAACAGGATCACCATAGGCGAGATCCGTCGGGCGTGACAAGATGAGGACGAGCGTGTCGCTCAGTCACCCCGGACGCGGACACGGAGCCGGACACGGAGCCGGAGCCGACCGTTCGGGCCCACGGACGAGGAGGACCATGCCGAGGATCAGCGCATCGACTGTGGCTGAGCACCATGCGAACATCGAGGCGCAGCTCATCGCGGCCGCGGAGGAGTTCCTGCGCGCGAATCCCCGGGCCCGTCTCACCGCTGGCGAGGTCTCGGAGCGGGTCGGCATCGCCCGCAACAGCATCTACCGCTACGTCGAGTCCGTCGACGACCTCGCGGGCCTGGTCATCGCTCGCCACCTGCCGACATGGGTGGAGGCCGTCGACCAGGCCGTCAGCGAGGCCGGACCGGATCCCATCGATCGTCTGGTCGCCTGGACCCGCGCGAACATCGACGAGGCTGTCCGCACCGGTCATGCCTGGCTCATGGAGGCGGCACGCGCCCAGCCTTCGCGCTCCTCGGACGAGGCGGCGCGCACTGCGCACGCGGCCCTGCGCGACCGGCTCATCGCCCTATGGGAGGAGCTCCCCGTCGGCTCCACGCAGCGGGCCGCCGCGGCCGCGGCTATCACGAACGGCATCGTCGAGTCCGGCTTCCACCTCCTCGAGTCCAGCGCACCTCCCCGCCTCGTCGTGGACCTCGCGTGCCAGGCGGTGCGCGGCTTGGCCCGCGAGATGAAGGCGGGCGCGCCGGCCTGACTTCTTCCCCACACGGTCGAGTCGACCACGCGCGGGCCGCTACTCCACGGTGACGGACTTCGCGAGGTTGCGCGGCTGATCGACGTCGTGGCCCATCGTGCCCGCCAGCTCGCACGCGAAGATCTGCAGGGGGACGACGTCCAGCAGCGGTAGATAGAGCGTGGGGGCCGGCGGGATGCGGAAGACGGCCTCGGAGAAGGCGTCGACCGAGGTGTCGCCCTCCTCCGCGACGACGATCGTGCGGGCCCCGCGGGCGCGGACCTCCTGGATGTTGGAGAGGACCTTGCGGTGCAGTTCCGGGCGGCGCGGGGTGGGGACGACGACGATGACGGGCTGGCCCTCGTCGATGAGCGCGATGGGTCCGTGCTTGAGCTCGCCGGCGGCGAAGCCCTCCGCATGGATGTAGCACAGCTCCTTGAGCTTGAGCGCGCCCTCCAGGGCCACGGGGTAGCCGACGTGGCGGCCCAGGTAGATGACGGACGTCGCGTCGGCCATCGTGCGGGCCACCTGGCGGACCGACTCCCCGCGGTCGAGGACCTCCTGGACCTTCTCGGGGATGAGCGCGAGCTTCTCCAGGTAGTCCGCGATCTCGTCGGCGTACTTGTTGCCGCGTATCTGGGCCAGGTAGAGGCCCAGGATGTAGGTGGCGGCGATCTGGGCGGTGAAGGCCTTCGTCGAGGCGACGGCGATCTCGGGGCCGGCATGGGTGAGCAGCACCGCGTCGGACTCGCGTGAGATCGTGGAGCCGGGCGTGTTGACGATGGCCACCACCTTCGCGCCCTGCTCGCGGGCGTGGCGGATCGCCATGATCGTGTCCATCGTCTCCCCGGACTGGGAGATGGCCACGACCAGCGTCTTCTCGGTGACGACGGGGTCGCGGTAGCGGAACTCGCTGGCCAGCTCGACCTCCACGGGGATGCGGCACCAGTGCTCGATGGCATAGCGGGCCACCAGGCCCGCGTAGAACGCCGTGCCGCAGGCGATGACGACGACCTTGTCGGCGCCGCGCAGGATCGACTCCGGGATGCGGACCTCGTCGAGGACCATGCGCCCGTCGCCATCCATGCGGTCCGCGATCGTCTCGGCGATCGCGCGGGGCTGCTCGTGGATCTCCTTCTCCATGAAGGTCGGCCAGCCCTCCTTCGTCGCGCGGTCGTGGGCGAAGTCGACGGAGAAATGGCGCGCCTCGACGGGCGCGCCGGCCCGGTCGAGGACCGCCACCGCGTCGGCGGTCACGGCGACGACCTGATCCTGGCCGACCTCGACGGCGTCGGTGGTGTGCTCGGCGAACGCCAGCGCGTCCGACCCCAGGAAGTTCTCGCCCCGCCCGACCCCGATGACCAGGGGCGAGGATCGGCGCGCGGCGACGATGAGGCCCGGGACCTCCTCCGACAGCGCAAGCAGCGTGTAGGTGCCCTGCAGACGCGGGGTGACGGCCAGCATCGCGGCGACCAGCGCCCGCCCGCGCTCGAGGTCCTCCCCGTCCAGCCCCGGCAGATCGCCCCTCCACGAGGGCGTCCCCGCGTCGTGGAACGCCAGGTCCAGCAGATGCACGACGACCTCGGTGTCCGTCTCCGAGACGGGCACGATGCCGCGGGTGCGCAGTTCGGCGCGCAGGACGTCGGCGTTCTCGATGATGCCGTTGTGGACGAGGGCTAGGCGGCCGTCCAGGGAGACATGAGGATGGGCGTTGACGACGGTGGGCTGGCCGTGCGTGGCCCAGCGGGTGTGGCCGATCGCGGAGCGGGCCGGGCCCGTCTCCGCCTGGTCGAGGGCCGCCCTCAGGTTCGTCAGCTTGCCGACGGCCTTGACGACCGTCAGACCTCCTGTGACGGCGCCGTCCCGACCGGCGGGGTCGCCCTCGTCCCCGTCATGGGCCACGGCCACCCCGGCCGAGTCGTATCCGCGGTACTCCAGGCGGGAGAGCCCATCCATGACGAGGCTGAGGGGACGTGACGACGAGGTCCGGGCGACGCACCCGACGATTCCACACATGGTGGACATTGCAGCACACGTCGGGTCCCGTTTCCACCAGGGGCGGGGACGCCGCGGCCTCCCGCGCCCGGCCCGGATGACGGCGACGGGGCCCGGATGCGGCACAATACCGGGGTGACGTCACCGACCACCGCGGCGTCCTCCCTCGAGGAGGGCCCTTTCGTCCGTTTCGACCGCTCCGCGTGGGACCAGTTGGTCTCGCACACGCCCCTGCCCCTGACGCAGGACGACATCGTGCGGATCGCGTCCCTGGGCGACCCGATCGACATGCGCGAGGTCGATGCGATCTACCGTCCGCTGTCCGCCCTGCTCCAGGTCTACGTCGACGGGCGGCGCCGCACCTCGGCGGAGCGGCGCGCCTTCCTGGGCGAGCACGCGGCCCCCGCGGTGCCCTTCGTCATCGGCATCGCCGGATCCGTGGCGGTCGGCAAGTCCACCGTGGCGCGCCTGCTGCGCCTGCTGCTGAGCCGGTGGCCGGGCACGCCGCGCGTCGACCTGGTGACCACCGACGGCTTTCTCCTTCCCAACGCCATTCTGGAGGAGCGCGGCATCCTGGACCGCAAGGGGTTCCCCGAGTCCTACGATCGCGAGGCGCTCCTGCGCTTCGTCTCCGAGGTCAAGGCCGGGCGCGGCGACCTGCGCGTGCCCGTCTACTCCCACATCGTCTACGACATCGTGCCCGGGGAGTGGACGGTCGTCGACCGCCCGGACATCCTCATCATCGAGGGCGTCAACGTCCTCCAGCCGCCTCACCTGCATCCGGGCGCCGTGGACAACGGCGTCGTGGTGTCCGACTACTTCGACTTCTCGATCTACGTGGACGCGGAGGAGCACTCGGTCGAGGAGTGGTACGTCCAGCGCTTCCTCCAGCTGCGCCGGACGGCCTTCACGGACCCGGACTCCTACTTCCGGACCTACTCCGGCCTCGACGACGGTCAGGCCGTCGCCACCGCGCAGGGGTACTGGGACGACATCAACCTGCCGAACCTGCGGACGAACATCCTGCCCACGCGCCCGCGGGCCACGATGATCTTCCGGAAGGGCCCCGACCACCGCGTCGAGACCCTCTGGCTGCGCAAGGAGTGAACGCCGCCTACAGCGCCAGACGGGTCTGGACGGCGTCGGCCAGCCGGGCCGCCACCGCGTCCGCCTGATCCTGGGTCGCCGCCTCCACCATGACGCGCACCAGCGGCTCCGTGCCCGAGGACCGCAGCACCACGCGCCCCGTCTCGCCGAGCTCGCGCTCCGCCTGCGCGACGGCCTCCCCCACCGCCGGGTCGGAGGACACGCGCGCCTTGTCCACGCCGCGCACGTTGACGAGGGTCTGGGGCAGCCGCTGGACGAAGCCCGTGAGATCGGCCAGGTCCCGTCCCGTCTGCGTCACCATCCGCGCCAGCAGGAGCGACGTGAGGATGCCGTCGCCGGTCGTGGCGTAGCGCCGCGCGATGACGTGTCCGGACTGCTCGCCGCCCAGCGCGTAGCCGCCCTCGAGCATCTTCTGAAGCACGTAGCGGTCGCCGACCGCCGTCTGGATCGTCTCGATCCCCTGCTCGCGCATCGACAGGATGAGGCCCAGATTCGACATGATCGTGACGACCAGCGCGTCGTTGTCCAGCTCCCCGTTGTCGCGCATGAAGACGGCCAGCGCCCCCATGATGCGGTCGCCGTCGATGAGCGCACCGCTGCGGTCGACGGCCAGGCAGCGGTCCGCGTCTCCGTCGTAGGCGACGCCGAAGTCGGCCTCGGAGGCGACGGTGACGGCCTGGAGCTGCTCGGGGTGGGTGGAGCCCGCCTTCGCGTTGATGTTGCGCCCGTCGGGGGAAGCGTTGATGACGACCACGTCCGCGCCGGCCTCGCGCAGGGCCTGCGGGCCCAGGAACGAGGCGCCGCCGTTCGCGCAGTCGACCGCGATGCGCAGACCCCGCAGCTTCGTCCCCGTGGACTCCACCAGATGGGCGATATAGGACTTCTCCGCCCAGTCGTCCTCGTAGTCGACCTCGCCCACGCCGGCGCCGGTCGGGCGGTCCCAGTCGGCGCCGAGCAGCGCCTGGATCTGGTCCTCGACGGCGTCCTCCAGCTTGTAGCCGCCGCGGCCGAAGAACTTGATGCCGTTGTCGGGCATCGGGTTGTGGGAGGCGGAGATCATCACGCCCAGGTCGACGTCGTCCTGCGTGGCCGTGAGGTGGGCGACGGTCGGCGTGGTGACCACCCCGATGCGCACGACGTCCATGCCGGCCGACGCCAGGCCCCCGGCCAACGCGTGGTCGAGGAACTCCCCTGAGATCCGCGTGTCGCGGCCGATGATGGCGCGGGGCTTCGACCCGTCCGGGCGGGGGCCGCCGCCGATGCGGCGGGCCGCGGCCTCTCCGAGCTGGAGGGCCAGTCCGGCGGTGAGCTCCTTGTTGGCCAGTCCGCGCACCCCGTCGGTCCCGAACAGTCTGGGCATGGTCGTCCACCTCTCCTGCGGTCGCCGCGGACCCGGAACGGCCGCGCCGGGCACCAGAGTACCGCGCGGGCCCCGCCGTCCCGGACCGCGCGCCGCCCCGCGACGGTTCCGCGTGAGCGGGGAATGATGCCGCCGGGCCTGGAGGGATACGGGGGGAGGGAACCGAACTCGCGGAGGATGAGCACCGAAGTCGCGGGGAAACAGCACCGAAGTCGCCGAGTTCGGTTCCGTTCTCCGCCGAGTTCGGTTCCTTCCTCCACCGAGTTCGGTTCCCCTCATCGACGAGGGCGACCCCGGCAGCGCGAAGGCCCCTCCCCGCGGACGGCGGGAGGGGCCTTCGATGGGATCCGGCGCGCGGGCGCGCCCGGGATCAGCGCTTCGAGTACTGCGGCGCCTTGCGGGCCTTCTTGAGGCCGGCCTTCTTGCGCTCGACCGCGCGATCGTCGCGGGTGAGGAAGCCGGCCTTCTTGAGCGCCGGACGGTTCGCGTCGCGGTCGATCTCGTTGAGGGCGCGGGCGATGCCCAGGCGCAGCGCGCCGGCCTGGCCGGAGATCCCGCCGCCGTTGATGCGGGCGATGACGTCGAAACGCCCCTCCAGGTCGAGCAGGACGAAGGGGGCCTTCACCAGCTGCTGGTGCAGCTTGTTGGGGAAGTACTCGTCCAGGGCGCGGCCGTTGATCGTCCATTCGCCGGTTCCGGGGACCAGGCGCACGCGCGCGATGGCCTCCTTGCGGCGGCCCAGGCCGGCGCCCGGAGCGGTGAGCGACTGCCCGGCGCCGACGGGCGCGGACTCGGTCTCAGTGGTGTACGAGCTGGGGGCGGTGTCCTCGTCCAGCTCCGCGATAGTGGTCTCAGCCACGGTTCTCCTCGGGAAGTCTCTTACTCAGGAGCGCGAGCTCACTGGGCGATCTGGGTCAGTTCGAACGGGATGGGCGCCTGGCCGGCGTGCGGGTGCTCGGGGCCGGCGTAGACATGCAGCTTCTTGAGCTGCTCGCGTCCGATGGAGTTGTGCGGAAGCATGCCGCGCACGGCCTTCTCGACCGCGCGCTCGGGCCGGGTGGCCATGAGCTCGCGGTAGCCCACGGCCCGCAGGCCGCCGGGGCGTCCGGAGTGGCGGTAGGCGATCTTCTGATCGAGCTTCTTGCCGGTCAGGACGATCTTGTCGGCATTGATCACGATGACGTAATCGCCCTGATCCATGTGCGGGGCGAACGTCGGCTTGTGCTTCCCACGGAGGAGGGTGGCAACCTGGGTTGCCAGACGGCCGAGGACGACGTCGGTGGCGTCGATGACATACCACTTCTTG
Source organism: Actinomycetes bacterium (assembly GCA_023426345.1). Classification (GTDB taxonomy): domain Bacteria; phylum Actinomycetota; class Actinomycetes; order Actinomycetales; family Actinomycetaceae; genus Pauljensenia. The sequence goes on from JAFAAX010000065.1 coordinate 9,594, forward strand.
TCGGCGTCCCCAGGCTTGGGTGAATAGGTGCGCACGGGCGTAGCCTTCAATTCTTTCGGTCAAGGAGCACACACAACCGGTCACTGCCAGGTGGCGGTCGCGCACTCTCGATGAGATGTGTTCGTGCGAGGCGCCAGTATCAGCGAACGGCGAGTGGGAAGCACCGGTGACGCGGCTGACGCGCAGCGCCGATCAGTCTATCCGGGCGTGTCGGGCGGGTCAAAGGAGCGCGCGCCGCTTGTGGGCGATCACTCACTGGACGGCGATCGACGAGGGCGCCCCGCACGGGCCCCGGCGTCACGAGCATCCGCAGTCGCCATCGCGCCGACGCCGCGACTGCGAGGCCCGTGCCGCCCACTGCCCGGGCGGCGGATAGTCGACGCCCTCCAGCGTGAGGCCGTGCGGAGGCGCCACGGGCGCCGCCGACTCCCTCGACCGGGCGGCCAGCAGCCGGGCGACCCAGGCGGGATCGCGGCGCCCCTCCCCGACCTCCAGCAGCGCCCCCACGATCGAGCGGACCATCGAGTGGCAGAAGGCGTCGGCCTCCAGGCGCACGACGAGCGTCCCGACGGCCCCGGGCCCCTCCTCCTCCACGGTCAGCGCGCGCAGCGTGCGCACGGTCGTCGCGCCCTCGCGGGGACGGCAGAAGGAGAGGAAGTCGTGCTCGCCGAGGAGGGCCGCGCCGGCCTCGCGCATCGCCGCCACGTCCAGGCCGGCGTCGGGGAGCCACACCACGTCGTGGCGGGTCAGGGGGTCGCGGCCGCCCACGCCGGCGCACAGCCGGTAGGCGTAGCGCCGCCCGGCCGCCGAGAACCGCGCGTCGAACGATCCGTCCACGGCCGCCGCCCGGTGGACGACGACGTCGCAGCTGCCGCGCGGCGCCCGCATCCCGTCGCCGCGTTGCCCCATCCGCTCGGCGTACCGGCGCGCCAGCAGCCCGTTGAGGCGCGCCACCAGCGCCTCCTCCGGGGCCCGGCCCGACCGCTCCCGTGTCAGGCCCGCCCAGACCTCGCCCGGCAGATCGACGTGGGCGACCTGATGGCGGGCGTGGACCCCCGCGTCCGTCCGGCCGGCGACCGTCAGAGACGCCGGGGCGCGCGCGATCAGCGACAGCGCGGCGGCCAACTCGCCCTCGACGGTGCGCAGCCCGGGTTGATCCGCCCACCCGTGGAAGTCCGTCCCGTCGTAGGCGAGGTCGAGGCGCGCGCGCACGACGCCGGCACCCGCGCCCGCTCCGGTCACATCTCCCACGAGCGGACCCCGCCGACCAGTCCGGCGTCGTTGGGGACGACGACGATGTCCTCCCCCATCCGCTGCAGGTTGAGCGCCGTGATCCGCTTCGAATTGCCGCCGCCGAGGTAGAGCCGGTCCCACATGTACATCGGCCGCAGCCCGTCCACGACGCGGCGGACGCGGCGCGACCAGTGGCCGTCCCCCAGGCGCAGCCGCTCGTGCTCCCCCAGGTAGTCGTCGTAGGTGAGCCCCCAGCGGACGAACCCCTGGGAGACCTCGACGTGGGGGGCCAGGCGCCCGCCGTCGAACACGGCGTTGCCCAGGCCCGTGCCCAGCGTGATGATCATCTCCAGCCCGGTCCCGGTGATGACGCCCGCCCCCGCCACCTCCGCGTCGTTGCGGACGAGGGCCGGCAGGCCCAGAGCCGTGTGGATGGCTCGCCCCATGTCGAAGTGCGCCCACTGGTCGACGAGCTCGGGGAGGACGCGCGAGCGGGGGCCGTCCTTGGTGATGTAGTGCGGCGTCGCCACGACGATCCCGTGGCGGATCATGCCGGGCATCCCCATCGTCACGCGGGTGGCCTGGGGCAGCGACGACGCCAGGTCGACGACCGTGCGGACGAGCAGCTCAGGGGGCAGCGGATAGGGCGTCGGCGTCCGGCGCGGCGGGGCGATGAGCGTCCCGCGGCCGTCGACCACGGATGCCTTGATGCCGCCCCCGCCGCAGTCGATCGCCAGGGTCATCTCCTCAATCATGTCCCTCAGCGTAGCCGGGTCCCCGAGGCCGGCCGGGCCCGCCGCGGGGACTACGCACGCCTGACGAGGGCGCCCGCGTGGCACGTTCGCGGCGCAGATGCGCGGGAGGGCCCGGCGCGCAAGCGACCCGCCCACCCCCCCCGCCCGGGCGGC
>JAFAAX010000082.1 GCA_023426345.1 Actinomycetes bacterium
CAAGTGGGGTGGTACCCCCTTCCATTACACGCGTCCCTACTACGACGCGATCTGCGCGGGACTCAACCGCGCCGCCGGAGCCTGACCCAGCAACTGCACCACCCCAAAGCACGACCACTCAACGGAGATGCCGACGCGCCCTGATAGAGTCGAGGTATTCAGTCAGACACGCGCGCCCGTCGCGCGCCCGCCAACACATCTGCCATGAAGGACGTCCCTCACCCCATGAGGATTCTGGTCGTCTCCCAGGTCTGGGAGCCGGAGAGCGGCACGCCGCAACGCCGGTGGACGTGGCTGACGCGCGCGCTGATCGCGGCAGGCCACGACATCGATGTCCTGGCGCCCCCGCCCCACTATCCCACCGGGCATCTGCTCGATGACTCCCCGCAGTACCAGGCGGGCTCTGTGTCCCCCGGCTCAAACGGAGAGACGATCTTCCGCACAGCCTTCCGCGAGCACGACGCCTCCTTGGAGTCCCGCCTCGCCGACCAGGGCCTGGAGATGCTCTCCCAGTGGCGCACGGGCCGCGACGTCATCCGGCGGCGCCGGCCCGACCTGCTGGTCGCCACCGCTCCTCCGCTGCCGGCGGCTTTCGTAGTCTCCGCCCTGGCGCGCACCGCCCACCTGCCCTATGTCGTCGACCTGCGCGACGCGTGGCCGGATATCCTCGACAACATGAACGACTGGGAGCCCACCACGGACCGTCCCGCTCGGCGCTCCCACGGCTCCGCGATCGCTCAGATCAAAGCTACGCTGTTCCACTCGATGACGGCCACGGGAGGCAAGATGCTCACCGCCTCGCTGGCGTCTGCCGCGGGCGTCATCTCCACCAGTTCCTCCTTCGCGGAAGTCTTGCGCAGCCGCGGCGTGGCCCGCACGCTCACGGTGCGCAACCTGGGCGCGCACCAGTCCGCGGAACTGGCTCCGCGCCCCCGACATTCCGACACCCTCAACATCCTTTACGCGGGCACGACGGGCCGAGCCCAGGAACTCGCCAACGCGCTGCGCGCCCTCCACGACGTGCGCGAACGCGGCATCGACGCCCGGATGCGCGTCGTCGGGTCGGGCGCCCATCTCAAGACCCTGCGCCGCAATGCCGAGTCCCTGGGCCTGCCTGTCGAGTTCACGGGCCGCATCCCCTTCGCCGACGTGTCGGCCCACTACGAGTGGGCCGACACCGTCCTCATCCACCTCCAGGATTGGCCGTCGATGTCGTGGACCGTCCCCTCCAAGCTCTACGAGGCCCTGGAGATGGGCCGTCACATCTCCATGTCCGTCAACGGCGAGGCCGCCGATATCGTCAACGCCGCCCATGCTGGAGACGCGGTGCCCGCGATGGACCGCACGGCCCTGGCGGACCTGTGGCAGCGCCTGGCCGAGGATCGTGAGCTGCTCGATGTCGACGGCAACGGCCAGCGCTGGATGCGCGAACACTGCGATCCAGAGCGCTCCGCTGCGGAGCTGGTGGCTTTCCTCGAGGAGTGCGCGCGTGGTTGACCCGAGTCCTCCCGATCCCGACTCACGAGGACGGCCGCGGCTGCGCCACGCCACGCCCCTGAGGGAGGACGAACTCCGGTGGGCGCGCACTGCCGTGAACCTGGTGCGTTCCACGCCGTTGCTCGTCTCCTCGGTGGCGAACATGCTCACCGAGGATCCGGTGCTGTTCGCCGTTCAGGCGGCGCGTCGGGCCCCGCACGGCGCGCGCGACGTGTTGACGCGTCTTCCCCTGCCCGGGCGGGCCGGCTCCCCGACGCGCGTGTTCTGGCTGTTCATGCTCGACCGCCGCACGCAGGTGGCCGAGGAACTCGACGGCGCGCCCGCTCCCACCAGTCGTGCGGGACGCCGCCTGACGGACACGATCCGCCTCCGCCTGGGGATGTCGGTGGATCCGGCCAGCGCCACCCCCGCGGCGCTAGCGCGCCAGATCTGGGAGCAGGGCGATGTCACGCGGGCCGTGGAGATCGCCGCACCCGATCCCGCCCTCCATGCGCGTCTGGCCTCCGAGCGGGCCGTCCTCACCCCAGGCCGCACCCTGCTGCTGCCGAGGACGCCCGCGACCGGCAATCCGCGAACCGCGTCCGGAAACGCCCAGGCCGCCACGGGGGCGCCCTCGTCGATCGGCGCGCAGGGAGCCACGCGCGTGCTGCACGTGCTGACGAACTCCCTGCCGTGGACGAACTCGGGATACGCGCTGCGCTCGCACGCCGTGCTGCGCGCCCAACGGGAGGCCGGGCTGGATGTCTCGGCGGTGACCAGGCTGGCCTACCCTGTCACGATCGGACGACCGTGGGCGGACCGCGTGGAGGAGGTGGACGGGCTCACCTACCGGCGATTGCTGCCCGCCTCCCAGCCGCGGACTGTGGAGGGGCGACTCGCCCTGCAGGCGCGGATGACGGCCGAGCTAGCCCGTCAGGTGCGCCCGGACGTCATTCACACGACGACGAACTTCCACAACGCGCTGGTGGCGAGGGCCGTGTCGCGCGCAATCGGGGTGCCGTGGGTCTACGAGATGCGCGGCGAGCTCGAGAAGTCGTGGGTGGCCAGACATCCACGCGCTCAGCAGGACCAGGCGCTGGGTTCTGAGCGGTACGCACTGATGCGGGCCCGGGAGACGGAACTCGCGCGCGACGCGGATGCGGTGGTCGTGCTCTCGCAGGTCCAACGCGAGGCGATGATCGCACGCGGGGTCGCACCCGAGCGTATCCACGTCGTCCCCAACGCCGTGGAGGATCGATTCCTCGACATCCCCCGTGATCCCCGAGGCGCCCGCGAGCGTTTGGGGCTGGACCGCAGCGGGGGCGGGTTCTGGGCGGGATCGGTCTCGGCAATGGTGGACTACGAGGGGTTCGACACGTTGTTGCGCGCCGTCGCGCTGCTCGTCGACCGAGGCCTGGACGTCCGCTGTGTGCTGGTGGGGGACGGAGTGGCGCGTCCGGAGTTGGCGGACCTAGCGGATCGCCTCGGCATCGCGGAGCGTGTGGTGCTACCCGGGCGTGTGACGCCGGAAGACGCCCAGGACTGGTACCAGGCGCTAGACGTCATGGTGATTCCGCGACGCGACACCCCGGTGACGCGGGCCGTCACCCCGATCAAAGGGTTGCAGGCGATGGCGATGGGGATCCCCCTCGTCGTCTCCGACCTGCCGGCGCTCACCGAGATCGGCAGCGCCGACGGACAGGGGCTGACCGCCCCAGCCGAGGACCCCGTGGCCCTGGCCGACGCCTTGGCCCGCCTCGCGGCGGACACGGAGCTGGCGACGCGCTTGTCCGACGCGGCCCGGACCGCCGCGCGCACCCGCACGTGGAGCGCGAACGGCCAGGCGTATGCGCAGATGTATCAGGACCTGCTGTCGTCCTGACCGCGGGTCGGTCCGGGAATCGTCAGTCGGTCGTCTATCCGCCCTGAGACGTCCCAGAAAGAGGGGGCGTGTCATCGTTGTTTCCGCCGGCGTCCCCGGGGTTCTGCTCAGGATCCTCCCCACCCTCGCCGGGGTTTCCGCCGTCGTCCCCTGCGTTCTGCCCAGGATCCTCCCCACCCTCGCCGGGGGAACCGCTTGCTTCCGACGGCTGGGCTTGTCCCGGGGTGACGACCTGCTGCCCGTCTCCGCCAGTGACAGCCGACCCACCTCCGTCCTGGTTTCCGACCGGCGCCGTGTCCTCCCAGTAACCGTCTTCGGTGCCCTGGCCGGTCTCCGTGGGGAGCTGCGTGAGAGGGAGCGCGGGTGACGCGGTGGGGCTCGCCGGCGACGCGGTCCCGTGGGAGGGCCGTGGCACCGGCCCCGAAGACGCGGGCGACGCAACCGGCGAGTGACTCATGGAAACGGTCGGAGTGGGAGAGGATGCTGGGTCGGAGGAGTCGAACGCGCCGCCGCGCACAAACATCACGGAAGCCATGACCAGCACGCCGACGGTGGCGATCTCTGCAATCACGGGCGCAATGCCGACGTGACGCCGCTTCGCCTTGATGCGTGGTTGCTCCTGCTCCCCGTCGCCATTCAAGAGACCGCTCCGGACTTCAGGGACTGGATGTCCGGGTCATTGGCCACGTAGTCCTTGACGTCGTCCTTCCTCCAGGCGTCCATGAGGGACGCCAGCGCGGAGTCGTCGAGCACCACGATCGACTGCCCGTCCGCGCTGGTGCCGGTGCCGGTGTAGGGAGCGGTGAAGAAGGTGACTCCCGGCCCGCGCAGGTCCTTGAGGCTCAGCCCCAGGGACACCATGGAGTCGACGTCCAGTCCCTCGTCCACGGCGGAATGCGCGAGCAGGATCTGGGCGAGCTGCCCGACCTTCTGTGGGGAGGTGAGCACGTCCTTCTCGAAGACGCGGCTCATGATCGCTTGGATCCATGCCTGCTGGCGACGGACGCGGTCGAAGTCTCCGTGGGGCAGCGACTTGCGTTCGCGCACGAATGCCAGCGCCTCTGCGCCGTTCATCGTCTGGGGGCCATCGACGGTGTCGATCGTGACGCTGCCCAGGGCGTCCGTCATCTGTTCGAAGCTCGTGAAGTCGACGACGGCGAAATGGTCGATACCCACACCCGTGAGGTCCTGCACCGTCTGGATGGTGAGCGAGGCTCCTCCGAAGGAGTAGGCGGCGTTGACCTTGGCCTCCCCATAGCCAGGGATCGACACCCAGGAGTCGCGCGGGATCGACATGACGTTGACGGACTTGCGGTCCCCGGATAGCTGCACGAGCATCATGACGTCAGAGCGTCCCGCTCCGTACTGCCAGTCGGACGGGTCACCGCCGGACTCGCGCGAGTCCGACCCCAGGATGAGGAAGTTCAGCTGACCTGTGTCCTGTTGGTCCGACTGAGAGCCGGACTCACCGGACTGGGCCCCGATCTGGGAGGGATCCAGCGTGACCGGCACGTGCTGGATCTGAGAATTGATCGCGTGGCGTACTCCGAGAGCGATCCCACCCACAGCCAGGACGAGGACCAGGAGAATCACGCCGAGCCCGATGAGCGCCTTCTTCGTCCCGCTCATTGGCCTCTTCACGGCGGCGTGGGCGCCCGACCGGCTCGTTGGTGTCGACATGGCTCCCAGTATCCCCCACAGGCAACCCACCCACTACTCACGGACTCGGGTCAGAAGTGGCCGACGCCCTGGGCGTGCCCGAGTGTTGGAGATCAGGCGATTCTTGTTCGATGGCAGAAGGAATCCAGCCCACAGAAATATGTCACGCGATATAGTGCCGATATGGCCAATCAGGTGCGCGAGTTGAGAAGGGCCGCCGGTCTCAGCCAGACCGAGCTTGCCCGTCGCTCGGGTGTGGCCCAGTCGAACATCGCCGCCTATGAGACGGGGAGACGGCAAGCGAGCGCCAGCATGATCGAACGACTGCAGGACGCGGCTCGTCCGTTGCCGCACGATGCGCTGGCTGCACATCGCCGGGAGTTGGAGGATCTTGCCGCTGAGTTCGGGCTCCGCAATCTTCGCGTCTTCGGGTCGGCAGCTCGCGGAGCCGATCAACCGGGCAGCGACTTGGACCTTCTCGTCTCCCGGGATCGGGGGGTCGGTCTCCTCACCATGGCCGGATTCGCTGAGGCTGCCGAGGATCTGCTCAATGTCGCCGTTGACGTGGTCTCCGATGGTGGGTTTCCGGCAGATCACGAGATCCTCACCACGGCGGTGCCGGTATGAACAAGCGGGACGCGGCCGCATTGCGGGAGATCTTACGGCTCTGCGACACCGGAGCAGGGCTTGTCGGCCGCGGACACGACTGGTATGTGGCTGATGACGCCAATGTCCCCGGCCTTGCAGCGGAGTCCCTCGTCATCAAGATCGGGGAGAATGTGGCACGGCTCAGCGAGGAGACACTCGCATGGCATCCTGAGGTCCCGTGGTCGCGCATCAAACGGATGAGGGATTGCCTGGCTCATCACGATGAGGGCACCGACTACGAGGCTGTCTGGGACACGCTGGTCAACGACCTCCCGACGATTCGCACAGACGTCGCGCGGATTGTCCAGGCGTGATCCCATCCGGCCATCCTGAGTCGACGGCGACTATGCCTTGTCTGACATCACACCTGAGTTCGGACATGGGTCTGTCAAGCCCCGCTCCGTTGAGTGGTCGTGCTTTGGGGTGGTGCAGTTGCTGGGTCAGGCTCCGGCGGCGCGGTTGAGTCCCGCGCAGATCGCGTCGTAGTAGGGACGCGTGTAATGGAAGGGGGTACCACCCCACTTG
>JAFAAX010000027.1 GCA_023426345.1 Actinomycetes bacterium
TCCCCGGCGGGTGTCGGCGTGGTCGATGACGTCGTCGTGGACCAGGGCGGAGGCCTGGTAGAGCTCGAGGGCCGCGGCCAGGGCGTCGAGCGGGTCGTCGTCGCGCGGCCCGGGGGGCGCGGCGGGGGGCGGCGTTCCGGTCGCGAGGGTCCAGCCGACGACGGCCAGGTAGCCGCGCATCCGCTTGCCGCCGGAGACGGCGGCGCCGACGGTCCGGGTGAACTCGTCCCCCGCGGAGCCGAGGGCGGGCAGGACGGCGAGGTCCTCGAGGTGGCGGGCGGTGGCCTCCGCGATGCGCGGCGCCCAGGCGTCGGGCCGCAGCGGCGGCGAGGAGGTCGGACGTCCGGGAACGGGCCGTGTCATGCGCCCAGGCTAGCGGACGTCGGCTCGGCGGAGCCGAGCGCGGGGCCCGTATCATGGACGTGCGTCTGGACGTCCCAGGGGCGTGGAGGGTTCGGAGGCCTGGATGACGGTCGTGCTCAGCTACCACGGGAACCAGGAGTCGGAGGCGGCCCTCGACGAGGCGCTGAGGGCGGCGCGGTTCCGGGAGACGACGCTGGTCGTGGTCCTGGCCGCGCAGACGGGCGAGGAGGATCCCCGCACCGTCGAGGACGCCGAGGACCGCCTGTGGGCGCACCTCGGGCGCGCCGACGTCGCTTTCGAGGTCCGCCGCACGTGCATCGACCAGGACGTCGCCGACGCGGTGCTGGACGCGGCCGCCCGGACCGGCGCCGAGTGCATCGTGCTGGGACTGCGGCCGGGCGGCTCGGGCCGGGCGGCGATCGGGCCGAACGCCACGCGCATCCTGCTGGACGCCCCCTGCCCGGTGGTGACCACCACACCTCGCTCCCAGAGCTGAATTCTCGCCGGGCGCCGCGGCGGGCGCGGATTATAATTGCGTGCGTCCATCGACGCCAGCCCCCAGCTCCTCAGGAAGGGATCAGTGTGACCGCATCTCGTAGCGCCACCGCCACCTTGGCCCGCTCGAAGAAGGCGACGGCCTCCGCCGAGGCGCCGTCGGCGACCGAAGGAGCTGCCGTGGAGAAGAAGCCCGCCCGGAAGAAGGCGTCCGCGGGGAAGCCGGCGAAGTCCTCCCAGGCGTCGTCCGCCGCGTCCGCGTCGGCGAAGAAGCCCTCGTCGGCGAAGGATCTCCCCGACGACATCGAGGCCGAGGACGAGGACCTGGACGCCGATCTGGAGGAACTCGACGGAGACGTCCCCGTCGAGGACGAGGCGGTCGTCGACGACCCGGAGGACGAGTCGGACGATGAGGAGGCCGAGGCCGTCGAGGGCGAGGAGAGCGCCGCGGACGAGGAGGAGGACGAGTCCTCCGAGGCCACTGAGCGGCGCGGCGCCTCGCTGCGGGCCCGCACCTCCGAGGGCATCAAGGTCAGCGGCGGCTTCACGGTCTCCGACTCCGACGAGACCGACGAGCCCGTCCAGCAGGTGACGGTCGCGGGCGCCACCGCCGATCCCGTCAAGGACTACCTCAAGCAGATCGGTAAGGTCCCCCTGCTGAACGCCGAGCAGGAGGTCGACCTGGCGCGGCGCATCGAGGCCGGCCTGTACGCGGAGTACAAGCTGAAGAACGAGTCCGACGCGATGACGCCCAAGGAGCGCCGCGAGCTCCACTTCATCGCCCAGGACGGCCACAACGCGAAGAACCACCTGCTGGAGGCCAACCTGCGCCTGGTCGTCTCGCTGGCCAAGCGCTACACGGGCCGCGGCATGCAGTTCCTCGACCTCATCCAGGAGGGGAACCTGGGGCTGATCCGCGCGGTGGAGAAGTTCGACTACACGAAGGGCTACAAGTTCTCGACCTACGCGACGTGGTGGATCCGCCAGGCGATCACGCGCGCCATGGCCGATCAGGCCCGCACGATCCGCATCCCGGTCCACATGGTCGAGGTCATCAACAAGCTGGCGCGCGTCCAGCGCCAGATGCTCCAGGACCTCGGCCGCGAGCCCACGCCGGAGGAGCTGGCCAAGGAGCTCGACATGACCCCCGAGAAGGTCGTCGAGGTGCAGAAGTACGGGCGCGAGCCGATCTCCCTGGCCACCCCGCTGGGCGAGGACGGCGATTCGGAGTTCGGCGACCTCATCGAGGACTCCGAGGCCATCGTGCCCGCCGACGCCGTGAGCTTCACTCTGCTCCAGGAGCAGCTCCACCGGGTGCTGGACACCCTCTCCGAGCGCGAGGCCGGCGTGGTCTCCATGCGTTTCGGACTGGGCGACGGCCAGCCGAAGACCCTGGACGAGATCGGCAAGGTCTACGGCGTCACGCGCGAGCGGATCCGCCAGATCGAGTCCAAGACCATGTCGAAGCTCCGTCATCCCTCGCGCTCGCAGGTCCTGCGCGACTACCTGGACTGAGGTTCAAATCGGCGCAGGGCCGGGAAGGCTGTTATTCCAACGTTTCGGGCCCTTGCGAGATTGAAGCTACCACGGCACAGCGCTGTCGGTCAAGATATCTGCTACCGTGTCAGGCATGAAGAAGGCGCCCGCGGTTGACCTCTCGGAGGAACTGACACTCTGGGAGGTCAACCTGCGCGCGGAGCACAAGAGCCCCCAGACCGTGAAGTCCTACGGGACCGGGGTCCGGGCGTTCCTCGACTACTGCACCGCCGAGGGAGTGCCCGCGGTCCTCGACCGGCACACGGTCAATGCGTTCACCGCCCACATCCTCGACGAGGGCAGGGAGCCCGCCACGGCCCGAACACGCCAGCTCGCCGTACGCAGGTTCTCCGCATGGCTCGCCGACGAGGGCGTGCTCGATCATGACGACCTGGTCGGGCTCAAGGCCCCGAAGCTCGACACGAAGGTCGTGGAGCCATTGACCGACGATCAGGTCAAGGCCATGATCCGCGCGTGCCGAGGGAAGAGCTTCGACGACAAGCGGGACGAGGCTGTCATCAGGTTCATGGTCGAAACCGGGACCCGGGCGGGGGAGTGCGTGGCGCTCAAACTCGCCGACGTCGATATCGCGTCAGGCGTGGCGATCGTCCGCAGAGGCAAGGGCGCGAAGGGCAGGCCCGTTCCGTTCGGCCCCCAGACCGGCCAGGCCATCGGCCGGTATCTGCGTCTGCGCCGGACACACCGGCTCGCATCGTCGCCGGACCTGTGGTTAGGGGACCGCGGCAAGACATTCGCCTACGACGGTCTGCACAAGGCGTTGCGGAAGCGCGCGGATCTCGCGGGAGTCTCGAACTTCCACCCACACATGTTGCGGCACACAGCCGCGCACCGGTGGTTAGCCGCTGGTGGTTCCGAGCAAGGGCTCATGGCCGTGGCGGGCTGGTCGACGCCGGACATGTTGCAGCGGTACACCCGCGCCAGAGCATCCGAACGGGCGGCCGCTGAGGCCCGGACGTTGAATCTGGGGGACCTGTGATCGACGTCTACGGGGCGCTGTGGGGGCCGGACCCGAACAAGGACCTGCGGGACTCGATCACATCGGGGCTCAAGCTCGCCCGGGTCCGCTGCGCCTGCGGGCACGTCATCGCCACCGTCTACGCGCGCGACACCGAGGTGTGGTCCGTCTGCGCGGGGACGAGGATTACGCGGCCCGCGGTCGCTGCCAACGTTCTGGATTCCGCACTCCGCGACGGGGAGACCATCGTCAGGATGGAGGACAAGTGCGGAGAGAGCTCAGACCTCGGACGGGCGGCGGAAGTCATTGAACGCCTCTTCGACGCAGTTGAAGAGGGCGACGACCTCAAAGCGCGGATCTCGGAAGTTGTGGCCCCGCTGACCTTCCCTTCCCCGGTCCTGAGAATTGACGACTTGCCCAAGGAACGCCGGAGGCTGAGGGAAGAGCACCCCGAACGGGTCGACTTCCCGAGGTTCGGGTCAGTTCAGCCGGCGTGCCCGAGTTGCCGCACGGTGTGGTACCTCGGCGACACCCTCGCCGACTGGGTCGAGACCTCACCCTCACGGCGCCCGGAGGAGATCCTCGCCAGTACACAGATTGAACCGTTCTGGATCGGACATCAGACATGGATCGACTATGACGAGATGGACCTCGACACGCTGGGGAGACGGCTCGCTCTCTACGCACACATAACCGCTGTGCTACTCTCAGGTACACACCGAAAGGTGACAATTCCGCGGCGTAGTTCGGCGAACACGTCAGTGAGGTAGCGGCCACTGACTGAGACCCTGAAGGGGAACTCAGTCATGCCCACCGATACCAGATCCATCACCGCGAGCATTGCAGCTCACGAGTCATGGGCCCGAACGCCCAACCGTTCCGCACGCACAGCCCCGGCCCGCGCCGCCCTAATGGCCAAGTTCGAGACCGAGGTCGACCCCGAGGGCACCCTCGATCCCAGAGAGCGCGCCATCCGCGCCGAGCACCTGCGCAAGGCGTACTTCCAGAGGCTCGCCCTCAAGTCTGCGAAGGCCCGTCAGGCCCGTGAGATCGTCGCCGAAGGTGAAGCCGCTGAGCAGGAGCTCTCGGAACTGACCGGCGGTGATGCCGCGTGACGACGGCAAAGAGAATCCGCCCCGGCAGGGCAACCGAGGCGGAGGAAGATCACGGGCAAGCGATCTTCACTCAGGGTACCGCAGGGGACCGGCTCGCCGCCATGTTGTCCGGCGTGTATGTCGTCGTCGTGGAGGTTGACGGGGACCACGCTCGCAGGCGCGTCTACCTGAGCCTCACTGCGGCCCAGCGCGCCCAGGAGCGGGCCCAGGAACGCGGCCAGACAGCCGAGGTTGTCCTGTGCTCTCTGGATCCCGTGGGGGTGATCCTGTGAGCGCCCGGGACACGATGGAGGCGGTGACCGCGGCCCGCCCGGATGACGGTCCCGTTCCGGC
>JAFAAX010000032.1 GCA_023426345.1 Actinomycetes bacterium
GGGCGATCCCCCGGTCAGCGCGGCGAACAGCGCGGCGTTGGCGCCGCCGGCCGAGATCGAGCCGACGACCTCCGCCTCGGTGCCGGGCGCGGCGTGGAGGACCGCGGCCGACATCTTCGCGGACCCCGCGGAGGTGAAGGGGGCGACGGTCGCGACCGCGACGGTCCCCGCCAGCACGCCCTTGCGCAGCCGCAGGAAGATCGACCCGCACTCGTCCTCGGGCTCCAGGGCCACCAGCAGCACCTGGCCGGCCCGCTCGAGGTCGGCGTAGGTGACGCCCAGGCCGGAGCCGGAGACGCGGGACGCCAGGAACTGGCGCTCCTCGTCGGTGCCCGACAGGGAGCGGGAGCGCGCGTCGACGGAGTCAGTGCGCAAGACGGTGCGCGCGAACTTCGACCACGCCCACGCGTCCTCGAAGGTGAGGCGCCCGCCGGGCAGCACGCCCACGGTCCCGGACTCGGCGGCCTCGGCCAGCCCGGCCCGGGCGCGGTCCAGCGCGTCGGACCAGGAGGTCGCCACCAGCTCGCCGTTCTCGCGGACCAGCGGCATCCTCAGGCGGGACTCCTTGTCCCACTCGAAGGCGAAGCGGTCCTTGTCCGTGATCCACTCCTCGTTGACCTGAGGGTCGTCGCCGGCCATGCGGCGCACGACCTCGCCGCGGCGCACATCCACGCGGAGGGCGGAGCCCGAGGCGTCATGCTCGGTGACCGACGCGGTGGAGACCAGGTCGAAGGGCCGCGAGCGGAAGCGGTAGGAGGACGCGGTGAGCGCGCCGACCGGGCAGATCTGGATGATGTTGCCGGAGAAGTAGGAGGCGAACGCGCGCCCCGTCTGGTCCTTCCCGGACTCGGGGAGGTCGCCGCCGTCGAAGGAGTCGAGGATACCCGCGACCCCGTAGGGCCCCGAGATGTCCGCGCGGCGCGGCTCCTGGCCATCGCCCGAACCCGTCGGCGTCGAGTGGAACCCCAGGACGCGGGTGTCGAAGGACCCGATCTGCTCGCCGACGAACACGTGGTCGTCGGTGGGGGCGGTGCCGCCGCCGCGGCCCTGGAGGTCGATGAAGGCGTCTCCAGCGATCTCCTTGCCGAAGCGCACGCAGCGCTGGCACAGGATGCAGCGCTCGCGGTCGAGCAGGATCTGGCTGGTCAGCCGCATCGGCTTGGGGTAGGTGCGCTTGGCGTCGGCGAAGCGCGAGACCCCGCGCCCGTCGGTCATCGCCTGGTTCTGCAGGGGGCACTCGCCGCCCTTGTCGCAGATCGGGCAGTCCAGCGGGTGGTTGATGAGGAGGAACTCCATCACCCCGTGCTGAGCCACCCGCGCCATCTCGGAGGTGTGCTGGGTCTTGACGACCATGCCCGGGCTCACCGTCTGCGCGCAGGACGGCTGCGGCTTCGGCATGAAGCGGACCTCGCCCGTCTTGCGGTCCGGGGTGCCGATCTCGACGAGGCACTGCCGGCAGGCCGCCACGGGCTTGAGCAGCGGGTGGTCGCAGAAGCGCGGGATGCGGATCCCGGCCTGCTCGGCGGCCCGGATGACCAGCGTCCCCTTCGGGACGCTCAGGTGGACGTCGTCGATGGTGACGTCCACCAGATCGGCGGCCTCGCTCATCGGACACCTCCTCGCTGGTAGTTGACGGACGCCTCGTAGGGGAACAGCTCGCGGGCGGGCGTGATGAGCCCGGCCTCGAACTCGTCGCGGAACCTCGCGATGCCGGAGCGCACCGGCGTCGCGGCCGCGTCGCCCAGGGCGCAGAAGCTGCGTCCGGCGATGTTGCCGGCGATCTCCTCCAGCAAGTCGACGTCGCCGGGCAGGCCCTGCCCCTTCTCCAGGCGCAGCAGGATCTGCTTGAGCCAGTAGGTGCCCTCGCGGCACGGGGTGCACTTGCCGCACGACTCGTGCTGGTAGAACTCGACCCAGCGGGTGACGACGCGGACCACGGAGGTCGTCTCGTCGAAGACCTGCAGGGAGCGGGTGCCCAGCATCGAGCCGGCGCCGACCACGGACTCGTAGTCGAGGGGGACGTCCAGCTCCGCCTCGGTGAACAGGGGGGTCGACGAGCCGCCGGGGGTCCAGAACTTCAGCTGATGGCCCTCGCGGATGCCGCCGGCCATGTCCAGGATCTCGCGCATCGTGATGCCGAAGGGGGCCTCGAACTGCCCGGGGTGGGCGACGTGGCCGGACAGGGAGAAGATCCCGTGCCCCTGGGACTTCTCGGTGCCCATCGAGGCGTACCACTCCGCCGACTCGCGGAAGATCGCGGGGACCTGGCTGATCGTCTCGACGTTGTTGACGGCGCTGGGGCGGGCGTAGAGGCCCTCGGCCGCCGGGAAGGGCGGCTTGAGGCGCGGATGCCCCCGGTAGCCCTCCAGGGAGTCCAGCAGCGCCGTCTCCTCCCCGCAGATGTAGGCGCCGGCGCCGGCGTGGGCCGTGATCGCGAGGTCGCCGAGCAGCCCGGCCTCACGGGCCTCCGCGAGCGCGCCGAGGAGGCGCCGGTAGGCCTGGGGGACCTCGCCCCGGATGTAGATGAACGCGTGGCGGCAGTTCAGGGCGCGCGACGCGATCGCGATGCCCTCGACCAGGGCATGCGGGTTCGCCATGAGCAGGGGCACGTCCTTGCAGGCGCCCGGCTCGGACTCGTCGGAGTTGACGATGAGGTAGCGCGGTCCGCCGTCATCGGGCGGCAGGAACGACCACTTGAGGCCGGTCGGGAACCCGGCGCCGCCGCGGCCTCGCAGCCCGGCGGCTTTGACGACGTCGATGACCTCGGCGGCCGTCATCGTGTTCGCGCGGGCGAGCCCCTGGTAGCCGCCCCGGGAGCGGTACGACTCGAGCGTCCAGGACCGGTCCTCGCCCCACCCGCGGGTGAGGACGGGTGTCAGGGCGGACGGTGCGGAGTAGGTGGTCACTTCTCCCCCTCCTTGGGTGTCGACGAGGGCGACGCCGTCCCGGCATCGTCGGCTCCGGCGGGCGCGGCCACCGCCACGGGGGCGGTCCACCCGTGCTGGTCGGCGATGCGCAGGCCCAGCGTCGAGGCCTCTCCGGCGCTGGGGCCCTCGTCGACGTGGCCGTCGAGGAACCCGGCCAGCAGGTGCTCGTTCTCGCGGAAGGTCGGCAGGGTCGCAGGCCCGCGGGTCGGGTGCACGGGGCGCCCGGCCCGGATGTCGTCGACGAGGGCGACCGCGGAGTCCGGCGTCTGATTGTCGAAGAACTCCCAGTTGACCATCACGACGGGCGCGTAGTCGCACGCCGCGTTGCACTCGATGCGCTCCAACGTGACGGCGCCGTCCTCCGTCGTCTCATCCGAGCCGACGCCCAGCCGGTCGGAGACGGCCTCCCAGATCTCGTCGCCGCCCATGACCGCGCACACGGCGTTCGTGCACACCCCGATGAGGTGGTCGCCGGTGGGGTGGCGCTTGTACTGCGTGTAGAACGTGGCGACGGCGGAGACCTCCGGGCGGGTGAGGCCCAGGACGTCCGCGCACAGCGCGATCCCGTCCGCGCTCACATACCCGTCCTCGGACTGGACCAGGTGGAGCATCGGCAGCAGGGCCGAGCGCTCGTGGCCCGTCGGGTACCGTCCGACGATCTCGGCGGCCTCCCCGCGCAGGCGGGTCTCCGTCTCAGGGCTGTAACTCATCGGTCGACGCCTCCCAGGACCGGGTCGATGCTGGCCAGGCACATGATGAGGTCGGCCAGCTGGCCGCCCTCGGCCATCATGGCCAGCGACTGCAGGTTGTGGAACGAGGGGTCCCGGAAGTGCGCCCGGTAGGGTCGCGTCCCGCCGTCGGACACCAGATGGACGCCGGCGATGCCCTTCGCGTGCTCGACCAGTTGGAAGGTCTGGCCGGCGGGGACCCGGAAGCCCTCGGTGACCAGCTTGAAGTGGTGGATGAGCGACTCCATCGACTGGCCCATGATCTCGGAGATGTGCTCCAGCGAGTTGCCCTGGCCGTCGGCCGCGACGCTCAGCTGCGCCGGCCACGCGATCTGCGGGTCGTCGACCATCACGCGCTGGCCGTCGGTGGCGGGGAGCCGGTCGAGGACCTGGTTGATGAGGTAGAGCGACTGGTAGCACTCGTCGAAGCGGACCATCGCGCGGTTGTAGCAGTCCGACTTGTCGTACGTGGGGACCGCGAAGTCGTAGGTCTCGTAGCCGCAGTACGGCTGCGTCTTGCGCAGGTCGAGCGGCAGGCCGGCGGCCCGCGCGATCGGGCCCGTCACGCCCAGCGCCGTGATCGCCGACAGCGGCAGGTAGCCGATGTCGACGAAGCGCTTCTTGAAGATCGGATTCTGCAGCGCCAGGTCCTGGAGCTCGCCGACGCCCTCGCGGATGACCGGCAGCTTCTGGCGGATGAAGTCCACCATGCCGTCGGGCAGGTCCTGGGCCACGCCGCCGGGGCGGATGTAGGCGTGGTTCATGCGCAGGCCGGTGATCCGCTCGAAGATGCGGAGGATCTCCTCGCGGGTGCGGAACCCGATCGTCATGAACGTCGTGCCGCCCAGCTCGTTGCCCGTCGAGGCGATCGCGACGATGTGGGACGCGAGGCGGTTGAGCTCCATCATGAGGACGCGGATCAAGGTGGCGCGCTCAGGCACCTCGTCGGTGATCCCCAGGAGCTTCTCCACCGCCAGGCAGTACTCGACCTCCTGGAAGAACGGGGCGACGTAGTCCATGCGGGTGCAGAACGTCACGCCCTGCGTCCACGTGCGGAACTCCATGTTCTTCTCGATGCCCGTGTGCAGATAGCCCGTGTCGACGCGGACCTGGCGCACGACCTCGCCGTCCAGCTCGACGATGAGGCGCAGCACGCCGTGCGTCGAGGGGTGCACGGGGCCGAGGTTGACGACGACGCGCTCGGAGGAGATCTTCTGGATCTCCTGGAGGACGTCCTCCCAGTCGCCGCCCTGGGCCATGACCTCGGGGATCTCGTCGACGTCGATGGTCCCGGCGCCGGGAGCCGCATGGAATCGGGTGTTGTCGCTCATCAGTGGTACGACCTCCGTGTGTCGGGCGGCGGGACCGTGGCGCCCTTGTACTCCACCGGGATGCCGCCCAGCGGGTAGTCCTTGCGCTGGGGATGTCCGACCCAGTCGTCCGGCATGGCGGTGCGCGTGAGGCCCGGGTGCCCGTCGAACACGATGCCGAGGAGGTCCCAGGTCTCGCGCTCCTGCCAGTCGTTGCCGGGATACACGCTCACGATGGAGGGGATGTGCGGGTCCGCATCGGGGCAGGTGACCTCCAGGCGGAGGAAACGGTTGTGGGTGACGGACAGCATCGGGTACTGCGCGTGGAGCTCGCGTCCGCGGTCGGCCGGGTAGTGGACGCCGTCCGTTCCCAGGCACCACTCGAAGCGCAGGTCCTGGTCGTCGCGGAGGTGGCGGGCGACCTCGCGGATGTGCGCGCGGGCGACGAAGATCGTCAGCTGGTCGCGGTCCACGACGACCTTCTCGATGACGTCGCCGGGCTCCAGCCCGTCGCCGCGGAGGTCCTCCTCGAGGATGTCGACGGCATCGTCGAACCAGCCGCCGTAGGGGCGCCCCGTCTCGCCGGGCAGCGTGAACGCCTCCTCGAGGCCGCCGAATCCCGTGGTGTCCCCGGCGTCGGGAACGCCGAAGCTGCCGCGGCGCACGGCGATGGTCTCCGGGGCGATGAAGGCCCGGCGCTCGCCGGAGGCCGGGACCGCGGGAGCGCGGTCGCCCTCGTCCCCGGTGGAGGGGGCGGGAAGGTTGTCGCTCATGCGAGCAGTCCCTTCATCTGATGGGTCGGGGTGGCGGCCAGCGCGGCGGCCTCGGCCTTGCGGGCGATCGCCGCGCGGTCGGCGCCCAGCGGCTCGCGGCGGCTCTGCTCGCGCAGCGTGAGGACCGCGTGGATGAGGGCCTCGGGGCGCGGCGGGCAGCCGGGCAGGTAGACGTCGACGGGCACGATGTGGTCGCAGCCCTGGACCACCGCGTAGTTGTTGAACATACCGCCGGACGAGGCGCAGGCCCCCATCGAGATCACCCACTTGGGCTCCGGCATGGCGTCGTACGTCCGGCGGATGACGGGGGCCATCTTCTGGGAGACGCGGCCCGAGACGATCATGAGGTCGGAGTGGCGCGGCGAGGCGCGGAAGACCTCCAGACCGAAGCGCGACATGTCGAAGCGCGGGGTGCCGGCCGCCATCATCTCGATGGCGCAGCACGCCAGGCCCATGGTCACGGGCCACTGGCTGGTCGCGCGCGCCAGCCCCAGCACCTTCTCGACGCTGGTCAGCGCCACGCCTGAGGGAAGACTCTCCTCGATCCCCATGTCCTTCTCCTCCCTTCCTTCTCAGTAGTCCAGTCCGCCGCGGCGCCATTCGTAGACGTACGGCACGGTGATGAGGGCGATGAACGTCAGCATGGCCACCAGGCCGAAACCGCCGACCTCGTTGAAGCTGACCGCCCACGGGTACATGAAGACGACCTCGATGTCGAAGATGATGAACGTCATGGCCACCAGGTAGTAGCGGACCGGGAAGCGGCCCTCCTCGATGTGCTGGGGCCCCGGGTCGATGCCGCACTCGTAGTTCTGGCGCTTGTACTTGTTGTACTTCTGGGGGCCGATGACGGTCGACAGCCCCAGGCCGCCGATGGCCACAACCAGCGCGGCCGCCAGCATGATGAGCAGCGGCACATAGGGATTGGTCATCGTTCCTCCCGTGAACGTCTTCTGGTCGGTGTGGCAGGGGCGGACGTCGCGCCCGCCGTCCTGGAATGAAGTGTCATGCCTTGGGCACCAGCTTCGACAGCGCCGTGATGAGGCGGTCGTCCGCGTCGCCCCCCGTGCGTTCGAACCCGTCGGAGAGCAGCTTGTTGACGAGCTTCATGAGCCGGGGGTGGGGCAGCCCGTAATAGGTGCACAAGTGCATGATCCGGGGGTTCTCGATGAGGCGCACGAAGACGCGGCCCAGCGAGTAGTAGCCGCCGTACTCGGCGCGCAACTGCTCGGGGTAGGCGGACATCGCGCGGTCGAGGCCCGCCTGCGACGTCCGGGCGAGCCCCTGGGCCATCGCCTGGGCCGCGAGGCGACCCGCCTTCAGCGCCGGGGCGATGCCCTCCCCGTTGAACGGGGAGACCATGCCGCCGGCGTCGCCGACGACCACCAGGCCCTCGACGTAGTGCGGCTTGCGGTTGAGGCTCATCGGCAGGGCCGCGCTGCGCAGCGGGGCCACCTGGTTCTCAGGCGTGAATCCCCACTCCTCGGGCAGGTGGGACGTCCACTCGGTGAAGACCTTCTTGTACGGCAGGGCGGTCGCATGCGCCGTGGAGGACACGGAGCCCAGCCCGACGTTGACCGTGCCGTCGCCCATCGGGAAGATCCAGCCGTACCCGGGCAGCAGCTCCGACTTCTCCGGCTCCCCGCTCCACAACTCGAGGTGGGAGACCATCCACTCCTCGTCCGCGCGCGGCGAGCGGAAGTACGTCCGCGCCGCCACGCCCATCGGACGGCGCTCGTTCGTCGACAATCCCAGAGAGGTCGCGAGCCGCGCGGAGACGCCTCCGGCCTCCACGACCAGCTTCGCGCGGACCGTGATCTCCTGCGCCGCGGCCCCCTTGCCGGTGCGGGCGCTCACGCCGACGACCCGCCCGTCGGCGTCGGTGATCGCGCCGGTGACCGTGCAGCCCTCGTAGAGGCGGGCGCCGGCGCGGACGGCATGGGCGATGAGCTCGTGGTCCAACTGCATCCGCGCTCGCGTCATCCCGTAGCCGGGCAGGGACTTGCTGTCGGGCCACTCCAACTGGATCGTGCGCCCCCCGCCGTGGACGGTGAGGCCGCGGTTGCGCATCCAGCCGGCGGTGTCCATCCCCATCAGGACCAGCTCGTGGACCGCGGCGGGGGTCAGCCCGTCGCCGCAGATCTTGTCGCGGGGGAACGTCGACTTCTCGAGGACCGCGACGTCCACGCCCAGCGCTGCCAGGTGGTACGCGGTGGACGCCCCCGCCGGGCCGGCCCCGACGACGACGACATCGGCTGTGATGCCACGCGCCATGTCGTCCGTCACCACGCCTCCTCCGCACCTCTCACGATCCGCCGGTCCACGGCGGAGCACGCCGCAGCCCACCCCGCAGACTATCCCGATGCCTTGCGCGCGAAGGGCCACGGGCGCCTTCACCTGCGCTTCTCCCCATTCGCCCTGATCGACACCCGGGACAGAGGTCCCGAATTCAGAAACGGGCGCCTTCGCTAATTCAGTTGGACACGACCGACCTGTTCCGGCCGTCACAGTCCACTGTCGAGGGACGGGCGACGCGAGGCGCGCGAGGCCGGCGCACGTGCGGCCCACCAGCGCGGGCGGCGGCGGGAACACCCGTGCCGCGGGAACATGCCCACGCCGTGAGGGTCTCCGGGACCCCCTGGCTCTGGACCTGAGTCTCAGTGCCCATTCCGGGCGAATTCATGCGCGGGACCCCACTGAGACTCAGCCCCAGAGCGAGCCCCTCCCCCAGGCGGCGTCCGCCCCACCCCGATCACCCGAAACGGCCGGAGATGTAGTCCTCGGTGGCCTTCTCGCCCGGGTGGGAGAAGATCGTCGCGGTGTCGTCGAACTCGACCAGACGCCCGGGCTTGCCGGTGGCCTCCAGGTTGAAGAAGCCCGTGCGGTCGGACACGCGCGCCGCCTGCTGCATGTTGTGCGTGACGATGACGATCGTGTAGTCCTCTTTGAGCTCGTTCATGAGGTCCTCGATCGCCAGCGTCGAGATGGGGTCCAGGGCGGAGCAGGGCTCGTCCATGAGGAGGACCTCGGGCGCGACGGCGATGGCCCGCGCGATGCACAGGCGCTGCTGCTGGCCGCCCGACAGGGAGGAGCCGGGCTTCTCCAAGCGGTCCTTGACCTCGTTCCACAGGTTCGCCCCGCGCAGGGACTCCTCGACCAGCTCCTCCTGCTGGGCCTTCGGCATCCGGCGCGCGTTGAGCCGCACTCCGGCCAGCACGTTGTCCCGGATGGACATCGTCGGGAACGGGTTCGGCCGCTGGAAGACCATGCCGACGTGGCGGCGGACCTGGACCGGGTCGATCCCCGCCCCGTAGATGTCGATCCCGTCGAGCTGGACGGACCCCTCGACGCGGGCGCCGGGGATCGCCTCATGCATGCGGTTCAGGGTGCGCAGGAACGTCGACTTCCCGCATCCCGACGGGCCGATGAGGGCGGTGATCGCCTGGGCGGGGATGTCGACGGAGACGTCCTCCACGGCCAGGAAGTCGCCGTAGTAGATCGACTCGCTGCGGATTTCCAGTCGGTTCGTCATCGGTGCGGAGTCCAATCTGTGCCGGAGCCGGGATCGCGATCGCCGGGCTCATCGGCCCTTCGGGGCGAAGGCCCGCGCGATCAGGCGGGCGATGAGGTTGAGGATCATGACGAGCAGGATGAGCACGAGGGCCGCGGCCCAGGCCCGCTCGTAGTTGATGGTGGCCACGCAGTTCTCCACTCCGGCGCGGCAGGTGGCCAGGCCCTGGGAGTACTGCCGGTACACGAAGACGGGCAGCGTCGTCATGCGCCCGTCGAAGACGTCCACGTTCATCTTCTCGATGAATCCGACCGTCATCAGCAACGGCGCCGTCTCCCCGATGACGCGGGCGATGGCCAGCATCACGGAGGTCGTCAGGCCCGCGGCCGAGGTCCGCAGGACGACCTTGACGACCACGCGCCATTTCGGCACGCCCAGCGCGTAGGCGGCCTCCCGCAGCTCGTTGGGCACCAGCCGCAGCATCTCCTCCGAGGAGCGCACGACCGTCGGGATCATCAGCACGCTGAGCGCGATGGCGCCCATGATGCCGGCGCGGTAGCCGGAGCCCACCGTCAGCGTGAACACGGAGGCCGAGAACAGGCCCGCGACGATCGAGGGGACGCCCGTCATGACGTCCACGAAGAAGGTCGTCGCGCGGGCCAGAGGCCCCCCGTTGCCGTACTCCACCAGGTAGATGGCCGTGAACAGGCCGATCGGCGCCGAGATCAACGTTGCCCACGCCGTGATGAGGAGCGTCCCGACGATCGCGTGCGCGATGCCGCCGCCCGCCATGCCACCGAACAGGCCGACCATGTCCGTCGTGAGGAAGCTCCAGGTCAGACGGTGGTAGCCGTTGGACACGACGGTCCACACCAGCGAGATCAGCGGGATCATCGCCAGCGCGAAGGCCGCCCACACGGCGATCCGGGCCGTCCAGTCCGTGACGGCGCGCCGGCGCTCCCAGGCGGGGTCGGCGGGATCCAGGAAGGTCCGGGGACCGCCGGGGCCCGCCACCGGGGTCGCCCTCGTCGATGGTGATGTCATCCGTTCGCTCCTGAGAACTCGGCGCGGCGCGACACGATCCACCTCGCGATCGAGTTGACGACCATCGTGAGGGCGAACAGGGCCAGGCCGGTGGCGATGAGGGCCGACGTGTTGATGCCGGTCGACTCCGGGAATTGAAGGGCGATGTTGGCGGCGATCGTCGAGTGCTGACCCGCCTGGAGGATCTTCCAGGAGTACGTCGAGCCCACCGAGAGGACCATGACGACGGCCATCGTCTCCCCCAGCGCCCTCCCCAGGCCCAGCATCGAGGCGGAGACGATGCCGGACCGTCCGAAGGGCAGGACCGCCATGCGCACCATCTCCCACCGGGTGGCGCCCAGAGCCAGAGCCGCCTCCTCGTGCAGCGGCGGGGTCTGGAGGAACACCTCGCGGCAGACGGAGGTGACGATCGGCAGGACCATGACGGCCAGGATCAGCGACACCGACGCCATCACGCGCCCTGTGGGCGAGGCCGGCCCGGCGAACAGGGGGAACCAGCCCAGATGGGTGGCCAGCCAGTCGTAGACGGGCACCAGCTTCGGCACCAGCCAGATCGCGCCCCACAGGCCGTAGACGACCGAGGGGATCGCGGCGAGCAGATCGACCAGGTAGCCGAGGCCCTGCGCGAGCCTCCGCGGCGCATAGTGGCTGATGAACAGCGCGATCCCGATGGAGACCGGCACGGCGATGAGCATCGCCAACGCCGCTCCCAGGATCGTGCCGAAGACCTGCGGCAGCGTGAACCGCCAGATCGACACCGCCTCCGACGATCCCGTCGTGGTGAAGGTCTGGGTCGTGTCGGACAGGGCCGGCCAGGCCTCGATGACCAGGAAGACCGCGACGGCGGCGAGGGTGCTGAGGATGAGCACCGCGGCCCCCGTGGCGAGGGTGCGGAAGACGACGTTGCCGGTGGCGCCGGAGCGCCGCGCGCCCAGGGTGCCCGTCGCGCGCAGGGTCCCGCCGTCGCCCCTTGACGAGGGCGTCCGCGTGTCGTCCGCGGCGGACGTCGTCTCCATGGCGTCCTCCTCCGCCGTCGGGCGGGCCGGGGGCCGGACGCCCCGCGATCGGGCGTCCGACCCCCGTTCCGGCAGATCGATCTCCGTCACCGGACCGCGTCCAGCGCGGCCTGCACCTTCTGGCGCAGCGCGTCGCTGAGCGGCGCGGAGCCGGCCGCCTGGGAGGCCATCTCCTGGCCCTCCTGGGAGGCCTGGTAGCCGACGAAGGCCTTGACCAGGTCCGCGTCGGACTGGTTCTCGTAGGTCGAGCAGACGATCGAGTAGGAGATCAGCACCAGCGGGTAGGAGTCCGCCGTGTCGGGCACGCGGTTGACGGCCAGGGCGATGTCGTTCGCGTCGCGGCCCTCGACGGTCGTGGCCGTGTCGGCGGCCTTGGCGGCCGTCTCGTTGGAGAAGGAGACGAAGTCGCCGCTGGCCGTCTCCAGCGCCACGGTACCGAGCGACCCGGCCTGCGAGGCGTCCGCGTAGCCGATCGTCCCCTGGCCGGCTGTGACGGCCTGGACCACGCCGGACGTGCCGTTCGCGGACTCGCCGCCGGAGATCGGCCACGCCTTGGCGGCCTTGTCCGTCCACACGTCGGGGGCGGCGTCGTGGAGGTAGTCGGTGAAGTTCTGGGTGGTGCCGGACTCGTCGGAGCGGTGGACCGGGGTGATGGCCGTGGAGGGCAGCGTGACGCCCGGGTTGGTCGCGGCGATCGCCGGATCGTTCCACGTGGTGATGGTGCCGTTGAAGATGCCGGCGATGGTCGCGGCGTCCAGGTTGAGGGAGGAGACGCCGTCGAGGTTGAAGATGACGGCCACCGGCGAGATGTAGACGGGCAGATCCCACGCGGGGCTGCCGCAGCGGGCCTCGGCGGCCGTGAGGTCGTCGCCGTCCAGCGGCGCGTCCGAACCGGCCCAGAGGACCTGTCCGTCGGTGAACTGCGTGATGCCGGCCCCCGAGCCGACGGCGTCGTAGGAGACGGTGACGTCGGGCTGCACGGAGGCGAAACCGGCCTTCCAGGCCTCCATCGCGGACTCCTGGGAGGTGGCGCCCGCTCCGGCGATCGACCCGGACAGCGTCTGCGAGGAAGCGCTGGAGTCGCCGGACGGAGCCGTCGAGGCATCGCTGGAGCCGGAGCTGGAGCTGGAACCCGCGTCAGAGGTGCCGCCGCAGGCGGCCAGGGACATCGCCAGCACACCGGCGCCCAGAGTGGACCCGATGCGGATGAGACGGTGGGACATGAGAGGTTCTTCCATTCTGCCGCCACCAGGCGGCGCAGTGTCAGGGCCGGTCTCCCCGGCCGCGTGACCACGCTAGGCAGCGCAGGTGACGCCCCTCCCGGCCCTGGGTGAACGGCCGGTGAACACTTCGGAGACGTCTCGCGCCCGTGTCTCTCCCCCGGCCTCCCCCGACGGCTCAGTCCGGGAGCACGAGCTTCGTGTAGGTGACGTGGCGCTCGACCCTGGTGACCGCGGGTCGGCCGGCGTGCGCGATGTGCGAGACGAGCATCTCGGCGGTGGCCAACCAGGGCGGCTCACCGGGGAAGGCCGTGCGCACCGGGTGGGGGGACGCCTCAATGAGGGGGCCCATCAGGACGGGCAGCGTCGGCCGGTGGGCGCAGACCACCGCGGGGGCGTGCGCCTGGTCGACCAGCCTGGCGATCACGTCGGCGGCCCGATCCGGATCGGCGGCGACGGCGTCCTCGGTCAGCGCTTCGCGCCGATCGACGGCGAGGTCCGCGAGCGCGGCGTAGGGGCCCACCCTGGACGCGCACCGCGTACAC
>JAFAAX010000075.1 GCA_023426345.1 Actinomycetes bacterium
ACTCTGAAGCCCCTACAAGACGTGACCATCCAGGTCGCCGGGCAAGAACTCACCGCCCAGCCCAAGCTGACCGACCACGCCCGCCACATCGTCGACTCAGTGACACACTAAAACGGTCCAACTCAGGCCAGAGCCGCGATCGCCGGGTCCGTGGCGACGGCCGGGGCCGAGGGCGCTGCCGAGCGGTACACGATTCCGCGGCGCAGGCGGCCGCCGTCGGCCGTCGGCCAGTCCCCGGGATCGCGCAGGTTGGGCAGGGCGGGCGAGTCGATGACGTGCGGGTCGGTCATCGCCCCAGTCTATGGGCGAGGCCGCCCCCACGCGGGGGGTTCGATCCCGCCAGGGGGCGCCCCGCGGGACGCGGGACCGTCCTCGTCGATCCGGGTCGATCCCGCCGGACGAGGGCGACGCCCCCTGTGCGGAGGGCTGGGTCCCGTGTGGGGGCGCCCCCGGCCGACCATCCGACAGCCTCACCGCGAGGATGTCCAGCGGGTCAGGCGCGGGACCCCCGGTCGCGCAGGGGGAAGCCGTCTGCGAGGAAGGGGTCGGCGGCGCCCGAGCGCACGAAGTCGGCGTGCATCACCGTCTGGCGCAGCGCGGACGCCAGGTAGAAGCCGCGGAGGTTGTCGAACCCGGCCGCCCAGTACAGGCGCGAGGCCAACTCCCACAGGGGGATCTCCGGGCGCGCGTCGAGGACCTCGGCGGCGCCCCGGGTGCGGCGCAGATGGTGGAGGGCGGTGTCAGTGGCGCGCTCGGCCAGTCCGAGGAAGCGGTAGTCGTGTCCGGGGCAGACCAGGTAGTCGTCGGCGCCCTCGTGGGCCAGCGCGGCCAGCCGGTCCATGGCCGCGAGGTACTCGGCGACGGGATTGCCCGCCACCGCGCCCAGCCCCAGGCCCGGGTGGATCGAGGGCAGCAGGCTGTCCGCGGTGAGGACCAGGCGGTCGTCCTCGTCGACGAGCGACAGGGACCCGCCGGTGTGGCCGGGCGTCAGGAGGACCCGGAAGGACCGGCCGGGGATCGGCAGGACGTCGCCGTCGTCCAGGAGGACGTCGGGCGGGACGAGGATCTCCGCGCGGGCGACGGAGTTCAGCGTGAGGATCTCCTCGCGGCGCTCCTCGGGGACGCTCCATCCGTCGAGCGTCGCCCGGTCGATCGTCGCCATGACGGCCCCGGTGCGGCGGATCGCCTCGACCTCCCGTCGGGGCATGAGCAGGGGCGCACCGGTCGCCCGCCGGAGGGCGTCGGCCAGGCCGACGTGGTCGGTGTGCATGTGGGAGACGGTGACGGTGCGCAGCCGGTCCAGGGTGTGCCCGGTCCGCTCGATCAACCGGGCCATCGCCGCGGCGCCCTCGCGCTGGGCGCTGCCCGCGTCGAACAGGTGGAGGCCGCCGGCGTCGTCCTCGATGAGGTAGCACAGCGTGGAGGTCAGCGACAGGCGCATCGGGAAGGGGACGGGCAGGGACCAGACGCCGTCGGCGACCTTCTCGACATCGGGGACGCGATGATCGGCGAACGCCCGGTACTGCTCCCGACTGGCCGCTTCCATCCCGGATCCTCACCGCCCCTTGCCGTGTTCTCCTGCGGATGCCCCGCCGCCCGGACGCCTGAGCGCCTCCCCGAACGACGCAGGACATGCTACGACCTCGAGCCGGCGGGGGCCCACGCGACCGTCGGACGGCTCGGTGAACAAGGCCGGGAAGTGGTCGCCCCTGGCGAGCGCAGGTTCGGCAATCCGTATTGTCCAAAGTCGGCAAAGTGTATAATTCAAGTCCGGCAAAGTGTATACTTTCCGAATGGACGAGTACCTTCCTCGCGTCGCCGACTCTGAGCTCGCCGACCTCATGACGTCGGTCGGCGCCGTGCTCCTCGAGGGGCCGAAAGCCTGTGGGAAGACGGCAACGGCTTCTCAAATTGCTGCGACGACCTTCGAGATGGACCGGGATCGCACCGCTCGTGCGTCGATCGACCTCAATCCCGCCTACCTCTTCGAGCGCCCCGCCCCCATCCTGTTCGACGAGTGGCAGGTGACTCCCGATCTGTGGAACAGCGTCCGCCATGCTGTCGACAGTGCCCGTCGCGAGCGCGGACTGTATCTCCTCACAGGATCTGCGACCCCTCATGACGACGTGAACCGCCACTCCGGTGCCGGTCGGATCGCCACCCTTCGGATGCGCCCGATGAGCCTGTTCGAGTCCGGCCACTCCACCGGCAACGTCTCGCTGGGCAAACTCCTTGACGGCGACACCCAAGTCGGAACGGACAATGGGATGACGCTGTCCGATCTCATGGAGCGTGTCGTCATCGGCGGCTGGCCCGACCTTCTGGACGCGGATGAGGCCTCGGCGCGCAGGTGGCTGCGTGGCTACCTCAGCCAGATCGTCGAGGTCGACATCCCGTCCTTCGTCGGTCGACGAGACCCTCGTACGCTGCGCCGCGTGCTCTCCTCCCTGGGCAGGTTCGTCGCGCACAGCCCCGCCGTCCGCGCGATTGCCGCAGATGTCGGAGGCGACCGTGGCCCGGCCACGCCGGCGACGATCTACAGTCACCTCGATGCCCTGGACCGGTTGCGGCTCGTCGACAACTCCGAGGCGTGGCAGCCCCACATGCGTTCGCGGACCCGGCTGCGCGTGGCTCCGACCCGGTACTTCGTCGACCCGTCGATCGGGACAGCAGCCCTCGGCGTCGGCAGCCGCGACCTGTTGGCAGACCTGGAAGCGGCCGGATACCACTTCGAAGCGCTCGCTGTCCGCGATCTGCGCATCTATGCCCAGGCCCTCGGCGGACGTGTCGACACGTGGCGCGACGCCGAAGGCCATGAGGTCGACGCGATCGTCACCCTCGAGGACGGTCGCTGGGCGGCCATCGAGATCAAGATGGGGCAAGTCGCGGTCGACGGCGCAGCTGCGGGCCTGCTGGACTTCGTACGTCGCGTGGACACCAGGCGCCAGGGCGCGCCCGCCGCACTGATCGTCCTGACCGCCACGGGAGCAGCCGGTCGACGCGCCGACGGCGTCCACGTCGTCCCGCTCACCGCGCTGGCGCCTTGACTTCGACACGGCCGGCGCCCCCACGACCACCGCGACCGCCCCGGTGGCCGCGTCACGGCAGGCCGGGGCAGCGTCAAGGGCGCGCCCCGCGGCAGCGGGGCCGTCCTCGTCAATGGGTGTCGGAAACGGGAACGACAGCGGAGGACGACGAGGCGGCGCCGGGCAGGTAGAGCTCGATGATCGGGACCATGTCGGCGATGACGGCCTCCCGGGACATGGTCGCCAGGGGCGGGATGCGGAGCAGATACCGCGCGACGCCGAGGCCCAGCAGATGGGCGGCCATCGGCTGGAGGTGCTCGAGGCGCGTCGTCGGCGCGTTCTCGCCGCGGCCGGCATTGTCACCGGCCCCGGATTCCTCGCGGGCCGGAAAGTCCGTGTCGTCCCCGGGGTTTGCGCCGCCGCCGGTGTCCGGGCCGCCGCCGTCTGCGTCCGCGTCCCTGCTCTGGAGCGCGTCGATGACCTGGCGGACCACGTCCAGCCGGTCGGCGATGACGGAGATCAGGACATCGCGGTTCTCGTCCGACTCCAGGGCGGCCCGGAGCAGGGCCCGCATCGAGGAGGCGCTGGGCTCGATCTCCCACAGGTCCAGGAACGCGCCGGCCAGCCGGGGGGCGACCGGGTCGGACCCGCGGAGGAGGGCGTCGGCCGCGCCGAGATTGTGCTCGAACTGGTCGATGACGGCCTGCTCGAACAGGCCGCGCTTGTCCCCGAAGAAGTGGGCGACCATGGAGACGTCGACCCCGGCGCGGTCGGTGATGGCGCGCAGGGACGCGCCCTCGTACCCGCGCTCGGCGAACAGCTCGACGGCGGCGCGCAGGATGTCCGCGCGCGTGGTCTCAGGGCCGGGGCGACGGCCGGTCGGGTGCTTCGTGCGCGGGGTCATAGGCACCATCATCTCCTCTCGTGATCGGCAGCCGGGCCGCGGGGCGGGGGCGTCGCCCCTCTCGGTCAAGAATTTCGGCGAGCGTTGAATCCAACGATCGTTGGGTTTATGCTCTCACAATTGTCACGGTGTCGGGCGAGCGATGAGCGGCGAACGGCGGCACGGCCACCGGGACGGACGCGATCGGCACGACCGGTCGATCAGGCATTCGCGCACGAAGGGAACACGCACATGGCGTTCATGGCAGGGGCACGGGGCTCCGACGGATCGACCGCGACCGCGGAGGAGCCCGCCGGGAGGGGCTGGATGAAGGCCGTGGCCATCGGCGTGCTCATCCCGCTGGTGGGCGCGCTGTTCGCGGCGGCGTTCCTCTGGCCGATGACCTCGGCGAAGCCGGGCAACATCGAGCTGGCCGTCGCCGACCCCGAGCAGGCGCGGGCCGGCATCGTCCAGACCCTCACCGCGAACAGCCCCGACATGTTCGTTCTCACCCAGGTCGACACCCGCGACGAGGCGGTCGCCGCCATCGAGAAGCGCGAGGTCTCCGGCGCCGTTATCTTCGGCGACCAGATCGAGATGCTCACCGCCTCGGCCGGGGGCGCCCAGGTGTCCCAGGTCCTCTCGCAGATGGCGACCGGTATGCAGGCGGCGATGGCCGCCCAGGGCCAGCAGGTCCAGGTGACCGTCACGGACGTCGTGCCGGGCACGGCGCGCTCCGGCGTGTCGCAATTGGTCATCCTCCCCGCCCTGATCATCGGGCTGGCTGGGTCGATGGTCTCCTTCTTCGTGGTGAAGAAGCCCGTCCGGCGCTTCGCCACCCTGTTCACCGCCGCGATCGTGGGAGGCCTGGCCGCGTCCGCCGTGCTGGGCCCGTGGTTCAACGTCCTCGAGGGCTCCTACTGGACGAACGCCGCGGACATCGCCCTGGGGGTCCTGGCGATCGCGGGGGCGATCACCGGTCTGGGAGCGGCGCTGGGTCCGGCCGGCCTGGCCCTGGGCGCCGTCGCCATCATCCTGTTTGGCAACCCGTGGTCCGGCATGATGGTGCCCACCGAGTTCCTGCCCACTCCGTGGGCGACGATCGGCCACTACTTCCCCAACGGCCAGTTGATCACCCTCATGCGCTCGCTCGCCTACTTCCCCGACGCGTCCACCGGCGCCCAGTGGGGCGTCCTGAGCATCTGGGCCGGCGCGGGCCTGCTCCTGCTGGCGCTCGGCTCCCTCCTGCACAGCCGCCGCTCCCGGAGCGCGCGGGCCGTCGCCGCCTGACCGCACGATCACGGGTCTCGGCGCGCCGCCGGGCGTCGTGTCGGGGAGGTAGCGCGCGGAAATTGGAGGCGTCACGATCCCGGATGCGTCGTGACGCCTCCAGTTCCCCCGCATGGCGCGCGATATCCGAGGCGTCGTGGGCCTGTTGGTGCCGTGACGCCTCCGATTTCGCGCATCTTCTGTCCTCTCGACGAGGACGGCGCCGCCACGGCGGCGCGCCCCCCCGCGGGACCGGCCGAGGCCCGGGAGGCGGCGCCGGACGGCGCATCCGGCGACACATCGCACGGCATGGGAACGCGCCCCTCGAGCGAAGGGGCG
Source organism: Actinomycetes bacterium (assembly GCA_023426345.1). Taxonomy (GTDB): domain Bacteria; phylum Actinomycetota; class Actinomycetes; order Actinomycetales; family Actinomycetaceae; genus Pauljensenia. The sequence continues at coordinate 5,518 of JAFAAX010000075.1, forward strand.
CAGGCGTTCCTACGATCGACCCGGGGATGCCCGCAGCGGGCGGCCCCAGAGGGAGGCTCCCGCCCATGACCACCCAGCCCCAGCCCCGCTCCCACGCGGAGCCCGTCGGCGTCGACCTCGTCATCGACGTGGCCGGACTGCAAGAACTACGGGCGGTTCCAGGCGCTCAAGGGACTCGACCTGCAGGTCCGCCGCGGTGAGGTCCACGGGTTCCTGGGCCCCAACGGCGCGGGGAAGTCGACGACCATCCGCGTGCTCCTGGGGCTGCTGCGGGCCGATGGGGGAGAAGCGCGGGTCCTGGGCCAGGATCCGTGGCACGACGTGGTCGCGCTGCATCGGCGCCTCGCTTACGTTCCCGGCGACGTGTCGCTGTGGCCGGGGATGACGGGCGGGGAGGCCATCGACTTGCTGGGTGCCCTGCGGGGCGGATTGGACCCGGTCCGGCGGGCGGACCTCATCGATCGGTTCGAGCTGGACCCCACCAAGCGGGGCCGTCAGTACTCCAAGGGCAACCGTCAGAAGGTCGCGATCATCGCGGCGTTGTCCTCAGATGTCGAGCTGCTCATCCTGGACGAGCCGACCTCCGGTCTGGATCCCCTGATGGAGAGCGTCTTCCAGGATGTCGTCCGCGAGGCCACGGGTCGCGGCGCGTCCGTGCTGCTGAGCAGCCACATCCTGTCGGAGGCCGAGTCGCTGGCCGACCGTCTGAGCATCATCCGCGACGGCCGGGTCGTGGAGACCGGGCCGCTGGCGGAGCTGCGTTCCGGCGCGCGGTCGACGATCCACGCCGAGCTGGCGCAGGCCCCGGACACCGCCGCACTGGGCGGGCTGTCCGACCTGCGCGTCGAGCCGGCGCGCTCGGACGGCGCCCGGCTCACCGCCACCATCGAGTCCAGCCGCGTCGGCCTGGCGATGGCCGTCCTGGTGCCCTACGGGATCCGCTCGCTGACCGTGGAGCCACCCTCGTTGGAGTCGCTGTTCCTGCGCTTCTACGAGGGGGACGGCGTGGCCGGCACGGAGGGCATCGACGAGGGCGACCCCCTGCCCGGGGCGCCGACCGCGGCGGAGGAGGCGGGCTCGCGGGACGGCGGAGACTCCGGCTGGCGGCACAGCGGGGCGGCCGGGGCGGCGTCCGATGGGGATGCGGGTGCGCCGGGCGACGGGGCGGCCGCGGCCGGATCGGAAGCGGCGGCCGTGTCCGACGGAGCCGCTCGATGAGACGGACCTTCGCCGGCGCGTGGCCGCTCCTGCGGTCGTCCTGGCGGCACAGCCGCGCCACGGTACTGGCCTGGGCGTCGATCGGCGTGCTGTTCTCGCTGCTCGGCGTCGGCTGCTACGACCTCCTGTTCCCGGACCCCTCCGACGTCGCCTCGATGGAGACGGCGGTCGTCGCGAACCCGGCGATCAGCCTCGTGATGGGGCCCGCCGCGGATCTGTCGACGCGTGACGGGTTCGGGGCGTGGCTCAACGTCGGACTGGGGGCGTTCTTCCTGGCCATCGGGATGGCGATGCTGGTCGTGCGCTCCTCGCGCGGGCAGGAGGACGACGGCCAGGCCGAGCTGTTCGCCTCCGGCGTCCTGGGGCGCGGCGCGCGGCTGGCGGCGGCCGCAGCCCTGGGGATCGGCGGGTCGCTGGTCGCCGGGCTGCTGTCTGCCGTGGTGGCCGTCCTCTGCGGGGGGACGTGGGGCACCCAGTTGCTCGTCGGCGCCATCCTGTGTGTGACGGGGTGGATGGGGACCGGGATCGCGGCGGTCGCCGCGCAGCTGGGCTCCGACAAGCACACGGCGGACACCCTCGCGGTCGGCGCCCTGGGCGTGCTCTACGTGCTCCGCGGATTCTGCTACGCGCTGGACCTGCCCGAGTGGACGATCTGGGCGAACCCGATGGGGTGGATGGCGCAGGCGAATCCGGTGGGGGACGAACGATGGTGGCCCCTGCTGCCCGGGGTCGCCCTGGCCGTCGTGCTGTTGACGGTGGCCGTGGTGCTCCAGGGGCGTCGGGACTTCGCGGCCGGCGCGCTCACCCCGGCTCCGGGGCCCGGGCGCGGACGCGTCCGGTCGGTGGGCGCCCTCACGTGGCGGCTCAACCGGTCGAACGTGCTGACGTGGGTCCTCGTCTTCGTCGTCTTCGGCGTCATGTTCGGCTACTTCATGTCCGACTCCGAGGACACTCTGGCCACGAACCCCGCCATCCAGGAGCTCCTCCAGGCCGGCGGGGCCGCCCAGTCGGACCTCACGACGCAGATGCTGGTGACGGTCCTCACCGTCCTGGGCGTTCTCGCCGCCGTCCCCGCGGCGCAGGGCCTGTTCAAGCTGCGCTCGGAGGAGACGGCCGACCGTGTCGAGCCCGTCCTGGCCACTGGGGTGTCGCGCACGCGGCTGTTCGGATCGACCGTGGGCCTGGCCCTCGCGGCCACCACGGTCGAGCTGGCGCTCGCCGGACTGCTGGTCGGTGTCATCGCCCGCGCCGGCGGCGTCGACCTGTCGCTGGGCGACGTCCTGGCCCAGACGGCGGCCACCCTGCCGGCGGTGTGGACGTTCCTGGCGATCGCGGCGGCGTTCGCCGGCCTCTGGCCGCGGGGCCGGGCGCTCACGTGGGTGGCGATCATGGCGTCGTTCCTGCTGACGATCCTGGGACCGATGATGCAGCTGTCCGACGCCGTCCTGTCGATCAGCCCGTTCCACCACGTGCCCGCCGTCGCCGATGCCGACCCATCGTGGACCGGCCTGGTGGTCGTCGGTGCGATCGACGTCGTCCTGCTGGTCGTCGGGTTCCTCAGCTTCCGCCGCCGCGACGTCAACGCGTGAGCCCTTCGCGCCGGGTCTGTTCGGTCTTTCGCGCAGGGCCCGGTCGCTTCTTCTGATGGAGGGATCAGGTCCGGTGAGAGGGGACGGCCACGCAGACACGGCCGGGGACGCCGGCGGGAATCCGGATGACACAGCCGGGCTCCAGACGGACCGGTGCCCGACCCCCTGCCTGGTACCAGCCGCTGCCCGCGCCGTGTCGCCAGCGCTGTGTCGTCAGCGCTGTGTCATCGGCGCGGTGTCGCTGGGGCCCTGTCACCCGGTGAGGTCGAAGAGCGCGGGGCCAGGCCGAGAGTCCCCAGTTCTGGGCGCGCTTCTCCCGTGGGTTCGGGTTGCGGGCGCGCTTCTCCCGTCGGCCTCCGGTCCGACGTCGGCGATGCCGGCCGGTCCGGGGGCGCTCCAGCCGCCGTCGGCCCGGGTTCCGGGGGCGCTCCAGCCGCCGTCGGTTCGGGTTCTGGGCGCACTCGTCCCGTCGGCCTCCGGTCCGACATCGCATGCGGGCAGGTCCGCGCCGCCGAGCGTCGTGCGACGCCGGACCTGATCGAACAAGGCGTGGGCGGACTGCTGGCCGCGGATCCAGGTCCGCTCGGGATCCGCCTGAGGCGGAGGCCTGAACCACGGTACTCCCTGCCTCATCTCGACTTCCCATCCCAACGCCTCGAGGTCGCGGTGATGCCGGAAGCACAGGGACACGCCGTTGTCCACGCGCGTGGCCCCGCCCTTCGACCACTCCTGGACATGATGGATCTCCACCCACGTCGCTGGCACGTCGCAGGCGGGCCACGCGCATCCACCGTCCCTCAGGGCGATCGCCTCGCGCTGGTCGGCGGTGAAGATCCGTCCGAGGCTCGTCATCGACACCGGCGCGCCCTTCCGTGTGGTGAGGACCTGGTGGATCGTGCCGGCGCATCCCGCATGACGCGCCGCTCCCGCGTCCACCGCGCTGGTGGCCTCGCCGTGCGTGCCCTGCAGGAACGCCCACCCGTCCGGGTCCTCGACCTGATCGACGCAGGCGGTGATGACCAGCGTCGGGTTCGCCCCCTGCAGCCGCGGCATGTCCGGCACCGTCGCGGCGATCGACAGCACGGCGTCCAGCGCGTCATGGAACCGCTGACCCGCACTCCGGTGGTCCTTCACCTCCGCGATCCGCCCCTGCTCATCCACGGGCAGGGTTCTGCCCGATGTCCCCACCGGAAGTCCGCCTGGGCCCACGCGCGCCCTCCCGCCAGCGCCCGTGTGACCAGTGTCCGTACCGCCGGGGCCAGTGTCCGCGCCGGCAGAGGAGCCACCTTCCATGACGCCGGCGACCGCACTGCCGCCGTGGTCCGCAGGGCGCTTCGGGTTCAACACGGCGTCTCTCAGGAGCATCACCTGCGCGGCCGTCTCCGGCAGGAGGATCCCATCAAGCTTCCATAGTCCGTCCCCGCGTCGCGTCAACGAGACGAAGCGCTGGGCCTCGCGCTGCTCCCGCTCGACGCGGCGCCGCTCGCCCTCCGACTGGCTGCGAGCAGCCAGCGCCCGTCCGAGGGCCTTCACGTGGGCATGAGCCAGGCGCCGCACCTGCTCGAATGTCCCGGGCCGGGCCGAGGCTCCCGCCGTGCGAGCGGCCTCCAGCATCCGCGCTGCGATCTCCCGGCCCGATGCGTCCATGCCGAGCACCCCGCCGCGTTCCGACACCGCCCTCGTCCCCATCGCCACCGCCGCGAGTTCGAGTTCGACGTCCGCCACCCGAGCGCGCATCCACGCCCGCTCGTCCGCACCGCCTCGCTCGAGCAGGGGAGCGAGCGGGCCCGTGATCGCGGCGCTCATCTCGGCGCTCATCAGTCCCGCGGACACCGCCGCCCGCAGCGCGGGGAACGCCACCGGCGTGGCCTCCCCCGTGAAGGACCGGCCCGCCTGCAAGGGGGCGGACTGGCGCAGCCTCCGGCGCGCCTCCTGGGGAGAGGCCCCCGTGACCCGCTCCAACAGCTCACTGGCGTCCTTCGCGCCGTGCCTGCGGGCCAGGCCCGCATCCCCCAACTCTCTGCGCGACCTGTCCGCCATCTCCCCTGCCGCGAACGCCCGTCCCGCATCCAGGATCCGGCCCAGCTCCTCCATGGATCGCGTGTCCTCGACCAGGGCGCCATCCCCGAGGCCCGCCAGCCGGTTGGCATCGGCGAGCCAGGCCACCCATGCGCGCGCCGCCTCCTCCTGGAGCCCCTTTTCCGGGGCCTCCAGGCTCTCACGCACGTCCGTGGCTGACATGGAACAAGCGTACGAACCCCCATATGCATCTGGAGCTCTGGATCCTCGCCTCACGGCTCCCGTCAGGTCACGGAATGGTCACAATCCAGAGGCGCTTCCTTTCCTCGCGGGGCCCGGGGCGCGGGAAGGGAGGGCGCTCGCGGTGGGCGTGCTCGGACTGGGTGCGCGGGGCCGTCCTCGTCGATCGCGATGAGATTGACGAGGGCGCCCCTCCCTCCACCTGGCGTTCCGGGAGGGGGCGTCACCAAGGGACGGATCTCGCGGCCGCGGGTGTCAGCGGTTCGCGTCCGCGAAGGGCACGGCGCCCGGGAACATGTACTCGTAGATGAGCTCGCCGGAGCGCTCGATGACGGTGTCGGCGGTCAGCGTGTAGTCGACCGTCTTCCCGCCGTTCTCGAAGTGGAAGGTCTGGACCTTCGGGTAGGTCTTGCCCGACACCTCGTCGACGTAGGCCTCGGGGGCGTCCCAGGTGACGCCCTTGTGGGACTCGAAGACCAGGTTGCCGTCCTTGTCCTGGATGAAGCACAGCGGGAAGCGGTCGGACTCGAAGGGGGCGGTGGCCGTCATGTCGAAGACCAGCATCGAGTAGTCGTCGTAGCTCTGGCGCGCCCAGGTCCAGTTGTTCCACAGCAGGAAGAACGCGATGTTGCCCCACTGGTGGTCGTGGTAGCCCCATCCCTTGACCTCGGGCTCGGCGTGCCCGTCGTGCCGGAGCCGGGCTTCTCGGTCAGTCTGTCGGGTGTCACTGAGCTCAAGAGCGACGGCCTGTGCCTGCACCTGGGGGCGATCCACGAGTTCCGTCCGGCCGAGGACGGTTTCGACATGAAGTCGACATTCTTCGCGCCGGCGAACGCGCCGAAGGCCCTGAGCGCAGGTCACCCGATCCACTTCGCGATCGAGATCTCCAACATGTTCCAGGACGGGTACGACCTCATTCACGCCGGGGACTGACGGCTTTCCCCCTCCCCGGAGGTTTGCCCATCGACGAGGACCACGGTCGCCGAGGGCGGGCATGTGGCGGGCTCGTTGGGCGCGGGCGGGCGCGGGTGGGCTTGAGTCCGGCAGGCCCGCACGGACCGCCGGCTCCGCGCCGCTCGCGCCCCCCATGGCCGCTCCGTGCCCTCACTCGAGCCGGCGCCGACGGCAAGCCGATCGCCGAGCAGGGACAGATGGTCGACGAATACCCTGACGGCGGGAATCCGGATCCGGGCGTCCACGTGCGGGCCGATCGCGCAGCGCGAACAGGTCTCCGTCAGCTGTGAGGTGTTGACGTCGAAAAGCGGGCGGGATCGGACAGGACAAGATCTCGTTACACAGGCGACGGAGCGCGACAGGCGCGCTGGAGGGGGACGACAGGACGGCCCCGCGTCTCGCGGGGCGCCCCTCCCGGACCGGCAACCCCGGGAGGGGGATGCCCCGCGCCAGCGGGGCCGCCCTCGTCACTGGCGGGAGCGGTCCCCGGTCAGGCAGTCCTGGATGACGGGGGCGAGCTCGTCGGCCAGGTCGTCCACGGGCCTGTCGGCGAGGGCGGGGACCTTGCCGATGTATCGGAACGCGGCGATGCCGAACAGATGGCTGATCGCGGTGACGAAACCCTGGGCGCCGCCGTGGAGCGCGTCGGCGTGCTCGTCGAAGAGGTCGGGCATGTGCAGGCCCACCAGCGCGTCCATGACGGGTCGGGAGGTGATCGCCGACTTGGACAGCGCCGCCATCGGGAGCGACATCGCGGGGTCCTCCCACAGGTGCAGGTAGGCGCTCGCCAGGCGCCGGCCGGCGTCGTCCGGGTCGCCGTCCAGGGCATCGCCCAGCCGGGATCTGATGGTGGTGCGGTCCAGCACGGTGGCGGCGAACAAGGCGTCCTTGTGGCCGAAGAAATGGCGAACCAGGGCGGGATCGACACCCGCGGCTGCGGCGATCGCGCGCATGGACGTGCCCTCGTACCCATGGTCGGCGAACAGGCTGAGCGCGGCGTCGAGGATGTCGTCGCGGGTCTGGTTGGCGCCCGGGCGGCGGCCGACGGGATGGCGCTCAGGGGCGGGACCGGTGCTGTCACTCATGGTGGCAGGGTATCCCGGTTGCACAATTCCTCATATGGGGAGTTTAATGGTGGGTGTCACCGGCGTGGGTGAACAGCCGGTGAGTGGTGTGAGCGGAGGACCTCGCCGCGCGGGTCATGGAGTGGCGGGGCTGCCGCAGGACATGAACAGGGACGATGGAGTGGAGGAACGGACGATGTCCGAGCTGAGCATTGATGTGACGATCGACGGCGTGCCTTACACGCGGAAGCAGTTGGCGCGCTACGAGTACGAGAGGGCCCTGCACGGCCTGCACGAGCTGCAGGACCTGGGGGTGGAGATCGCGGACGGCGACACGGTGCTGTCCCCGATCGAGATCAACTGGCTGGACCCGGAGGATGCGAACCGCATCTCCTTCCAGACGCGCGCCGGGATGAGCGACGAGTACACGCTGGAGGTGTTCAAGGACGTCATCGCGGACACGGAGCGCCGGTGGCACGAGTGGTTGTCGGTGCCGATCGAGGAGCAGGGCTATCAGATCGGCGTCACACGCCTGAGTGTCAAGGGGATGACGGTCCAGGAGATGCAGTCCTCCGGGGCGTTGGGCGCCGGCGGTTCCGACGGCAAGCACATCATGCCGGAGCACTACGTCGTCGCGGGCGACATCGCGACGGGGCAGTCGGGCATGAAGGTGTTCGGGATGACGGGTGAGCCGACCCATGTCCATGGGACGGGCCAGCAGGAGATTCCCGAGGGCATCCCGGTCGAGCGGGAGCCCGGATTCTCGGTGTGCCTGGCGGGGGAGACCCACCTGGCCGTCGACGATCTCAACATCCACCTGGGGGCGATCCACGAGTTCAAGCCGACGGCGGACGGGTTCGAGATGAAGTCGACGTTCTTCGCGCCGGCGAACGCGCCCCGGGCGCTCAGCGAGGGGCACCCGATCCACTTCGCGATCGAGATCGCGAACATGTTCCAGGACGGATACGACAAGATCCACGCCGCGGACTGAGCCTGCCCGGCTGTCGCAGAAGAGAGCGAGGAGAGACCAATGGGGAAATTGAGTCGGGGCGTGTCGATCATCGGAATCGGCTTCACGCCGCTGGGACGCGTCAATGAGACGCCTGAGCTCATGGGCTTCACGGAACGCGAGCTGGTCTCGATGGCCGCGATGGAGGCCATGGAGGACGGGAACATCAGCGCCCAGGACATCGACGTCTTCTACCTGGGGATGAGCGGGCCGAACTTCTCGTCGAAGATCAAGAGCGCGGCCCCGCACTTCAGCGAGTGGCTGGGGATGCAGTACAAGCCGGGGATCTTCCACGACGAGGGTTGCGGCAGCCAGGCTGCCGGGTTGGCCGACGCCGTGGCGGCGGTGTCGTCGGGGTTGTACGACGTGGCGCTGACAGTGGGGTTGAACATCAACTCGTGCATCGTGCGCGACGCGGGCCTGCCGCTGCACATGCGGAGCGAGCGTTCGCACGACTCGTTGATGGACGCGGTCTACGCCGGGCTGGATTCCACCTACGAGAAGGTCGGGATGCCGGGCGTGCTGGACGCCATGGCGGTCGCGTACTGCAACAAGTACGGGGTCTCGTTCCACGACATCGACGAGGCCCTGACCTCCTACATGATCCACCAGCGCGAGCAGGTCCGTCTCAACCCGAAGGCGCTCCTGGTCACGGAGGGCTACGAGGAGGAGGCCAAGCGGTTCGGGTTCGACGACGTCCATGCCTACCTCACGGACAAGCGGTACAGCCCGATGATGGGATCGGTCATCCGCGGCCGGCACCTGGGAACGAACTGCGACGGCGCGTCCGCGGCGATCGTGTGCCGGACGGAGGACGCGCACAAGTACGTGTCCAAGCCGGTGGAGGTGGCCGGCATCTCGACGGTGTGCGCCCCGCAGCGCGGTTTCGTGGAGTACCCGATCCCGCCGCTGGTCAAGGCGTTCGAGGACGCCTACGAGATGGCGGACATCACGGACCCGGCGTCCCAGATCGATCAGATGCAGATCATGGACGCTCCCCCGACGTCGGTGCTGGTGGGGGCCGAGATCGGCGGATTCATCGAGCCGGGCGAGGCCTGGAGGTACATGAGGGACTGGCGCATCGGCATCGACGGGGAGAAGCCGATCAACACCAATGGCGGCCTGTGCCAACACGGCCACGCCCTGGCGCCGTCCTGGATGACGCAGGTGGCGGAGATCGTCGCCCAGATGCGCGGCGAGGCCGGCGACCGCCAGCAGAAGGAGGCGCCGAAGACGGGCGTCGTCTACGGCGGCGGCGGCGGATTCAACCTGGGCGTCGGGGTCTTCCGGGCCGGCTGGTGAGACAGGGCACTTCGAGAGCGATGTGAAGGGAGAACCGCGATGGCTGAGATGACGCCGATCGTCAAGGAATGGTACGACCGCTTGGAGGCGGGCGAGTTGAGGGGACTCAGGTGCGGCGCGTGCGGGCGCTATGAGTTCCCGCCCGTCCCCATCTGCAACGGGTGCGGCTCGACGGATCTGGACTGGGTGGAGATGAGCGGAGACGCGGAGCTGATCTCGTTCTCGTACGCCTACATCGGGATCCCGCCGTTCGTCAAGGGCGGTGTGCTCTATGCGCACATCAAGCTGGCCGAGGGGCCCGTCTTCGTGTCCTGGATCCCCGAGGTGAAGCCGGAGGACCAGGAAGCGCTCCTGGCCCGGCTGCCGGCGCCCGTGACGGCCGAGATCCTCGAGGTCGATCCGGAGAACCACGTGTTCTGGCCGGTCTTTCATCTCAAGGACACCGTCGAGGCGGCGTGAGGGGAGACATGATGGCAGACCAGGAATTGGCCGGGAAGCTGCTGGACGAGGTCGCGAACGTCTTCGGCGCGTCGGCCGATGAGCTGACGTCCGGGACCAGGCTGCTCGAGGATCTCAAGATCGACTCGATGCACCGCATGATCCTCGCGAACATCCTCAGCGAGGAGTTGGGACGCGAGATCGGGTATTCCGAGATCAACGCGTGCGAGACCGTCGGTGATCTCCTGGAACTGGGCGCCGCGGACAAGGACTGAATGTCCTGGAGCCACGGGGCGAGGTCGCCCCGTGAGCGGACAGGAGGGACCGCAGGACCCGCGTGACTCGCGGGTCCTGCGGGATTCGAAGGATTCACTGGATTCGAAGGAGAAGCAACACCATGCACAAAGTGGGCGAGCGTTTCGATGGATACGGATTCGGGGGCGTCGACGCCGGCGTCCCGCCGATGAAGTTCGAGGAGTACTCCGAGCTGTACAAGGACTACTTCCACATGAAGCGGAGGGACGGCATCATCGAGGTCCAGCTCCACACGGACGACGGTCCGACCACGTGGGGCATCGGGATCAACCGCGCCATCCAGAACCTGTTCCGCATCATCAACGACGACCATGAGAACGAGGTCCTCATCCTCACCGGCAGCGGCGACAAATGGCTGGCGGGAATGGACCCGAAGGCCTCGGGCGGGCTGAAGGAGGTCGCGCGCGACCCGAAGCTGTACGCGAAGTTCACGTACGACGGCGGGTACGCCAACGACTACCGCGTGATGATGAACCAGCTCTACGACCTGCAGATCCCGGTGGTCGCGGCGATCAACGGATGGTCGTTGACGCACACCGAGTTCATGCTGATCTGCGACATCACGATCTGCACCCCGGACTCCGAGTTCAAGGACGTGCACTTCGGTGCCGGCACGGTCCCCGGGGATGGGCAGCTGCTGGTCTTCCAGGAGCTGCTGGGCGCCAAGCGGGCCGCGTACCTCGCCTATATGAACAAGGGCCTCAACGCTCAGGAGGCGCTGGAGCTCGGCGTCGTCAATGAGGTCGTTCCCAACGACGAGCTGCTCGACCGCGCCTGGGAGATCGCGGAGACCATCGCCAAGCAGGACGTTCACGTGACGCGCCTGACCCACGATCTGGTCAAGCGGCCGTGGCGCAAGGCCATGGAGGACCTCGAGGTCCACTTCAAGTCCGAGATGTGGGGCTATCTGCTCAGTCAGGGCTCCGATGACGAGGAATGGTTCGACAAGGTCCACCGCAACGACGCCGAGAAGGGCGAGCTGGGCTGACGCCTGAGCGGCAGCGAGCAGAGGGCCGCGCCGATGTCCGTTCCCGGTGTCGGCGCGGCCTCCCTGCGCGAAAGGGGAGGACATGCCATGGCGAGGGTGAGCAGAGTGCGGGTGATCCGAGCCCGGCCCGAGGACGTGTGGGCGCTCGTCGGAGATTTCGACGGGCCGTGGATGACGCTGGGCGGCAAGATCCGCATGACATTCGACGGCGATCCGGAGTCGCCCGGGTCCACGCGCACGATCCACCTCCCCGGCGGGATCGACATGGTGGAGGAGCTCGTCTCGATTGACGAGGGCGCCCGCCGGCTGAGATACCGGGTACCTGCTCCCTTCCTCATGATCCGGCACAGTGACGCGCAACTGGCGGTTGAGCGCGTCAACGAGGAATGCTCACGGGTTGTCTGGACCGCGGACATGGACCTTCGCCCGGCCGCATTGCGGCCCTTCACGCACCAGGTGGCAGGGGCCGTCATCAATCCGATGCTCGGACAGCTGGCGAAGATCCTCGAGGAACCGCGCGACGGGAAGAAGGAGCAGGGTTGATGGGTGTGGGGTGGGTGTTTCCGGGTCAGGGGGCCCAGTCGGTGGGGATGGGTGGGGACGTCTACGAGGCGTCGCCTGCTGCGCGGGAGGTGTTTGACGAGGGCGATCGTGGGGCGGGGTTTGCCCTGTCGCGTGTGGTTGTGGAGGGGCCGGATGAGGTGTTGACGCGGACGGTGAATGCTCAGCCGGGTTTGGTGATGGTGGAGTTGGCGTTGGTGGCGGCGGCGCGTGAGGCGGCGGAGCAGGCCGGGGCGGCGTTGGAGGTGCCGGCGTTCGTGGCGGGGCACAGTCTGGGGGAGTATGCGGCCCTGGCGGCGGCCGGGGTGTGTGAGGTGGGGACGGCGATTGGTTTGGCGCGTGTGCGGGGTCGGTTGATGCAGGCCGCTTCGGAGCAGTGTCCGGGGAGTATGGCGGTGGTGATCGGTCTGGGTGAGGAGGTGGTGGCGGGGGTGTGTGCGGAGTCGGGTGCGGAGTCGGGTGCGGTGGTGGCAAATCTGAATTGTCCAGGTCAGGTGGCGATCTCCGGGCCGAAGAGCGCGGTGAGGGCGGCTCGTGCGCTGGCGAGGGAGCGGGGTGCGAAGTTGGTGGTGCCGCTCGCGGTGTCGGGGGCGTTTCATTCCCCGTTGATGGCCCCGGCTGTGCCTGGGATGCGTGAGGCGGTGGCGGGTGCGGGTCTTCGGGATCCGGTGGTGTCGTTGGTGGGGAACACGACTGCCTCCGCGTTGACCTCGGCCGGGCAGATTGAGTCGGAGCTTGTCGCGCAGGTGACGGGGTGTGTGCGGTGGGCGGAGTCGGTCCGGTTGATGGTGGAGGCGGGTGTGGATACGTTTGTGGAGTTTGGTCCGGGGAGTGTGTTGGCGGGGTTGATCAAGAGGATCGCGCCGGGGGTGCGGACGATCACCGTCAACGACGTGGAGTCGGTGCGTGGGTTGGTATCCGTGTTGGCCGGAGAACAGGAACAGGGGGAGTAGTCGTGTCTGAGGTCTCTCCGGTGGTGTCCAACAGGTTCGTGTTGGGTGGGGATTTGAATCATCATGGGACGTTGTTTGCGGGGCGGACGGCGTCGTGGTTCATTGAGACTGGTCTGATGGCGGTGTGTCATTGGGTGCCGGCCGAGGACGTGGTGTGTGCGCATTTGCATGGGATGGGGTTCGCTGAGCCGGTGCACCTGGGTGAGACCGTCACCTTCACGGGCAAGGCCGTCCTTGCCGGGCGCACGTCCTTCGTGGCGCATATTGACGTGAAGGTCGGGGAGCGGGCGATCATGGATGGGTTCGTGACCTATGTGACCACCGGGGCGGATGGGAAGTCGCGGCCTCATGGGGTGACCTTGGAGGCGGTGACGCCCGAGGACCAGGTGTTGCAGGAACGCGCCCGGCAGGTCCGGCGGGCCGCCACCGGCAAATAGCCCCGCCAGAGGGCGAGCGCGCCCGCCCCTCCCCTCGAGGTTCACCCGTCGCGCCACGTGACGTGGGAGCCCGCCGGGCTGCTCCGCCTCTCCCCGCGAGGTTCGCCCATCCGGGCCGTGCAGTATCTGGGGCGTCGTGGGTCCGAGCGCGTCGTGACGCCTCCAATTCCCGCGCGAGCCCCCCGCGGTGTGGGCCGTGAGGGCGGACTCGGTGGCTGGCCATCGGCGAAGCGGAAGACCGGGGTCATGCCGGTAACGGAGACCGCAACCGATATTCGTCCAAGGAGGCCCCGCCCATGCGCGCCCTGTCGCACCTGGTAGACCGCATCTCCCGGTCACTGCTCCTGTGGGCCGCGATCACGGTCCTGGCCCTGGCGGTCACCGCCTGCTCCGCCTTCATCGCGAATGCGGGCGCCGTGCGCGTGAGTGGGACGGCCGTCTACGACGTGAACCCGTTGGCCTCCCGCGCCGACCTGGAGGCGGCGGTCCGTGCACTGGCCGGCCCGGCCAGGGGCTCCGTCACGCTCTTCTACACGTTCGACACGGTGTTTCCCCTGCTGATCGGCTTCTCCTTCGCGGGCGCCTTCGCCTTCGGCCTGCGACGGCTGCGGCCGGAGGCGTACGAGGCGGGCCGATTCGGATCCTGGATCCTGGTCCCCCTGGTCGCGACGCTGGTCGACTGGGCGGAGAACGTCTGCGCGCTCTGGCTCACCACCGCCTACCCTCCGGTCGACCAGACGGCGCTCACGGCCCTGGTGGTCGTCCGCTGGGCCAAGCTGGTCATCATGGCGGTCGTCGCCGTCTGTCTCGCAATCGGCGCGGCTGGCCTGCTCGCACCGCGCGATCGGACGGCGGTCTCGCGCACCCGACCCGGTGCGCGGCCGTGATAGTGGCGCGCTGGGGGAATCGGCCGGGGAGCCCGGGTCAGCGGCCCATTCCCAGGAACACGAGGAGCAGACGTTCGACCTCAAGGATCTCCCGATCGGTGAGCGCGCCGATGCGGGTCCCGAGGTTCTGGGCGCGGACCGTCGTGATCTTGTCGATCATGATCCATGAGCGCTGACGCAGGCCATTGTCCGGCCCGGGCTCGACGAGGAAGCGGATCAGGGGAGCATCTCGTTCCGTCGTCGTCATGGGCAGGACGGTTGTGGACTTCAGCTCGGCGAAGGCCTCGTCCTGGATGATCAGGGCGGGGCGGGGTTTGCCGGTGTAGACGCCGCCCGCGACGCTCCAGAGCTCGCCTCGCGCAGGCGGCTCAGTCATCCCAGGTCGCGGAGATGGCCTCGACGAAGTCCTGGTCATCACTGCGCTCCTCACCGGCAGCGACCAGTCGGGACTCGCGCCTGGCCTCGTTGCGAAACGCGTCCGTGCGGGCGTCGGGCACCCAGAACTGCACGGGACGGTCACCGCGCTCGCGCAGCCGCGCGCGGTGTTCGCGCACCCTCGAAGTCGTGGTCATGTCGAAATGTTACATGTCACGCCAGGTGTCGACCAGGGACCGTGGCCTCGACGAGGGCGACCCCCCTCGCGGAAGGCCGGGTTCCCCGGGGGGTGTCCCGCGGCACGTGGGGCCGGCCTGCCGCAGCGGTCGTGGGTGACCGGCGGGCGGGGGGTGCCCCGCGCAGCGGGGCCAGCCTCGTCAATGGGCGTCGGGAGCGGGCGCATCGGGGGAGGCGGCGTCGGGGCGCGGCCCCGCGGACAGCGGCCGGCGCGGCAACAGCGCCACCAGCGCGAGCGCGACCAGGAAGACGGCGACGCCCCACCCGTAGACGGGCAGCAGCGCGTCGCTGTACGCGGCGGCGACCAGCTCCTGGACCGACGCCGGCAGGCCGCGAACCAGCGCGGGCGTCAGGGCGTTGAGATCGGCGGGCAGCGCGGCCGCCGCCGTGTTCCCGATCGACGAGGGCGACAATGCTGCCCCCAGCCGGCTCGCGAAGACCGAGCCGACGACGGCGATGCCCAGCGTCGCGCCGATCTCCCGGAAGAAGTTGAAGGCGGACGTGGCCTGGCCCACCTGTCGGGGAGCGAACTGGTCCTGCGCGATGACCATGAGGTTCTGGATGAGGCAGCCCACGCCCGCACCGATCGGGATCAGGCACGCGACGGGCACCCACAGGTGCGGAGAGCCGCCGAGCAGGGCCAGAGCCGCCGCGCCCGCCGCGCCCAGCACGATGCCGGCGGCGACCACGCCGCGGTAGCGGCCCGTCCGGGCGATCGCGGCGCCGGACACGGCGGTCGCTGCGATCATGCCGAGCGACATCGCGAGCATGAGCAGGCCGCCCGCCATCGCGGAGGTGCCGTAGGACATCTGGAGGTAGGTCGGCATGTAGACGACCACCGCGAAGTTCGCGACGCCGACGACCAGGATCGCGATGAGGGTGACGACGACGAACGTGCGGTCCGTCAGCGCGGACAGGGGCATGAGGGGGTCGGCGGCGCGGCGCTCGCGGACGGCGAAGGCGATCCAGCCGAGGACCGACACCGCCGCCAGACCCAGGATCTGCGGGGACGTCCACGCGTACTGCGTGCCGCCCCAGCCGGCGACCAGGACGAGTGCCGTGACGGCGACGGTCATCGTCGCGATGCCCCAGGCATCGACGCGCACCGCTCGGCGCTCCTGGGCCACGCGCACGCCCCGGATCGCGGCGGCCAGCGCGATGAGGCCCAGGGGGATGTTGAGCCACAGGGCCCACCGCCAGGAGTGGGCGTCCGTCAGCCAGCCTCCGACCAGAGGGCCGATGACGGCGCCGACGCCGAACATCGCGCCCATCGGGGCCGTGTACTTCGCGCGCTGCTGGGCGGGGACCATGAGCGCCAGGATCGAGAACGACGTGATCATCAGGCCGCCGCCGCCCAGGCCCTGGATCACGCGGCCGGCGATGAGCGCGCCCATCGACGAGGCCGCCCCCGCGACGGCGGAACCCGCGATGAACAGGGCCAGGCCGACGATGAAGACTCGCTTGTGGCCGAGCGCGTCCCCGAACTTGCCGTACAGCGGCATCCCGATCGTGGACGCCAGCGTGTAGGCCGTGGTCACCCAGGCCATGTGCTCCAGGCCGTGGAGCTCGCCGACGATGCTGGGGAGAGCGGAGGAGAACACGGTCTGGTCCATGGCGGACAGCAGCATCGCGAGCATCAGGGCGCCCAGGACGATCCGGAAACCGCGGTCGGGGCGCCACTCGCTCGGCGTCGAGGTCGCGGTTGCGGCGGGTCCGGGAGTGGGGGCGGTTGCGTGAGGTCCGGGGGCAGGGGCGGTGGCGAGTCCGGGGGCGGGGGTGTCTGCGGCCGGAGCAGGGGCATCGACGAGGGCGTCCGCCCGGTCGGGCGTGTCCGTCGTCTGCGGCAGGCTCGGCGGGCCGTCGGGGACGTTCGTCGTCTGCGGTGGGCGAGGCCGACCGTCGGAGGCGTGCGCGCCAGGCGGATTGTCCGATGCGCGGGATGCGGTTGGTGTGCTCATGGTGGGTCCTCGAGGGGTGTCGTCGGTCATGTCCGGAGGTAACATCTCCGTTTCTTCTGAGGCTCATCCTAGACGGAGATCGCATCTCCGCTTGTATGATGAGCATCATGTCCGCGCGCTCGACACTCCCGACCGGCAAGGTCCCGGCCCTGGCGCCCCCGACCGCCACGCCCCCGGGGAACGGCAGCGCACCCGAGGGGGCGGCCTCGTCAAGCGGGAAGAAGCCGCGCGCCGACGCGGCGGCGAACCACCAGCGCCTGCTGGACGCCGCACGCGAGGTCTTTGCCGAGGTCGGGACGGAGGCGACGATGGACCAGGTGGCCCGCCGCGCCGGCCTGGGGGTGGGCACCGCGTACCGTCACTTCCCCAACAAGCGAGTTCTGCTCGCGGGACTGTTCGACGATCGCCTGGCCGCGTTCGTCGAGGCCGCGCGCGCCGACCTCGCGGACCCGGACCCGTGGCACGGCCTGGCCGCCGCGATGACGCGGCTGGCGGAGGATCTGGTAGAGATCCGGGCTCTCCACGACGTGGTCCTGGGTCCCGAGGACGCCGCCCCCACCCCGCCCGAGGCGCTAGGGGAGACGATGACGGCGCTGCTCGTCCGCGCCCAGGAGGCCGGCGTCGTGCGCGCCGACCTGACGACCGACGACCTCATGACCCTGCAATCCATGGTCGACGCCGCCGCGGACCGCGACCCGGAGGGGTGGCCCCGGTTCCTCGAGATCCTCCTCGACGGGATCCGGCGGAGATAGGGGCCGCAACGGGAACGCGCGCGTTGCGACCTCATCTGCCTGTGCGTCGTCGGCCATGCGGCGGCCGCTCAGGTCCGGGTGTCGCCCCGGATGCGCGGTGAGCTGCGGACTCAGGCTGAGCGCGAGGGACGCGGCGTCTGGGCGGTCCTGCGCGACGGCCGACGAGTATCGTCTCAGCCGCGCCTGAACCTGAGCGTCTTCCGTGGACCTCGGGCCGCGGAGCCGTCCTCGTGGATTCTCGGGAGGCGTGCGGCATGACCTACCCTCTTCCCCGTGACCGATCCGCTGATCCCGGCCTCTGCTCCGGCCCCGATTCCTGAGGATTTCGCGCTCGACTCCGGCGGGACGCGGCTCGTGTGCCACTGGTGGACTCCCCTCGGCGGGGCGGCGCGCTCGCGGAAGCGGATGCCGATCGTCCTGGTGCATGGTGGCGGCGTCGACTCGTCGTTCTTCTCGGGGACGGGTCTGGCGCAGAACGTGGCGACCGACCGCCCGGTGCTCGCCTACGACCGACGCGGGTGCGGGGCCTCGGACGACGCGCCCGACGAGGGCGACTGGTCGGCCGCCGTGCACGTCCGCGATCTGACCGCTGTGTGCGAGCGGGCCGGGGGCGGCGCCCCGGTGATCGTCCTCGGCCATTCGCTCGGAGGCGGGATCGCCCTGCGCCTGGCGACGGCCCGGCCGGACCTGGTGGGCGCCCTGGTCGTGGTCGAGCCCTTCGGAGTGGGCGACGCGGATGCGGCCGACCGGGCGCGCCACGCGGAGGCCGCGCGCCTGGCGAGTGAGGGGCATCTGGCCCAGGCCGTCCTGGTCGCGGCGATCGCCCAGGGATCCTCGGATCCGCAGGCTCCGCGCGCGACCCCCTCCGAGCTGGCCCACATCGACCGCAACCTGCGGACGATGATCGTCCACGACTTGGTGGCGGGCGATGCGTCCCTGGATCGGGACCGCGCCCGCCGCTCGCTCGCGCACACGCCGACGTGGGTGTGCCTGGGCGACCTGAGCGCCGACCAGGCCGCCGGGCGCGTCTGCCCTGATCTGGCCCGCGACCTCGGGTGCCCGCTGGTGAGGATCCCCGGCTCCCACAACGCCCCGCGCGACCACCCCGAGGAGTTCGCCGCCGTCGCGGGCGACCTCCTCGCGGTCTTGCGCTGAGCGCTCTGCGCGGAGGCGCAGCCATCGCCCTCGTCGGCCGGGATGCGGGGAGGAGTTCTGCACGTCGGGAGCCAATACAACGCCTCCTTTCGTGCAGAACGGCTCCCCACATGAGACCTGGGGTCCGCGCTCCGTTCTCACACACGTTCCGTGCGTGTTCCGGCGTCGTACACCCGGCGCGGAGTTCCTCCCGAGAACATGTGCCGGGTCAGCGGAGCTCGTCGAGGCCCCTGACGGTGACAGCGGGCTCTGACCCCGCCTGCCGGACGGCGTCCTCGTCGGGGACAGGGCGGGGCTGGAAGGGCAGCCGCTGGTCGTGGACCACCCGGCCCAGGAGGCCGCCGCCATACGTGGCCCGACCGGGAACGGACTCCAGCCATGGACATGCGCGACACCCAGGTGACCCTCATCGGACACCTGCCGAGAGCCTGGTCCACCGATGTGAGCATCACCCTCATCACCCGCATTCCTGCCGGTCGAGCGCCGTCCCGCGCCCGCCGTCATGCGGGTGCGGAGATCTCCAGGTCGAGAGTCGTCTGGACACCGGGCGCGATGACTTCGACCAGGTCATCGAAGGGCAGATTCGCCACGGCGGGCAGCTGGAGGAGATACCGGCCGATCGCGACGCCGAGCAGCTGGGTCCACACTGCTTCGGTGATGGCGTGGGAGGTCTCCGTGGTCCCGGTCGCGATGGCGCCTGTGAGGATGTCGGCGACCACGCCCTCCACCTTGCGCCCGAGCTCCAGGCTGCTCAGGGCCGTCCTGGTCACCACCCGCAGCTGTTCCCCGGTCTCCGGCGCCTCCCACAGGCCGAGGTAGGCCCGGGTGAGTTCCCTGCCCCGCTGCTCGGGAGGTGCCGTGATGGCGCGGAGCATCTCGTCCTTGGCGTGCGCGGGCAACTGGAGCGTGGCCGCGAAGAGCCCCTGCTTGTTGGTGAAGTAGTGCGCCACCAGGGACACGTCCACGTCGGCCTGCGCGGCCACCGCCCGCATGGTGGTTCCACGAAACCCGTTCACCGCGAACAGCTCGCGGGCAGCCGCGAGGATCACCTGACGTTGACGGCTCCCGGTGCTGCCTGCCGGGCGCCCCGCGCGCTTGCGTTGACTCATGGGATCAGATCCTACCATTGCAACTTGAACATCTGTTGACATCAACAAATGTTGGATTTATCGTGGACATGTTCGAGCAGTCCTCACCCATGGAAGGGTCCCCATGACCGGCACCTCTTCGACCACCGACCGACGGGCGTGACTGACGCCCGCGCTGGCCGCGCCGGCCGCCATCGGCGCGGCCACCCCGGTGGCGCCGAGGGACTTGACGGCCTCCAGTGCGGCCGCCCATCAGAGGACGAGGCGAACGCCCGGTGCGGGCACCATCGGACCCCCAGCGGCCTGACGTCACCGCCCGCGCCAACCGATTCACCCACGTGGCCCGGCATCAGACCGGCTCTTCGGACATTCGGTGGGGGTGAGGCTCGCCGGGTGAGGTTCGGCGGGTAGGGGTCGAGGTCCCCGAGGATCAGTAGCGCCAACTGCTGCTCCAACCGAGGACCTCGACGTGTCTCACGA
>JAFAAX010000021.1 GCA_023426345.1 Actinomycetes bacterium
GCGGGGCGCCGCCCTCGTCAATGGGGAGGGGCACCGGGCCCGCCGAGTGGGTCGGCGGAATGCCCGCGAAGACGGGGCGCAGGCCCCGGGAAGGAGACGGTCCCATGTCCTGGCGACGATTCGTCAACTGGTTCGTGATGAGCATCGTGCTGTTCGTCGTGATCTCGGCGCTGCTGTTCGTCCTGGTGTCCCTCACGCCCGGCGACGCGGCGCGCGTCATCGTGGGCCCGAACGCCTCGATGGAGCGCTACGAGGCGGTGCGGGCCCAACTGGGCCTCGACCTGCCACTGTGGCAGCAGTACTGGAACTGGCTGGTCGCGCTGGTCCACGGCGATCTGGGCACCTCGGTGGTCAGCGGCGTCCCTGTCGCCCAGGTGCTGGCCGACCGCATCGAGGCGACGATGTCGCTGATCGTCGTCACGTTCGTCGTGGCCTCGTTCCTCGGCATCCTCCTGGGCGTCATCGGGGCGTCGCGGCCGGGCCCCGTCGGCAGGGCCGCGGACGTCAGCTCCGTCATCGGGTCGGCGGTGCCCAGCTTCTGGATCGGGCTGGTCCTGGCCGCGATCTTCGCCGTCCAGCTCCGCTGGCTGCCGACCAGCGGGTACTCGCCGCTGGTCGACGGCATCGGGGACTGGGCGAAGCACCTGGTCCTGCCCGTGGCCACGCTGACCATCGGCTCCACAGCCCTGCTGGCCAAGCAGACGCGCGACGCCGTGGCCGAGCAGCTGGCCCAGCCCTACATCGTGCTCCTGCGGGCCCACGGGGTGAGCGAGCGGCGCATCCTGTGGCGCCACGCGCTGCGGGGAGCCGCCATCCCGATCGTCACGATCCTCGGCATGAAGATCATCGGCCTCACCACGGGCACCGTCCTGGTGGAGTCCGTCTTCGTCATCCCCGGCTTCGCCGGGTACTCCGTGAACGCGACCCTGCTCCACGACATCCCCGTCGTCCAGGCCATCACGCTGATCTTCACCCTGGTCATCATCGTGACGAACCTGCTGGTGGAGATCGCCTACGGCCGACTCAACGTCAAGGAGGCCCGATGAGCGCCCTCGACACCGCCTCCGTCGGACAGGTCCGGCCCGCCGGCGACCCCGCGGGCGCGGGCCCGGCGCCGATGCCCGGGACCGATCCCGGACGCGCCGCCGCGCGCCCCGAGGACGCCCTTGCAGTGCGTCCCCTGTGGCGCATGCTCATGGCGCGCAAGCAGTTCGCCATCTGCCTGGCGATCCTGGCCGTCCTGACGATCGCCGTCATCCTGGCGCCGGTGCTGGCGCCCGACAACCCGCTCGAGCAGGACCTCCTGAGCATCCTCCAAGGGCCCTCCGCGGCCCATTGGCTGGGCACCGACGATCTCGGGCGCGACGTCTTGTCCCGCATGCTCTTCGGGGGCCGACAGACCCTGCTCGGCGTCGTCCAGGCCGTCGCCGTGTTCGTGGCGGTCGGGGTGAGCCTGGGCCTGATCGCCGGCATGTCGGACGGATGGGCGGACACGCTGGTCACGCGGCTCGGCGAGATCCTGCTGTCCGTCCCCGCCTTCATCATCCTGCTCGTCATGCTCTCGATCGTCCCGGGCAACATGACGGTCGCGATGGTCTCCCTGGGCGTCATGACGAGCCCGCTGGTCACCCGCGTCGTGCGCGGCACCACGAAGTCGGTGCGGGGCGAGCTGTTCATCCGCGGCGCCCGAACGATGGGCCTCACCGAGGGGCAGATCACGATGCGGCACGTCCTGCCGCGCCTGGCCGGCCCGATCATCGTCCAGGTGACGATCTTCTGCGGGACGGCGATCATGTCGGAGACGGGCCTGGGCTACCTCGGCTTCGGGACGGCGCTGCCCGCCCCCTCCTGGGGCAACATGGTGACCACCGCCAGCCAGAACATCGGGCGCTCGCCCTGGCTGCTGGTGCCCACGGGCGGGATCATCATCCTCACCGTCATGACGTTCATGCTGATGGGCGACGCCATCCGCGACGTCGTCGCCCAACGCTGGACGGGCGCGCCCTCCGCCTCCGCCCGGCGTCGCCGCGCCCGGGGGACCCGGCCCGGCGGGTCGCCCTCGTCGATGAGGGGGTCCGAACTCGGCGGGGAAGGGGGATCGGACTCGGCGGCGAGTGGGACCGGACTCGGGAACGCGGCGGGTGCTCCCCTCATGGAGGTCGAAGGGCTGACGATCGTCGTCGACCAGCCGGGCGGCCCCCTCACCCTGGTCCACGGGATCTCCTTCGCGCTGGGGCGCGGGGAGAGCCTGTGCCTGGTCGGCGAGTCCGGTTCGGGCAAGTCCGTGACCTCCCTGGCGCTGCTGGGCCTCGGACGCGGCACCCGCGTGGCCGCCGGTCGGATCACGGTGGACGGCGAGGAGATGGACGCGGGCGAGCCTTCGCAGATGCGGAGGCTGCGCACGCGCGTGTTCGGCTACATCACCCAGGACCCGCAGCCCTCGCTGGACCCGTCGATGAGGGTCGGCGATCTGCTCGCCCAGCTGGTGCGCCTCCACCAGGGCGTCGACCGCAAGACCTCGCGGCGTCTCGCCCTGGACCTGCTGGAGCGCGTGCAGATCCCCGAGCCCGCCGCCGTCGCGCGGCGCTACCCCCACCAGCTCTCCGGCGGGATGGCCCAGCGCGTCGTCATCGCGGCGGCGCTGAGCGCCCGGCCCACGATCCTCATCGCCGACGAGCCGACCACAGCCCTGGACGTCACCGTCCAGGCGGAGATCCTGGCGCTCCTCCACGAGCTGTGCGATGACGACGACTCGATGTCGCTCCTGCTGGTCACCCACGACTGGGGGGTCGTCGCCGACATCGCGGACCGCGTCCTGGTCATGCGTGACGGCGTCCTGGTCGAGGGCGGCCCCGCGGACCGGATCTTCCACGCTCCCGCCCACCCCCACACGCAGGCGATGATCGCGGCCGATCCGGCGCGGCTCGACGTCCACCCGGAGCGTCCCGCCGGCGCGCCGCTTCTCGAGGTCCGCGGCCTCGTCATCGAGTACCCGGGGACCGACGCCGCCGGGCGCGCCATCCGCACGACCGCCGTGCGCGGCGTCGACCTGTCGATCGCCCAGGGCCGCACCCTGGGCCTCATCGGCGAGTCCGGCTCCGGCAAGTCGAGCGTCGGCAACGCCATCGTCGGGCTGGTGGAGGCGGCGTCGGGCAGCATCGCGCTGGAGGGCGAGGAACTGGTCGGGGCGTCCAGCGCCCGCCGGCGCGCGCTCAGCCGGAAGGTCCAGATCATCTTCCAAGACCCCTACGGGTCGCTCAACCCCGTGCGCACCATCGGATCGATGCTGGCCGAGCCGCTGATCCTCGCCCACGGGATGGGCAGGGAGGCGGCGCAGGCCAAGGTGCTGGACGCCCTGGAGCGGGTGGGCCTGCCCGCCTCGTCCGCCGCGAAGTACCCGGCGCAGTTCTCCGGCGGGCAGCGCCAGCGCATCGCGATCGCGCGGGCCCTGGTGGTGGGGCCCGAGCTCATCGTCTGCGACGAGCCGGTGTCCGCCCTGGACCTCACCATCCAGGCGCAGGTCCTCGCCCTGCTCGCCGACCTCCAGGACGAGCTCGGCATCGCCTACCTGTTCATCTCCCACGACCTGTCGGTGGTGCGCAGCTTCTGCGACGACATCGCCGTCATGTACCGTGGCGAGATCGTCGAGCGTGGCGCGGCCGGCGAGGTCATCCTGCATCCGCAGCATCCCTACACGCAGTCGCTGCTGGCTGCGGCTCCGATCCCGGACCCGGCCCTCCAGCGGGGACGATCGACGACGATCAGGAGGTACGTGGCGTGACCCGGTCGATCACGATCCACGACGTCGCCCGCGAGGCGGCCGTGTCCACGGCCACCGTCTCCAACGCGATGAACCACCCGGGGCGGGTCGCCGCCGAGACGCGCGCCAAGGTGCTCGAGGCCGCCGACCGCCTGGGCTACGTGCCCTACGCGGTCGCCAGCGAGCGGGCGCGCGCCCGGCGCCGCCGCATCGGCATCGTGGCGCCCTTCAGCAGCTACTCGTCCTACGCGATGCGCATGCGCGGCGTCCTGGCCGTGGTGGGGGCGGACCGGATGGAGACGATCATCTTCGACCACCCCTCCGCGTCGCGCTCGCCGTCCCCGAGGCTCGAGTCGCTGCCGTTCTCCGGCGACCTGGACGGACTGGTCATCATGGGCATCCCCGTCGATGCGGGCCTGTGCGACCGCCTCGTCGACCGGGAGCTGCCGACCGTCCTGGTGGACTCCTTCCACCCGCAGCTGACCTCCGTGGTGCTCGACGAGGCCCACGGCACGCGGCTGGCCGTCGACCACCTCGTCGGACGCGGGTTCGACCAGTTCGTCTACGTGACGGAGGGCCAGGTATCCGCCGACTACATCTCCCAGGGGCGCAAGCGCCAGGCGGGATTCGTCCAGGCGCTGAGCGACCACGGCGTGCCGGACGAGTCGATCCACCGTGTCCGCGCGAAGTCGGGCGACGTGTCCGCGGGCCGGGCCGCCGCGGAGTACCTGGCGAGGCTCGCCCGCGGCGGCTCGCGGGTCGGGGTGCTGGCGGGACACGACACCCTGGCCGCCGGGGTCCTGGCCGGGCTGCGCGACCACCATGTGGCCGTCCCCGATCGGATCGGGGTGGTCGGCTGGGACGGGGGAGAGACCATCGAGGCCCTCGGGCTGACGACCGTCCGCCAGCCCCTCGAGCAGTCCGGGAGGATCGGCGCCGAGCGGCTCCTCGCCCGCATGGACGACGCCCGCCTGCCGGTCGAACGCGTCGTCCTGCGCCCGTCCCTCCACGAGGGCGTGACGTCGTGATCGACGCGGTGGCCGACGAGGCGCTGGCGGCGCTCCTGGACGGGATCGCCGCCGGCCGCGCGCGCCGGCGGTCGGGCCCCGCGGACCGCGGCGCCCCCACCGGGCTGGATGCGGCGGGCCCCTGGGACACGGCGCCGCCGGAGGCCTGGCGCG
>JAFAAX010000033.1 GCA_023426345.1 Actinomycetes bacterium
GCGTGGACGGCGTCGACGGGCGCCGCGGTCCGGGCGGCGGGGACGCCCTTGTCGACGGTCGGTGAGGGCGACGCCCCCTCCGGCTCCTCGGGCTTCCGCGGCTCCTCGCCGGGGGCGCCCGTGTCGCCGGGGCTCCCGGCGATGCCGGAGAGCTCCGAGGCCAGGCGCGCGACGAGTTCGCGCGACTCGTCGTGCTCGACGGTGACGATCTCCTGCGGCTGGATGCGGCTGACGGGCCGGGTCCACGGCTCTTCGTCGGCCAGCCAGGCGATGAGGTTCTCCCGCAGATAGCACCGCAGGTCCCACAGGTCTCCAGAGTTGCGGGCCGACACCAGGACGCGCACGGTGACGGAGTCGCGGTCGGAGCCCGTCATCTGGACGTTCCAGGTGCGCCCGTCCCACAGGTCCGTCGCGAGCAGCAGCTCCTCGACCCGCGCGCGGATCTGCGCCATCGGCGCCAACCAGTCGACCACGAGCTCGACGTTTCCCAGCTGCCGGGCGGCCCGGCGCGTCCAGTTCTCGAACGACTTCGTGGTGAAGAAGGTCGAGGGGACGATGAGGCGGCGCTCGTCGGCGGCGCGGATGACGACGTAGGTGAGCGTGATCTCCTCGACGGCTCCCGACCCGCCGTCCTGGTCGATGACCACCACGTCGCCCACCCGGATCGCGTCGGTGAAGGCCAGCTGGATGCCGGCGAACAGGTTCCCCAGCGTCGACTGGGCGGCCAGGCCCGCGACCACGGAGATGAGGCCCGCGGAGGCCAACAGGGCGGACAACGCGCTCTTCGCGCCCGGGAAGGTGACGAACACGCTCCACGCGACGCCCAGGATGACGATGATCGCCTGCGTGAGGCGGCGCAGCACCTGGGCCTGGGTCTCGTAGCGCCGGGCCCGGCCGGAGTCGGCCGCGTGACGCAGCCGCGCGGCGTCCTCGACGATCCAGCAGGCCGCGAACGCCACCCACGTCGTCGCCAGGATCGCGGCCAGCAGGAGGACCGCCTTGAGCACGCCCACCAGCCTGCCGTTGGCCAGCTGGGAGAGATCCGTGTCGGCCAGAGCGATGCTCTGCCCGGTCCAGGCGCCCCAGGCCATGAGCGCCCAGTACGCGGGGCCGCGCATCCGCCCCAGGGCCGCCGAGAGCACGGCGGAACGGTGGAAGGCGGCCTTGGCGGCCATGGAGACGACCAGCGCCACCAGGGCGCCCGCGACGACGCCGATGGCGATCGCCAGCACCAGCCGTCCGATGTTGAGTGCGCCCGTGACGGCGCTCTCCGCGTCCGCGAACGGGCGGAGGAACGGGGATGTCATCGCCGTGGCAATCGGGAGGAGCATGGGTCCAGCCTAGGAGCAGAGGCTGGGAGCCGGCCGGAAGACGCCGCCCGGACCCCCGCGAGGACGGCCCGGTGAGCGTGTTCACACCGCCGTGTTTTGCCTTGGGCCGCCGATTCTGCCTATGATCATCCCCGTCCTCGGGTGGCGGTTTCCGAATGGAGACCGGCGCGTGAGCGGCCACCGGGCCCCCATCGTCTAGTGGCCCAGGACATCGCCCTTTCACGGCGACGACACGGGTTCGAATCCCGTTGGGGGTACTCCTCGGAGGACCCGGTCGGAGCCCGGGAGGACATAACTGAATAGGTCTTGGACCTGTTCCAAGGCCCCGTAGCGCAGTTGGTGAGCGCGCCGCCCTGTCACGGCGGAGGTCGCGGGTTCAAGTCCCGTCGGGGTCGCCGACCTGACCGGTAGGTCCGGTCTTCTCTGGCTCTGTAGCTCAGTTGGTAGAGCGTTCGACTGAAAATCGAAAGGTCACCGGATCGACGCCGGTCGGAGCCACCGTCCCTCGCCCCCCGCTCCACTCGGCGGGGGGCGAGTCGTCGTCCGCGAGAGGGCTCCGACTATTCCTCTCCCCTTTTCTCGCATGATCATTCATCCATTTGCATATTTCTGGGGAATCGCATTCCCGTCGCCCTGGAATGTTCTTCTCCTCAACAATTCGGAGCATTCCGGATCTCCTTGACGCACACGCATTCGTCCACTAGCGTCCCGTTTCAGCTCGGCATGCTCGAAGGGGAACGGTCATGGAGAAGAGCGGCAGCCGAATCGGCTCCGACAATAGAAGCACTCTGCCCGCGGTCGCCTCTCCGAAAGGCCTCCACGGAGCGTCGGCGAGAATCGCGCCGCCCCCGCGCGCAGAGGCGGATGCGCCGCCGATCTCCAACCGCCAGCTCGTCTCCGTCGGTCTCGAACTCCTCCGAGGCCCTCTGTCATTGTTCGTCTGCCGCGGAATCGCTGAGTCCTACGGGTCGCCGTGGTGGACGGAAGGCGTTCTGGAGACCCTGATCTATGAGAAGGCGCCGACCGTCCAGGATGTCATTCGACATCGCCGGCTTCCCGAATCGGGAACGCTGGAGGAATGCGCGGATTCACTGGATGTCAGTGCCTGCCTGATTCTCCTGACAAAGGAATGGTCCCGGATCTTCGGACCCGTCCTCGGCCCGAATCACCGGTGGTGGGCCTTTGAACTGATCGCCGTCCGTCAGGTGAACAAAGACCTCTCGGACGCGGACCATCCGGGCGATTTCACGTGGCGCGCCCTGGACACGATGTTCCGCGTGTGCGAGCCCCTCGACCGAGAGACCGCGGAGAAGATCCTCGTCCTGCGCTCGGAGGTGGACCTGTCCTCCTACCGCCCGGTTCCGGGGGCCGTCGCCGCCATCGAGCCCGCAACCGCAACCGCGGACGCCGGCACCGACGACGGCCGGCCGGACGCGCCCGAGGAGGCGCTGGAGGCGACGGGCCCCGACCTGTCGGGCGCGGATCTGCGCAGGATGTCCTTCAACGGGGCCAACCTGGCGGGCGCCGACTTCACCCGCGCGAACCTCACCGACATCAACCTCTCCGGCGCGAACCTCACGCGGGCCGTCTTCACGGAGGCCCTGCTGGGCAACGCGGACCTCACCGGCGCCGATCTGACGGGCGCGGTCTTCGGGCGCACGGCCTTCTCGGTGACGCGCTACGAGGGCGGCCCGGGCCCCAGCAGGTGGCGCACGCGCGGCGCCAACCTGTCGCGCGCGATCCTCGACCGGGCGACCCTGGACTTCGCCGGCTGCGACCTGCGGCGCGTCAACCTCTCCGGCGTCAACCTGGCGGGCGCGGACTTCACCGGCGCGAACCTCTCCGATGCGAACCTGTCCGGCGCGGACCTCACCCGGGCGGTTTTCGACGACACGCAGCTGGGGAACACGGATCTCACCGGCGCGGACCTCACCGGCGCCGTCTTCCGGCGCTCCACGCTGACGATCACCCGGTACGAGGTCGGCCCAAAGCTCGATCGGAGGCGCACGCGCGGGGCCAATCTCTCCCACGCGACGCTGGACGGCGCGACGCTGGACTTCGCCGGCTGCGACCTGCGGGCGGTCAACCTCAGCGGCACCGACCTGGCGGGCGCCGACTTCACGGACGCGCGGCTCAGCGACGCGAACCTCAGCAGCGCGGACCTCTCGCGGGCGATCCTTCGCAACGCGAAGCTGGACAACGCGGATCTCACCGACGCGAACCTCGCCGGAGCGGTCTTCGAGCACACGACGCTCTCCGTCACGCGCTACGAGAGCGGCGCCCGCCTGGACAAGTGGAAGACCCGGGGGGCGAACCTGTCGCGCGCCACGCTCGACGGGGCGCACCTGAACTTCGCCCACTGCGACCTCCAGTCCGTGAACCTCAGCGAGACGAACCTCGAGGGCGCCGACTTCACCCACGCGAACCTGGCAGGAGCCCACTTCGAGGGGGCCTGCCTGCGCGGGGCGACACTCAAGGGGGCCAACATCCAGGAGGCCCACACGGCCGGCGTCCAGTGGGACTGAGACGTCCCGGGCGTGGACAATGGAGGGCATGACGTCCTCACACACCCCCTCCCGCCGCCGATGGTGGCCATGGCGCCACCGCGACCGCGACGCGTCGGGGACCGCTCGCGCGGACGAGGCCCGCGCGCTGCCGGCCGGTCGCGCGCAGGCGTCCCTGTCCGCGGGCGTCGTACTGTCCGCGCACGGCGCGCCGGACGCGGCCTCCGCCGACGTCCTCGAGCTCGACATCGCGCGAGGCAGCTTCACCGCGCTGGTCGGCGGGCCCGGATCGGGCGTCACCACCGTGATACGCCTACTGTCCGGCCTGGAGACGCCGCCGGACATCGTCCTCCGGCTCGACGGGCGCCCCTTCCCGCCGCCGACGGACAGCGCGCCCATCGGCATCAGCCCGCGCCGCCCCGGCCCGGGGCTCTTGTTCCGCCGCGCCTCCCTGGTCCCCTCCCTCACCGTCCGGCAGAACATCCTCCTTCCCGCCGTCACCGCGGGCCTGCCCGTTTCCGAGGAGCGGCTCGCCGCGCTGACGGCGATGACCACGACCGCGGGCCTGCTCGACCGCCGCCCCGGAGAGCTCACCGGCGATGAGCAGCAGCGCGTCGCGCTGGCGAGGGCGCTCATCACCGATCCCGCCGTCCTC
The DNA here is from genome assembly GCA_023426345.1 of Actinomycetes bacterium. Taxonomy (GTDB): domain Bacteria; phylum Actinomycetota; class Actinomycetes; order Actinomycetales; family Actinomycetaceae; genus Pauljensenia. Next base: position 4,491 of record JAFAAX010000033.1, read on the forward strand.
CTGGCCGAGGATCCCGTCGCCGGACTCGATCCGGCCGACGCCCGCGCGCTGATCCGGCTGCTCCGCGGGGTCGTCTCGGAGTCGGGACGGACCGTCGTGCTGTCCACCGACGACGCGGACCTCGCCGCCGCGGCCGACCGCGTCCTGGTCCTGGCCGAGGGGCGGATCGTGCACGATCTCCGGCCGTCCTCCTCGGAGGAGATCCGCGCGCTCCTCCGCGGACCCGACGCCGACGCGGCGGCCGGCGCCCCCCGCGACGCCGCGGCAGCCGAGGACCAGCACGTCCAGGCCACCGACCACTCGCTGCCGACATGGCGCATCCCCCAGGCGGATCGCCGCATCCCGGTCGCCGCGGCGTCCGTCCCCGTCTACGACGACGACCCGCGGACCCAGGAGATCGCCCTGCTGGCGGTCGAGCAGGTCCGCGCCATCGACCAAGCGACCGCGCGCTCCGCCGCCGCCCATGACGCGCTGCGGGAGGAACTGGGCGCCGAAGCCGTCCAGGCGTCCCTCAACCGCCTCTCGCCGGGCAAGGGGCTTCCCGCGGACTCCGCGCGCGTCGTCGACGAGGCGCAGCGCATCCTCGGGGACCTGCCCGGCCCGATCATGCCCGAGGAGTAGCCGTCCTCCCGTCCGGCGCACCCGCCTCGTCTCCCGTCGGGTCCGCTCAGTCCCGCTGCCCCACGCGCCGCAGGAGCGTCAGCGCAGCGCCGACGACCAGCACCGCCAGACCGCCGACGAGGAGTCCGCCGTCGGCGCCGGACGCGGCGAGGCCGGGCTTCACGGGCGACGCCGACGGAGTCGGAGTGGCCGAGCCGGACTCCGACGGTTCGGGCGTCGGGGTCACCGCCTGGCCCTGGACCTCGGCGAAGACCACCGGCGAGCTCACGAACGCCGCCTCGAGGTGGCAGATCGCCAGCTGGTCTCCGTCCGCCACGTCCTCGGGAACCGTGAAGGTCACCGAGGCGGCGCCGAAGCGGTCCTCGGAGGCCATGGCGGTCCCGTCGATGAGGTCGCTGTTGTCGATCGTGCCCGAGCCGAGGACGGTCGAGCCGCCGTCAGTGAGGAGGCACACCGACACCGACGAGGCCCGCATGTCGATGTTCTTCTGCTCGTCTTTGTCGGTGAAGGACAAGGAGGACAGGTCGACCGTGTAGGAGTGGCCCGCGGCGAACGTGTCCGGCCAGTCGGCCAGATTGTCGATCGCGATCGCGTTGTCCGACAGTTCGAAGGGCGTGGCCGGGTCGCCGGCCGCCGCGCGGCGCTCCAGGTACTGCGTGAGCAGATCGAGATCGATGAAGCCGGTGTTGACCGCGTTGGCGCCCTTGAAGGCGTCGAAGTGGTCGCCGCCCGTGAGCAGGAAGTTGTTTCCGGCCACGGTGTACGTCGCCGCCGGGTCGATCGGCGCGCCGTTGACGTTCACCCACAGGATGTGGTGCCCGCGTTCGGCCGAGGAGTCGAACCCGTAGCTCACGTTGTCGGAGACGGCCAGTTTGAGCATCGCGCGCGAGGGCGGCTCGCCGCTCGGCGTGTTGGGCTGCCACTGGTCTTCGAGCGCCTGGATGAACTGGGCGCCCGTCATCTCCGCATAGGCCATCTGGTTGCCGAACGGCTGCGAGGTGAACAGCTGGCCCTTCGTGAGCATGCCATTGGCATCGGGCACCAGGTCCGCGCGCAGGCCACCGGCGTTCGTCACGCCGATGTCGGCCTTGCCCGACGGCATGTACAAATCGGAGGCATCGCGCACGGCGTTGGCCACCAGATCGCCCATCGTCGACTCGACACCGCGGGCCTCGGCCGCGGGTGTGCCGGCTTTGAGGACGGCCAGGCCCCGGTAGAACGAGCCGCCGACCTCGACCGCCGGGACGTCTCCGAGCACTGTCGCTTTCGCGACGGCGTCGTCGGTGAGGCTCTGGACGGTCGGGTCGACCTGGTCCGTGCAGCCCGCGATCGTCGCGGTGTCGTAGATGGTCTCCGTGGCAGACGCGACGGAGTAGGTGTCGCCGTCGTGGGCGACCGTCAGGACGATCTGGCCCAGATCCTGCCCGAAGCTGCCGGCCTGGATCGACGGGACCGGCGAGCCGGTGGCGTAGGTGACGTGGCTGTGCCCGCCGAAGACGGCATCCACAGCGGTGGACACCTGGGCGTGGGTGTTCTCCATGTCCTTGTGGAGCAGTCCGACGACCAGGTCCGCCTGGTCGGAGTCCTTGAGCTGCTCGGCGAGCGTGTTGATCGTCGTCACCGGATCGGCAATGGCCAGGCCCGCGATGGCGGACGGCGAGACGAGCGAGGAGAGCTCATCCGTGACGCCGCCGATGAAGGCGACCCGGGCGCCGCTCACCGGATCGGTGAGGATCTCGTACGCGCCGCCCTGATCGGTCGCGGGCATGCCTCCGATGTTCGCCCACAGGTAGGGGAAGTCGGGTGTCTCCCAGGTGGCGGACGGATCGTCGGCGGGAGCGTCCGCGCCCATCGGCGCGCCGTTGATGCGGTCCGCCAGTTGCTGGGCGCCGTTGTCGAACTCGTGGTTGCCCACGGCGGAGACCTGGATGCCCATCGCGTTGAGGATGGCGATCGTCGGATTGTCCTTCTGGATCGCGGACTCATAGGCCGAGCCCCCGATGTTGTCGCCGACGGATAGGCGGAACGTCGTGTCGTAGCCCGATGAGGCCTTGGTGAACTCGCAGGACAGCGCCGGGGCGCCCGGGTCGGATGGCGTCGGCTTGAAGTGCCCGTGGAAGTCCGTGATCGCCAGGAGGTTGATCGTGCTGGTCGTCGCCGCGTCTTGGACGCCGATCGGACCGTCGGCGTCGGCGAGCGCGGCCGACTCGGGGGTGCCGGAGTCGGCGGCAGGCTCCGCCGCGGACTCGTCGTCCGCGCCTCCCGAGGGCTGCGCGGCCGCATCCTCCGCGGGTTCGTCGGTCGTCGAGACGACGCCGGAGGGGACGTCCCCGGGCTGCTGCCCCGCGGTGTCGTCGGCGAAGGCCGCCACGGGAGCGCCGATCAGCGCCGCCGTGGCCATGAGAGAGGTGAGCGCGCGCCCTCGGCGCGCAAGAGGGGTTCTCAAAGCTGCTCCTCTGGTGGATCGCACTGGGAAGTAGTCGTGTGGACAGGATTCGCGCCTCCTCATGCTCGTCGCGGGAGGAACACGCGCATGCCCAGTCTCCCACTCCGGCCGGCACCGAACAGGCCCTTCGCGATCCGTTCGCCCACTGTGCGCACGGCGTTCGCCGACACGACCAGCGGGAGGCACGCACGGCGCCACACAGCGGGCCTCGACGTGCCACACTGGGACCACAGCGCCGCCGACCGGCGGCGCACCCGGCACCGCGCCGCACCGGAGGGACGGATCCGCTCCTCCCGACGGGGACGGCACCAGCGACGAAGGGGAGATCGCGTCATGGCGGAAGACCACTCGGCAGTCACACCGGACGGAGGAGACTCGTCCTCGGACGGGCATCCGACGATCGGCCAGCTGTTCGCCACGCTCTCCGAGCAGATCTCGGCCCTGGTCCAGGGCGAGATCGAGCTGACGAAGACGAAGGCCGCCACGTTCCTCAAGAGGATCGGCGTCGGCGGCGCGCTCCTGGCCGGAGCCGGGATCCTCGCGCTGTACCTGCTCGGCTGGGTGTTCCACACGATCGAGGTCGCGCTGGCGGTCGCGCTGCCGGCCTGGGCCGCCTCCCTCATCGTTCTGGGGCTCCTCCTCGCGGTGGTGGCCGTCCTGGCCCTCATCGGCGTCAAGCAGATCCAGAAGGGGCAGGCCAGCACGCCGAAGCCGCAGGACGGACTCAAGCAGGACGTCGAGGCGCTGAAGAAGGGACTGGGCAAGTGAGCGAGACCACGCCGTCAGCGGAGTCCTCCTCCCGCACCCCCGAGCAGATCCAGGCGGAGATGGAGGCCATCCGCCTCCAGATGACGCAGACCGTCGACCAGCTCGTCGCCGAGGTCCAGCCCGCCCGCATCGCGGAGAAGACCACCGCCGCCGCCAAGCAGAAGGCGGCCTCGCTGCTCGACCGGGCCAAGGAGATCGCCTCCCTGGCCCGACAGGGCGATCCCGAGGCCCTCCGCCAGGTCGGCTACGCCGTCGCGGGGGTGGCCGCCGTCATCGGCGTGGCCGTGCTGCGCTCCGTCCGCCGCCACCGCCGCTGACGGCCGCTCGCCTCACTGCGCCCCGCGACGGGGGCGGCGCGGCGCGCGGTGTGCTGTTCGCCGCGCGCGGACGCGCCGCGACCGGCCCGCTTGCTGCGGATTCGCGGTGATCGTGCAGGTCTGTCCCGGTCCAGGATGTGAGCACGACCGGGCGTGACGCTATGATGTGGGCACGACAGATTTTGATCAGCTCAGGGAACCGCTTCGGCGGACCCGCAGAAGGTGGAGGGGGTCGACGCCATGGGGCGCGGCCGTCAAAAGGCCAAGCAGACGAAAGTCGCACGCAAGCTGAAGTACTTCAGCCCTGAGACCGATCTCCAGGCCCTCCAGCGCGAGCTGGGCACCGGGCGTGGAGACTCGGACGATGACCTGTACGCGAAGTACACGGATCCGGACGATGCGTCCGATGACGACTTCGACGACGCGGACGACACCGACGGCGACGACCAGTACGATCACTGGTCGCACGCCTCCAGTGAGCATTGATCTGAGACCGCGCATCCCCGCGCCTGCGGGCGGGGCCCGACGGGCCCCTCAGCCCACCCGGTAGTCCCCCACCAGTCGGACGGCGCCGCCGCGCACGCCCTTCGTGCCGGTGACGAGGCGCGTCGGGAGTCCGGATGCGCCCGATCGGCCGCTGTCCGACCGGGCCGGCGCGGGGGCGCCCTCGTCGATGACGTCGCCGAGGATCCACGCGCCGACCCCGCGGGACCCGGCGACGGACGCGATGCGGTCCACCGCGTCGGGCGCCGCCACGGCGACCATGCCGACGCCGAGGTTGAGCGCGTCCTCCAGGGCCTCCCAGGCGATGTCCCCGCCGCGGCGCACCCAGTCGAAGACGGGCGGGACTCCCCACGACGAGCGGTCGACCCGGCCAACCAGGCCGCCGGGCAGGACGCGGGAGAGGTTGGCGGCCAGCCCTCCGCCGGTGATGTGAGCCAGGGCGTGCAGCCCCGGGCCACCGGGCGCCGCGCCGATCGCCGGATCCACCAGGAGCTCCCGGCACAGGGCCGCGTAGAGGCGCGTCGGTTCCAGCAGCTCCTCGCCCAGGGTCCGCCCGAACTCGGGGACCTCGGCCTCCAGCGGGACGCCGGTGCGCTCGACGACGCGGCGCACCAGCGAGTACCCGTTCGAGTGCAGGCCCGAGGAGGCCAGGGCGACGAGCACGTCCCCCGCGCGGACCCGGTCCGGGCCCAGGACGTCGTCGGCGTCCACGACGCCGGTCGCCGCACCCGCGATGTCGTAGTCGTCGGGCGCCATCAGCCCCGGATGCTCGGCCGTCTCGCCGCCCACCAGCGGGCAGCCGATCGACGCGCAGGCGCGCGCGACGCCCGTGACGATCGCGGCGATCCGCTCGGGCACCACCCGCCCGCAGGCGATGTAGTCGGTCATGAGCAAGGGGCGCGCCCCGACGACCGCGATGTCGTCGACGACCATGCCGACCAGGTCCTGCCCGATCGTGTCGTGGACGCCCAGGGCGCGGGCGATCGCGATCTTCGTGCCCACGCCGTCGGTGGAGGTGGCCAGGAGGGGGCGCCGCATCCCCACCAGCGCCGAGGCGTCGACCATCCCCGCGAAACCGCCCGTCGCGCCCACCACGGTGGCGTCGTGGGTCCGCGACACGGCCTCCTTCATCAGGTCGACGGCCCGGTCGCCGGCCGCCGTGTCGACGCCCGCGGACGCGTAGTCCAGCGGCGCCTCGTCCTGCGATCTGGTGCCCATCGGGTCCTCCTTCATCGACGAGGGCGGCCCTGTGGCCGCCTCTCGGGTCGGGTGGCGGTCATGCCGTGGCCCCCGGCGTGCCGGGGATCGGCGTCCCCTTGGCCACCGGCTCCGGGTAGTCGCCCGTGAAGCAGCCCAGGCACAGGGACGTCGACTGCCCCGTGGCCCGGACCATTCCCCGCAGCGACAGGTAGCCCAGCGAGTCCGCGCCGATGGAGCGCCGGATGCCCTCCGGATCCGTCGAGGAGGCGATGAGCTCCTGGCGCGTCGGGAAATCGATGCCGAAGAAGCACGGCCAGCTCACCGGCGGGGAGGAGATGCGCACGTGGACCTCCGCGGCGCCGGCCTCCCGCAGCATCCGCACGAGCGCCCGCTGCGTGTTGCCGCGCACGATCGAGTCGTCGACGACGACCAGCCGGCGCCCGGCGATGACCTCGCGCAGCGGGTTGAGCTTGAGACGGATACCCAGTTGGCGCAGCGACTGGGTGGGCTCGATGAAGGTGCGCCCGACGTAGGCGTTCTTCACCAGTCCCTGCCCGAAGGGGATGCCGGACTCCTGCGCGTAGCCGATCGCCGCCGGCGTGCCCGACTCGGGGGTGGGGATCACCAGATCCGCCTCCACGGGATGCTCCCGCGCGAGCGTCGCCCCCATCGCGCGGCGCGCGGAGACGATCTGCCGCCCGCCGATCACCGTGTCGGGGCGCGCCAGGTAGACGTACTCGAAGACGCACGTGCTCGCGCGCGTCACCGCGAACGGCCAGGAGCGCACCCCCACGGCATCGATCGCGACGACCTCGCCCGGAGCGATCTCGCGGACGAACTCGGCGCCCACCAGGTCCAATGCCGAGGTCTCGGAGGCCAGGACCCACCCGGGATGCCGGCCCTCCCCGGCGCTGAGCCGCCCGAGGACGAGCGGGCGGTAGCCGTGCGGGTCGCGCGCGCCGTAGAGCGTGTGCTCGTCCATCCACACCAGCGTGAAGGCGCCGCGCAGCCGCGGCAGCACGCGCAGCGCGGCGGGGACCAGGGGGGCGGGCGCCGGCGGCTCGGCCCGATCCTGCGGCGCCCCCTCTGTGCGGCCGGGGCCGACGAACGGGGCGGGCCCGGGCAGACGCTCCGCCAGCCCCATGAGCGCGGTGACGATCGAGGTGTCCGTCGAGGCGCCGTGTTCGACGTCCTGATCGCCGCCGGCCAGCTCATGGGCCAGGGCGCGCAACTCGGCCGTGTTGATGAGGTTGCCGTTGTGCCCCAGCGCGATCGTGCCGGTGGCCGTGGGGCCCAGCGTCGGCTGCGCGTTCATCCAGGTGTCCGCCCCGGTGGTCGCGTACCGGACGTGGCCCAGGGCGATGTGCCCGCGGAGGCTGGTGAGGGTCTCATCGGTGAAGACCTGGTTGACCAGCCCCTGGTCCTTGTAGACGCGCAGCCGCGACCCGTCCGAGGTCGCGATGCCCGCGGACTGCTGCCCGCGGTGCTGGAGGGCGTAGAGGCCGAAGTAGGTGAGCCGCGAGACGTCCTCGCCGGGGGCCCACACGCCGAACACGCCGCAGTGGTCGTGCGGATGGTCGTCGGTCAGGGGATCGTCCGCTCCGACGCCCGGGGCATCCCGAGGCGGCGGGGCGCAGGGTGCGCGGAGCGGGGAGGGGGTGGGGCCGGCCGTGCCGACGCCGCGCTGATCGCAGGACCCGGGGAGCACGGTCACACTGTCCCACAGGTCGCCGACCGAGCGCCAACCAGGTCCGCCCTTCGACTGACTCTCCTCCCCCCTCTCCCCCTCCCGCGACTTCGGTGCTGATCCGCGTCGACTTCGGTGCTGATCCGCGTCGACTTCGGTCCCCTTCTCCCGCGACTTCGGTCCCGGCGAGGGGAGCGACGCGCCAGCGTAGAGTGGACGCGAACCCGCGTTGCCGCCCGTTCTGCCGAGGAGGACATGATGGACCCCTCACCCGCCGCGAGCCCCGTCGCCCCGACCCGCCCGACGGCCGCGTCCCGCCCGACGGGCCCGCCCCGTCCGTCCGTCCCATCCCGCGCGCTGCGCAACGGCGCGATCGTGATGATCGCCGGCGGGCTCGCTCTGCAGGTCCTCGCGCAGTCGGCGCTGGTGCCGGCCGCGAACGCCTTGGTCACCGTCACCACGGTCGTCTACTGGCCCCTCCTCCTCCAGATCGCGCTCACCCAGATCGGCCGCGCGGCGGTCGTCGCGGGCGCCGTCCTGACCGGCGCGCTCGCCCACCTCCGCACACGCGACGCCTCCGATCCCGAAGCCGCCCACCGCAGCCTCCGCACATGGACGCTGGGGCTTCTCATCGGCGGGATAGCCGGCGCTGCCCTGATCCCGATGGCACTGGGGTCCCTCTACGGCCTGCCGGGCGTCCCCTGGATCCAGGGCGGTTTGGTCCAGCTCTGCGACACGGCGATCACCCTCGGCGCCGCCCTGGCGAGCGTCCTCATCCTGCGCCGCCTCCGTCAGCCCGCGGCCTGATCCCCCGGATCGTCCGCCGCCGCGGCCGCGTCCACCGGCCACTCGAAGCGGATCCTCCGCCGTTCGACGTCCGCGGAGGCCAGACGCACGTCGACGATCTCCCCCAGCGCCAGCCCCGCGAGGGGATCCTCCATGGGGGCCTCGCCCGCGCCCGGTCCGGCCCCGCGGGCTTCCGTCTCGACCTCCGCCGGCCCCGCCGCGTACACGGGCGCCATCACGGCCGGGTCCGCGATCATCACGGTGCCCCGCGACACCGTCCCGTTCCTCCGGCGCTCCAGATCCACCACCGCGCCGGAGAACGGCTCCCCCACCTGGTCCGCCAACAGCAGCGCCTCGATGGCGGCCAGCGACTCGCGCTCAGCGGCGCCCACCCGTTGCGTCGCGCGCCCCATGAGCGACGGCACATCGCCGAGCGAGGCACGGACCCACTCAGCCGACTCCCGTCCCTCGCACGCGGCCAGGCAGATCTCCAGCGCCCACCGGTCCGCCAGGCGCCGCAGCGGCGCCGTCGCGTGGGCGTACTCGGCGGCGATGGCCGCGTGACGGGTCTCCGGTGCGCCCTCCGCCGGGAACGAGGGCCGATCGCCCACGCCGTACACCGCGTATCCGGCGCCGCGGAACAGGCTCGTCGCCTCCAGCAGGAACGCGGCATGGCGCGCGATGCCGGGGTCCAGCTCGCGCACGAGGTCGGGATAGGGCTCCCCGGCGGGCCAGTCGACGCCCAACGCGCGGGCCACGGTCCGCAGCCGCACCATCGACGAGGGCGTCGCCGGTGGCACAGTCCGCAGGATCCCGATCCCCGCCTCGCGCATCACCGAGGCGGCGCACATCCCGGTGAGGAGACTGATCTGCGCGTTCCACTCCTCGACCGGCAGGTTCGAGCGGTAGACCAGCCGATAGCGCCGGTGGCGCCGTCCCGGCGGATCGCCGTCGATCCGGGCGATCTCCTGCTCCGGGATCCGAGCGGACACGCCGCCCCGGGCCGCCTCGCGGGCCAGCCGCAGCCGTCCGATCTCCCGGAGCAGCACGGGCAGGTCGCCCGGCACGCGGAAGGGGAGCGCGGGGGCGTCGCCCTCGTCGATGGCGGCGAGGGCCTCCTGGAGCTCCTCGTAGGTGAGCTGGGCGCGCGAGACCACGATCGCCCGGCGCACGCGCCAAGAGATCCGCTCGCCCCCGGGTCCCAGGCGGATGTGCCACACGCACGCGGGGCTCTTCTGGCCGGGCAGCAGGGAGGCGGCGCCCTCGGAGAGCGTCGGCGGGTGCAGGGGCGTCGGCTCGTCGGGCAGGTAGGTGGTGAGGCCGCGCTCGCGCGCCTCGCGGTCGAGCGGGCTCTCCGGCGGGATGAACGTGGCCAGCGACGCGATCGCGTAGGTGACCAGGTAGGCCGCGCCGTCGGGCTCCCCCGGCGGCAGGCGGAGCAGGTGCATCGCCTGGTCGAGGTCGCGCGAGCCCGGCGGATCGACGGTGACGAACGGGATGTGCGTGCCGTCCAGGTGGGGCAGCGCCGACTCGTCGAGGCCCTCCCAGATGTCCTGGCCCTCGGGCGGGCGGGGGCGCCGGAACGGGTAGAGGGCCTGGATGTCGTCCTCGTCAAGGTCCATGTCCAGGCTCGGGATAGGATCGGGGATGCGGGTCGCGGCGACGTAGGCGCGCCACTGGTGCACCGCGCGCAGCGCCTGACGGCGGACCTCCGGGGGGAACGAGGGCGGGACGTGCAGCTCGGCGCGGATGCGGTCGAGCGCCGGGACGAGGACGCGCGCCGCCACGTCGGAGCGCGGAAGGGATCGCGGAAGCGCGTGCTGGAGCATGAGCCGCCTCCTTCCCCGGGCCCGGCGCCGCGGGCGACGGCGACATGGCAGGATCCCGGGGGCCAGCCTACGGCGAGGTGTGGCGCACGGCACGCAGGGACCGCCGTCGCGGGCCGACAGGGGGCGGGAGCGGAGACGAGGGAGGGGCGGGGCGAGGGCGGGGGAGGTCTGTTCCGAGGGAGAATCCTGCGGGTTCCCGCGGGGAGGCTTCGACCGGACTTCGCTCCCGGCCTGAGGATCAGGGCGGTGGCGTCGCTGCGAGGAACTCCTGAGTCGATCCGGGCCACGGGCTCGGCGCCAGCGATCTTCTGATCGGCCTGCGGTCGAGACCGGTACCTGTGGCAGGCCCGACGCCCGAGATCGGTATCTGTGGCAGGACCTGCTGCCACAGATACCGATCTCGACCCCAGCCCGTCCACCCCGACTCCGACACCGGACCTTCGACCAGCGCACACACCGGAGTTCACGTCATGGCCGAGGCTGACCCCGCATCGAGACCGGTGCCCGTGGCGGGCTCGGCGCTCGAGACCGGTACCCGTGGCAGAGTCGCGGACGGAGCAACGGAGCAACCCGGAGTGGTCGCGTGGTGTCACGAGCGCGCGCAATAGGGTGGGCGCATGTCAAACTCCCCGTCCACAACGGCGTCGTCCTTCGGATCGGTGCGCCCCGGCGCGCTGGATCTGCTGCTCGACGCGCTGCGTTGCCCCGTCTGCGGCGGCTCGCTGGGGCGCGACGCGGGAGCGCTCCGCTGCCCGGCCGGGCACGCCTTCGACATCGCGCGCGACGGGCACGTCAGCCTGTTGGCGGGAGCGGCGCCGATCAGCGGGGACACGGCGCCGATGGTCCAGGCCCGGCAGCGGTTCCTCGACTCCGGACGCTACGCGCCGATCCGGGACGCGGTGGCGCGGGCCGCCTGGGCGGGCTCAGCGGACCGGACAGGCGTCTCGGGAGGGGCGGACCGGCCAGGCGGGGCGGACCGGGCGCGCCCGTTCACCGTGGTCGACGCCGGATGCGGGACCGGCTATTACCTGGCGGGCGTGCTCACGGCGCAGCCCCGCCCGGCCTCGGGCGCGGGAGTCGGCACCGGCACCGGAGCCGGCTCGCAGCCATCGGCGGCCGCGCGGACGCCCGCATCCGCTCCCAGCGCTGTCTCCACCCC
>JAFAAX010000045.1 GCA_023426345.1 Actinomycetes bacterium
CGGCGACGCCGACGCACGCGCCCGGCGGCGCAGCGGCGGCGCACGGCGGCCGGGCGCGCTGGCCGCGGCGCTCACCGTGGTGGCGCTGTCCGCGACGGCCTGCTCGATCGGCACGACGACCGGGATCCCGCCGGTGGCCACCGTCTCTCCGGGGAACGGCGCGCAGTCCGGCCAGTCGGGCGCGCCCCAGGTCGACGGCACCATCGCCGGCTTCTACGGCCAGCAGCCGGACTGGCAGACATGCTCCGCGGACGAGATCACGACGACGGGCCAGGACGCTCCGCGCGACCTCTCGGCGTACCAGTGCGCGACGCTGGTGGCGCCCCTGGACTGGGACGACCCGGCCGGGGCGACGATCACCCTGAGGATCGGGCGCCACCTGGCCGGCGCGAACTCGAAGGGCGCCCTGTTCTACAACCTCGGCGGCCCCGGAGGAGCCTCCGTGAACGCGTTGTCCTCCATGGTGACGAGCAACTTCGGCGACGATCTGGTCGCCGGCTACGACCTGGTCGGCATGGATCCGCGCGGCGTGGGGGCCTCGACGCCGATCGTGTGCATGACGGACCAGGAACGCGACGAGTACAACGCGGGCGAGGCCGACACCGATGACGCGGACCTCGCCCCGGACCAGATCGTCGCGCACGCGGACGAGGTCGTCGCGAAGTTCGGCCAGGGCTGCCTGGATCATTCCGGCGACCTCACCGCCCACGTCGACACGGTGTCGGCCGCGAAGGACTTCGACATGGCGCGCGCCGTGCTGGGGGAGGACGCTTTCATCTACTTCGGCTACTCCTATGGGACGTTCCTGGGGGCCACGTACGCCGATCTGTTCCCGGACCGTGTCGGCCGCATGGTCCTCGACGGGGCGCTCGACCCGGCGATGGACGTCAACCAGGTGTCGGACCTGCAGATGCGCGGCTTCGAGGCCGCGCTCACCCACTGGATCGAGGACTGCCAGGCGGGGTCCGGATGCCCGCTGACCGGCTCGACCGATGACGGCGTCGCGGCCATGAAGTCGTTCCTCGACGGATTGGCGGATGCGCCGCTGCCGACGCAGGACCCGGATCGCCCCCTCACGCAGAGCCTGGCCCTCACCGCGGTCATCGGCATGCTGTACTCGACGCAGACCTACTCGGCGCTCACCCAGGCCATGCAGCAGGCGCTGGGATCGAGCGACGGCTCGATCCTGCTGTATCTGGCGGACTTCCTCAACGATCGCAACGACGACGGCACGTACGCCTCCAACGGCACGGACGCCCTGATGGCGGTCAACGCGCTCGACTACGAACCGGTGGGGACCGTCGATGACTGGGCGGCCGATGCGGCCCAGCTCCAGGCGGATCTGCCGATCCTCGGCGATTTCGCGGGGTACTCCTCGGCGGGGCTGGGCGCCTGGCCGGTGGACCGGCACGCGCACCGTGGGCCGATCGCGGCGACGGGGGCTCCCACGATCGTCGTCGTCGGCACCACGCACGATCCGGCCACGCCCTATGTCATGGCCCAGAACCTGGCCGGCGAACTCGACGATGCGGTGCTGGTGACCTGGGACGGGTGGAGCCACACGGCGTATTCCAAGTCCGGGTCGGTGTGCGTGGCGAAAGCGGTCGAGGGGTACCTGCTGGACGGCACCGTCCCGCAGGACGGGCTCACCTGCACTGACTGATATCGACGAGGGCGGCCCGCGTGGCGGGGTTCCGCGAGAACGGTCGTTCGCTCCCGCGAGTTCCCTTCATAGCAGGCCGCGAGTCAGGGCTCCTGTCAGTGTTGTCGCGCGCGTGGGGGCGTGGGTTGAGGGTGGTGTGGTGGGCGGGCGGGGTCGGCGCCCGCCACGGATGCCGGTCTCGATGCAGGGGCGGACCTGGCGATGTGGTGTATTCCGGCGTTTGAGGGCCGGGTCCCTCGGGTGACGCGTGGGCGTGTCTCGGGATTCGGTGACGTGGCGATGTGACGCTGAGGTTCGACCGCCTCGCCTCGCCGGGCGGCCGTTGGGGAACTGGCGGACTCTGGTTGGCCGATGTGATCCGTGCTCTATGCTGAGCGGCGTGGAAGAGGCCAAGGTCCAGGACGCGAAGACGCACCTCTCTGCCCTGCTCGCACGGGTCGAGCCTGGTGAACAGATCGCCATTGCGCGCGGGAGGCAGCCGGTCGCCCGGCTGGTGCCGATCGACGGACAGGACCGCCGCGACCTCGGCTTCGTCAGCTACTCGATGCCGGACACGTTCTTCGACCCGCTGACCGACGACGAGCTTGCCGGCTGGGAGGGCTGATCGCCATCGTCCCGCTGGTCACCTCCGACGCGGCCTTCGACGGGCTTCCGGGGCTGCGCGCGGTCTGGTGACGCCGCTCCCGAGAAGCCGGTTCCGGCATTCACGAGGGCGGCTCCGCGCTGTTCGGCGCGGCGCACCCGGCGCCGCGGTACGGACACGGCGGACGGCATCTGCGGAGAGGCTACCGTCCGCCAGAGGTTCCTCGACGCGCTTCCCAGCTTGAGGCTATCGGCCGGTCAGCGCGCGGGCGAAGGACCCGCTGACGGGGAGCGTCGTCGCCAGCATCGCCTGTAGCGCGTGGTAGATGTCCGGCTTGCCGGACCAGGTGCCGGAAGCGGGGGCGTTGTCCTCGTCGAGCTCCTCGCGCCAGGCGCCGGGGCAATCGATGAGGAAGCGGCGGGCGTACGACCAGAAATCGGCGATGTCGTATGCGTAAGAGCGGTCGCCGGTGACGCGGGCCAGGGTGGCGGCGGCCCCGATGGCCTCGCACAGCACCCAGTACATCCGCCGGTGGACGACGGGACGCCCGTCGAAGTCGACCGTGTAGACGAATCCGGGGGCGCCGTCGACCCCCCACCCTTCGGCGAGCGCCTTGCGGTACAGGTGCGGCGGCACGGTGCCGAAGCTCTCCGGGCAGTCGAGATGCGCGACGGAGCATTCGTGCCGCACCTCGAGGATGAGCCGCGACCACTCGATCCAGTGGCCGATCGTCGACCCGAAGGGCCGGAACGCGTCGGCGGGAGCGTCGATGTTGTAGTCGAGCACGGGATCCCAGCCGGAGGAGAAGTGCTCGGGCAGTCGGAAGCCGTGGGTGAGGAACAGGTCGGTGACGCGGCGGGTGATGCGCAGGGCGCGTTCCAGGTGGAGGCGATCTCCCGTCGCGGACCATGCCGCCAGGAGGGCCTCGACGGTGTGCATGTTCGCGTTGATCCCCCGGTAGGGGCTGACACGGCCCGTCCGCGGATCGCGGGCGTCGACCACCATTCCGGCGTCGTCGTCCCACCAGAGGTCCTCGAAGACCCTGAGCGCGGCGTCGAGGAGCTCGGCGGCGCCGTCGAGGCCCGCGATGCGGCCGGACGCCGCCGCGAGGACGACGAACGAGTGGTCGTAGGACTGCTGCGGGAGTCCCCGGTCGGTTCCATCGGCGTCCAGGGCGGTCGCCCATCCCCCGCGTGGGGCATGCGCCAGAGGACCCTCGGCGAGGCTGCGGATGCCGTGCGCGGCGAGGTCGATGCACGCGTCGTCGCCTCGAATCGCGCCGAGGGCGAAGCAGTGCGTCATCCGGCCGGTGACCCACAGGTGGACGCCCTGGCCCTCATCGATCGAGCCGTCGTCGGAGAGCCAGCCGAATCCGTCGCGGACCCTCGACCGGGCGCCGAAGGCCAGAAGGGCGTCCGCCTCCGAGTCGAACGCGGATGCCGTCTCGGGATCGTTCATCGGGGTCTCCTCTGTCGCGTCGCGGGTCTATCTGTCGGAGGACGCCGAGGGGTGGAGGACCTCCACATGGGCCTGGCCGAGGGCGCCGGCGAAGTCGCCGTCCGGCGCCGTGTCGGTGACCAGATAGTCCGCCATTGAGAGGGGGCCGATGGTCGCGAAGAGGCGCTTGCCGAACTTCGTGGAGTCGGCCAGGATGGCCACCTTCTTCGCGCGCCGGGCCATCTGGGCGATCATCGCCGCCTCGTTGAGATTGGAGGTGGAGAACCCCGCCTCCGCGTCGACGGCTCCGACGGCTAGGACGGCCAGATCCACTCGGATGTCCATGTCGGCGCCTGTCAGTGGATTGGCGAACGTGACGGGACCGACGGTCACGGATCCTGAAAGCCGGACCTGCCCGCCGAAGATGTACAGGTCGCGGCAGCAGTCGGGGGAGATCTCCAGGGGGAGCCGCAGGTTGTTCGTGGCGATGATGAGCTCTCTCTTGCGGGAGAGATGGCGGACGACGGCCAGAGTGGTCGTGCCGGCATTGACGAACAGGACGGCGCCGTCGGGGACCAGGGACGCCGTCAGCTCGCCGATGATCTCCTTCTCCGCGGGGCGCAGGCGTTTGCGGTCGTCGAGCCCTGTGTCGTGCCAGGGGACCGCCGACAGGGACATCGCACCGCCACGTGTGCGGATCACCAGTCCGTCGGTGTCGAGCTGGTCGAGATCCCGGCGGATCGTGTCCACGGAGACGTCGAACCGGTCGGCCAGCTCGGTGACGGTCACCTGCCCGAGCTCGGTGACGGACGCGGCGATCTGAGCCTTGCGGCCGGCGGGGAGTCGGGGCGAAGTGTCAACCACGCGCCCATCGTATCGAGTTGCCGCAGGTTGTTGCATGAATGTGCGGTTCGTTACCTAATCGAGACACGGTTTCGCTGGTCTCTTCGCGACCTCGGCGCTATCTTGACGTTTGGCAGCACAAGACGGCAACTAGCCGCAGAATGATGCACGTCAATGAAGATGTTGGAGGACAGATGCGAAACCATGGAAGAGGACTGACAGTGGCCGCCATCTCGGCGACCGCAGCACTCGCGCTCGCCGGATGTGGGGGAGGCTCCGCGCAGAGTGGCGCCTCCGGAGACGCCTCGGGCGATGTCACGATCGAACTGGCTCAGTGGTGGGAGCCGGAACTCCCGGATGGGGCGCTCCGGGGACTGATGGACAAGTTCGAGCAGCAGAATCCCGGCATCACGGTGAAGCTCCTCTCCGGTCCCTACTCGGACACCAAGGAGCAGCTGGTCGCAGGCGCAGCGGCCGGAACGATGTCCGATGTCGTGGGCCTGGACGGCGCTTGGGTCTCCGACTTCGCCAAGCAGGGGGCGATCCAGGACCTCTCGACGGTGATGTCGGACCATTCCTACGACGAGTCCCAGCTGGCCAGTCAGGTGAAGATCGGCGGCTCGACCTACATGATCCCGCTGGTGAACTTCATCTATCCGATGTTCACGAACACCGACCTCATGGATGCCGCCGGAGTCGACGCGGTGCCGACCACCCGCAGCGAGTTCGCGGATGCGGCCCACAAGATCTCGGCGACGGGCGACAACGTGAGCGGCTGGATCCTACCGCTCTCGCAAGAGGCGCCGAACGGGATCCAGAACGATGTGATGTCGTGGGTGTGGGCCTCGGGCGGTTCGATGCTCACCTCCGACGGTCAGCCCGACGTCGACAACGCCGACGTCAAGAGCGCGGTCGAGTTCATCAAGGGCATGTGGGACGACGGGGACATCGCCGAGGGCGCCTTCACCATGAAGGAGCAGGACAAGGTCGAGAACTTCACCAACGGCCGCGTCGGCATGATGATCGACTCGCTCGCCCACATCACGACAATCCAGGAGGCGAATCCGGATCTCCACTTCCAGATCTCGGCGGTGCCGGCGGAGGACGGGTACACGGGCAGCCGCGGTTTGCCCTACGCCTCCTGGGGCATCGGGATCTCGGCGAACACAGAGCATCCGGAAGAGGCGTGGAAGCTCGTCGAGTTCCTGCTGTCGACCGACGTCAATGCCGAACTCAGCAACGATGCGATGGCGTTCCCCGGCAACACGGAGGCGAAGCCGGAGTTCGTGGACGAGAACCAGATCTACAAGGACGCCTTCGAGATCTGGAACGCGGCGACTCCCGCGAACGAGTTCGTCGGGCTGCCCGTGTCGGAGACCCTGATGCGCGAGTTCGACGAGCAGTTCCAGGGCTATCTCAACGGGGACGTGGACGTCGACACGATGCTGTCCTCGGTCCAGGAGACCTGGCAGGGCGAGTTCTGAGGCCGGCGGCGTCGAAGCGATGAACCGCGGGGGCGGGGTGCGCGATCGCCTTGCCCCCGCGGGCAAGGGAGATCCCTCATGAGCACCATCAGCCCTTCTGCGGCACCCGCGTCTCCTGCCCTCTCGCGGGGGAGGCGGAGGCGATCCGCTCGGGGACGGCTCGTCCCCTATGCCTACCTCAGCCCGACCGTCGTCGTCATGACGATCCTCTTGGTCGTCCCGATCGTCATGGTGATCTCCTACTCCCTCATGGAGGGAGCGGTCACCTCCAAGCACTCGGCGTTCGTGGGACTGGAGAACTACGTCGGCATCCTGACGGGCGGCAAGTTCTGGATCGCTCTCAAGAACACGGCGATCTTCACCGCGGCGAGCGTCATCGCCCATATGGTCCTGGGGCTCGCGTTCTCGATGCTCCTCAACTCCGAGCATGTCTCCCGGGTGACGAGGACGGTCTTCCGGACCCTCTTCGTCCTGCCGTGGCTGCTCACCGTGGCCATCATCGCCATCCTCTGGAGGCTCCTGCTCGATCCGAACGGCATCGTCAATTACCTCCTGCAGACCCTGGGCCTCACGCGGGGCCGCGTCGAATGGCTCTCCAATCCCTCGATCGCGCTCGCGGCCGTCATCCTCATCAACATCTGGGCGGGCTACCCGTTCTTCATGATCAGCCTGCTCGCAGGTCTCCAGGGCATCCCCCGGGACCTCTACGAGGCGGCGGAGGTCGACGGAGCAGGAGCGGTGCGCGTGTTCTGGCACATCACGCTCCCGCAGCTGCGCCCCATCATCGTGTCGATGGCGATGCTCGACCTGATCTGGACCTCCCAGCAGTTCGCGCTCATCTGGATGACCACCGGCGGAGGCCCCCTCAACCGCACGGAGATGTTGTCGACGTTCACGTACAAGTTGGCGTTCGCGCAGTACGACTTCTCGGCGGCTTCGGCATCCGCAGTGATCACGCTGCTCTTGTCGATGATCCTCGCGATCGGATACGTGCGGACCCAGAAGGCGGGCGATTGACCATGAGCTCTTCGAAGAGGCGGCACGACATCGTCGTGAAGATCGGCGTCCTGACCGGTCTCGTCCTCGGCGCCGCGTTCGCGGTGCTCCCCATCCTGTGGATGGTCCTCTCCTCGTTCAAGCCGAATTCCAAGATCTTCGCCAGTCCGCCCGCGGTCTTCTCCTCGCCCACGATCGGCGCCTACTCGGAGATCCTGCACGACCCTGAGAAGATGCGGTTCTTCCTCAACAGCTACCTGGTCGCCGGATCGGTCACGCTGCTGACCGTGGTCGTCGCGATCCTGGCGGCATTCGCCTTCAGCCGTTACGAGTTCCCCGGAAAGCGCGCGATCAACGTCGTCATCATCTCGATGCAGGCGGTGCCCCCGATCACCCTGCTCATCCCGTTCTTCGGCCTGATGGTCAAACTGAAGCTCTACAACACCTACCCGGGCCTGATCCTCACCTACATGGTGCTGACGCTGCCCTACGCGATCATCATGTTGACGGGGTACTTCAACACGCTGCCGCGGGAACTCGACGAGGCGGCGAACATGGACGGCACCAGCTCGTTCGGCGCGCTGTGGAGGATCCTCGTCCCGATCTCCATCCCGGGGATCGTGTCCGTGGCCCTGTACACGTTCATGATCGCCTGGAACGAGTATCTGTTCGCCCTCACACTGACCAAGACGAACAACATGAGGACGGTCCCGATCGGCATCCAACTGCTGATGGGACAGCATTCGTATGACTGGAGCCAGATGATGGCGATGTCTGTTCTCGGCTCGATTCCGGTCGTCATCCTGTTCATATTCTTCCAGCGGTACTTCATCGGAGGCATGACCGCTGGATCCGTCAAGAGCTGATCTTGACGACCCCCCACCAGAGAAAGGCACGCCCGATGCTTACTACGGGTTCAGAGCTCCTGAAGGTCGCCGACGAGAACGGATTCGCGGTCCCCGCGTTCAACATCTCCAGCTTCTCGATGCTCAACGCGGTGTTCGAGATCTGCGAGGAGAGGAGAGCGCCCCACATCGTCGCGATCCACCCCGATGAGCTCCGGCACATCGGCGTGGACATGCTTCCCGCGATCATCCAGAAGGCGCACCGTTCCCCGGTCCCCACGGCGATCCACCTCGATCACGGGGCGACCTACGAGCAGGTCCTGCTCGCCATCCAGTCGGGATTCACGTCGGTGATGATCGATCGGTCGCTGGATCCGTGGGAGGTCAACGTGGCTGAGACCCGCCGGGTCGTCGAGGCCGCGCACGCCGTGGGGCTGTCCGTGGAGGGGGAGCTCGGCACGATCGGCAAGACGGACGGGTTCGCGGAGGCCGGAACGGACGACATCGTGTACACCGATCCCGAGGATGCGGTCCGATTCGTCGAGGAGACCGGTGTCGACTCACTCGCCGTCGCGATCGGGACCCGGCACGGGCTGTACCCCAGTGACCTGCAGCCCGAGCTCAGGCTCGATCTGCTCAAGGAGATTAAGGCGCGCGTGGGGATCCCCCTGGTGCTCCACGGCGGATCGAACAATCCCGACACCGAGATCGGCGTGGCGGCGCGGACGGGCATCAACAAGATCAACATCTCGTCCGACATCAAGGCGGCCTATTTCCGCCGCATGCGCGAGGTCCTCCGGGACCAGGGCCTCCGGGAGCCGAACATGATCGAGCCCGCCTGCGAGGAGTCGCTGCGCGAATGCGCCGGGCAGAAGATCGACTTGTTCGGAGCGGCCGGCAAGGCGGAGCTGTACTGAACGCCGGCGTCGCGAGGATCTGACACGGATATGGGCATGGGCAGGCACCTCGTGCTGGGACTGGGTGGCACGGTGGACCACGAGCTCTGGTGGGAGCCGACCATCGTGCAGGGGTTGGTGGACTCGTGGGGCGTCTCCTCGGCGGACCTCGAGCACGGAGAGTCGCTCACCACCCGGCGCGACGCGCTGGTCGCCCTGGTGCGCTTCATCGCGCACGGCAGCGGAGGCGAGCGGTACGTCGCGGATCGGGAGGAGCTCCTCGCCTTCTCGGCGGGCTTCCGTCACACCGTGACGTTGGGGGGAACGCCCGTCAGGGCGGCGATCTGCCTGGCGAGGACCGGGTTCTCCTCGACGGTCCACTTGACGTCCACCTCGGAGGAGGTCCGCCGGCTCCTCCCGCGCGAGGTGTCTGCCGTGTCCAGTGCCCAGCGCGACTCGGTCGATCCGCACGTCATCGTGCAGTATCCGGAGGGTGCGGGCGTGCGGCTCGTCGATGGCGCGGAGGTGCGTTCGCGCCGGCCGAACCGGGTGATCCTGGTCAACGACGAACCGAACGAGTTGATGCGGCTCAGCCCGGATCTCCGTGCGGAGCTCGCTCAGGCGAGCGCGTTCCTCATCTCCGGCTTCAACACGATGAAGAGCGCTTCTCTGCTGGAGGATCGGTTGAACGAGTTGCGGGAGATGATGGGCGCGCTGCCCGCGGGGACCCCGGTCGTCTACGAGGACGCGGGATTCCACGATCCCCGCCTGAGGGCGGTCATCCTGGAGGCGATGCCGTGCCTCGCGGCCGTTCACTCGATGAACGAGGACGAAGCGCAGGAGTACCTCGGTCGTGACGTCGATCTTGAGGACGCGGAGTCCGTGGCGGCGATGATGCGGGATCTCTGCGGCCTCATCGGCTCGGCGACCGTCGTCGTGCACACCGCGCGTTTCGCGGCCGTCGCCGGTGCGGACGCCGCGCACCTCCGGGCGGCCGCCGAGCAGGGGTGCGCGATGGCGGGGACGCGGTTCGCCGTCGGGGACTCGATGACCGTGGCGGACCTCGCCCGCGTGACCGCGGGTCCGCGGGACCCGATCGGATGCGCTCTGGCCGCCGCCCCCGCCGTCCAGCGGTCGGGCGTCCTCATCGCGCCGAGCTTCGACGTGCGGACGGCCGCTCCGACGACGATCGGGCTGGGCGACTCGTTCGTCGGGGGCGTCATGAGGGCGCTGGCCGAGTCCGGGCGCCCGGCCCCTCAGCGATAGACGCTTTGCCGATTTCCCAGAGTGACGACGACGATCAGGAGGACATCGTCCTCGACCGTGTAGAGGATGCGATAGTCCCCCACACGGACCCAAAGGCCTGGACGACTCCATGCGGGCCGCCCTCGTGACCGGGGCCGCCCTCGTCGGCGCCCTCACGCCCACCCGAACGCGGGCGGGAACGCGAGCGCGACCACCAGGGCCCACACGCCGAATGCCGGAAGCGCCAGACTCTGCCAGCGCTCGAGCCCGCGGGCCGAGGCCCTCCCGGCGCACAGGCGCCCGTACTGCCAGGCGGAGCCGGTCAGGTGGGCGAGCAGCAGCAGGTTGCACCCGAGCCCCGCGATCTTGTTCGGCGTGGCGCCCCAGGTGAGCAGGCGCCCCGCCATCGCCCACAGCATGACGAGGTCGACGAGGATCGCCGCGGCGACCAGGACCAATTGCATCCAGTCGAGCGCCCGGACACGGCGTTCGCGGGAGGGGCGCGCGGACACCGTGAACAGCACGATCGCGGCGACGGCCACCAGGACTCCGTCGATGATGACCAGCGTGTCCCGGTCCATGCCGACCGGGCCGCCGGTCAGGCCGGCGACGACGAGGAACGCGAGCAGCACCGCCGTCAGCAAAGGGGTGAAGACGGCCGTGAGCACGGGAGCCATGTTCTCGACCACGGACTTCTTGCGTTCGACCAGCCACGCGCACACCAGCACCGCACCGGCCGCGCCCACGGGCACGACCCAGCCGATGACCTGGTCGATCGCGCCCGCCGGGACGTCGGTGACGCCGAAGACCGCGGCGAGGATGGCGACGAGCAGCCCGCCGCACAGGGCGATGAGCACGTAGTAGACGACGGCCTCCCCGAAGTGGCCACGTGGAGGACACACATAAGACAAACGCCCGCACGGTGCTACCAACACCTGCGGGCCAGACCAGGACATTGGAGGTCCTCGTCATGCATCAGCCTACCGCTCCAGCCCCGCGTGTCGACATCTGGCACGCGCCCGAGATCCCGCTTTCCGAGAACCTGCCCCTCCTGCCCCGGCGTGGCCGCTGGGAGTGGAGGGACAGGCAGATCCGCACGGCCTGCGACGCCGACCGGTCCACGCTGACCGATGGAGCGTCGCGGCCCGTGTCCCTCCGCCACCTGCTCATCGAGGACGAGGGCGAGCCGTTGAGCCCGGAGACCCTCGGCCTGGCCCGCGCGCTGGGAGTCCTCCAGTGAGCGTCTACCTCGGCCCCGTGATCCGCGTGTATCGTCCCCGCGACCTGGCCGCCTGCCTTGAGCGCGGCGTCATCTTCCGTCAGAC
>JAFAAX010000081.1 GCA_023426345.1 Actinomycetes bacterium
CGCCCCCGTCGCCCCGCGGGCCCCCGGCGCGGACGCGCCCGACAGCCTCTGGCTCGACCTGTGCGCCGGCCCGGGCGGCAAGGCGGCCCTCCTCGGGTGCCTGGCGGTGGAGCGCGGGGCGCATCTGGTCGCCAACGAGGTCCACGCCCACCGCGCGCGCCTGGTCGAACGGGCGGTGCGCGCCCTGCCGGCCGGCACCGTGGACGTCGTCTCCGGGGACGGGCGCACGTTCGGCGGTCCGCGCACCCCGTGGCGGGAGGGATCCTTCGACCGGATCCTCGTCGACGCCCCCTGCACGGGCATGGGATCGCTGCGCCGGCGCCCCGAGTCGCGGTGGCGCCGCCAGGAGTCCGACCTCGAGGACCTCGCCGCGCTCCAGTCCGCGCTGCTCGACCGCGCCGTGGCGCTGCTGCGCCCCGGCGGCGTCCTCGCCTATGTGACGTGCTCCCCGCACCGTCGGGAGACCCGCGACCAGGTGGAGCGCCTGCTCGCCGGCGCAGACGTCGAGCTGCTCGACGCGGTCGCCCTCGCCCAGTCCGCGGCCGCCGGCCCCCTGGACGTGCCCGACGGGGCGGGCCTGGTCATCGGGCGCCGGGGCCGCACGGCGCCGGGCCGCACCCTCCAGCTCTGGGGCCACCGCGCGGGCACGGACCTCATGTTCGTCGCGCTCCTGCGGCGCACCGGGGCCGATACGCTGGACGCATGACACCCACGATCTCGCCGTCGATCCTCAACTCCGACATCGCCGACCTGCGCGGACAGCTCCGCCTCATCGACGCCGCGGACGTCGCCCACGTCGACGTCATGGACAACCACTTCGTGCCCAACCTCACGTGGGGGCTGCCGGTCGTCGAGGCCTGCGTGAGGACCGGCATCCTGCCGGTCGACGCCCACCTGATGATCGAGGACCCGGACCGCTGGGCCCCGGCCTACGCGGAAGTCGGATGCGCCTCCGTGACGTTCCACGCCGAGGCCGCCGCGGCCCCCGTGCGGCTGGCCCGCGAGATCCGCCGGCTCGGCGCCCGGGCGGGCCTGGGCCTGCGCCCGGCCACCGACATCGCCCCCTACGTCGACCTGCTCGGCGAGTTCGACATGATCCTCGTGATGACCGTCGAGCCGGGCTTCGGGGGGCAGCGGTTCCTCGATGCGATGCTCGGGAAGATCCGGCGGACGCGCGCGGCGATCAGCGCGTCCGGACTGGCGATCTCCGTCCAGGTCGACGGCGGCGTGTCGCGCGAGACCATCGAGCGCGCCGCGGAGGCCGGCGCGGACAACTTCGTCGCGGGATCGGCCGTGTTCCGCGCCGAGGACGCGGCCGCCGAGGTCGAGGCCCTGCGCGCCCTCGCCGCGCGCCACTGCCACTGACGGAGACGAGGACGCGGACGGCCGCCCCGCGTGGCACAATGGCCCCATGCTCCGGGGTCGGTGAAAGTCCGAACCGGCGGTGACAGTCCGCGACCCGCCCCTTCTGGGACGGCTGAGCCGGTGGAATTCCGGCGCCGACGGTGAAAGTCCGGATGGGAGGAGCAACGGCGCGGCGTCGTCCGCTGTCGCCGTGCGCCGTGAGTCCCCCGGGACGCGGAGGAACACGTGGGACGCGGATCCCGCCCGAGCGGCGCCATCACCGTCGTCGCGCCCGTCATGCTGCTGATCGTCCTGGTCGCCCTGTGGTGGGCCGGCACCGCGTGGACGGGGGTGGAGGCCTGGCGCTTCCCGGGGCCGGTGGCCGTGGCCCGCCGCGCCGTCGACCTGCTCTCCCAGGCCTCC
Source organism: Actinomycetes bacterium (assembly GCA_023426345.1). GTDB lineage: Bacteria > Actinomycetota > Actinomycetes > Actinomycetales > Actinomycetaceae > Pauljensenia. The sequence goes on from JAFAAX010000081.1 coordinate 1,768, forward strand.
ACGTGGCAGCGGATCGGCGTCACCGCGCTGGAGGCCTTGCTCGGATCCCTGGCCGGCGCCGCCGTGGCGCTGCCGATGAGCTACGCCATCGCCCACTCGCGCGTCTTCCAGGCCGCCGTCGAGCCCTTCCTCGGCGCCACCCAGGCGATCCCCGCGATCGCGCTGGCCCCGCTGCTCGTCTTGTGGGTGGGCTACGGCCTGGCGCCCATCGTCGCGCTGTGCGCCCTCATGGTCTTCTTCCCGATCCTCGTGTCCAGCGTCCTCGGACTGCGCCACCTGGACCGCGACGTCCTGGCGGCCGCGGCGCTGGACGGCGCGTCGGGATGGGTGATGGCGCGCGACATCGAGCTGCCGCTGGCGGCCCCGTCGATCCTGGCGGGCCTGCGCAACGGCTTCACCCTGTCGGTGACGGGCGCTGTCGTCGGCGAGATGGTGATGGGCGGGAGCGGCCTGGGCGGAGTCCTGGGCCAGCAGCGCCAGAACCTCGACACCCCCGGCATGTTCGTCACCATCGGCGTGCTGTGCCTGCTCGCGATGGGCGCCTACAGCGTGATCTACCGCATCGAGAAGGGCCGGCGCCGCGCCGGCCAGTTGGACTGAACAGGAGGCCCCTTCATGGGACGACACAGGAACACCCGCCGACTCCTCATCGCCCCGGCTGCGGCCCTGGCGCTGGCCCTCGCCGGCTGCACGGCCGCGACGGGCCCCGACGGTCAGGCGTCCGGGCAGTCCGGGACGCCCTCGTCGGGAGGGGGCGAACCGGTGACGATCGGGCTGACCTACATCCCGAACGTCCAGTTCTCACCCGTCTACGTCGCCGACGAGGACGGCCTGTACGCCCAGCAGGGCCTCGACGCGACGATCCGGCACCACGGCAGCGACGAGGGGCTGTTCACGGCGCTGGCGGCCGGCGAGGAGGACGTGGTGGTGGCATCGGGGGACGAGGTGCTTCCCGCGCGCGACCAGGGGCTGGACCTCGTCTCGATCGGCGCCTACTACCGGACCTATCCGGTGACCGTCATCGTCGCGGACGACTCGCCGATCCGCAGCGTCGAGGACCTCCGCGGGCGCCGGATCGGCGTGCCGGGCGAGTACGGGTCCTCCTGGTACGGGCTTCTGGCCACGCTCGCGAGCGCCTCGATGACCGCCGACGACGTGCAGGTCGTGTCCATCGGCTACACGCAGCAGGCCGCGCTGGCCTCCGGCCAGGTCGACGCCGTCGTGGGCTTCACCAACAACGAGCTCGTCCAGTTCCAGCAGGCGGGCACGCCGGTGCGCACCGTGAGCCCGGCGGGCGCGACGATGCCGCTGGTCGGCGCCTCGCTCATCACGACGCGCGCCTGGCTCGACGCGCACCCTCAGCAGGCCCGCGCCGTGGTGGCGGGCACCGTCGCCGGCATCCGCAGCGTCGTCGGGGATCCCGGCCATGCGGTGGACGTCACGCGTGACTTCGACGACTCGCTGTCCGGGGAAGCGGCGCTGACGGGCGCGCGGGCGGTGCTGGACGCCACGATCCTGCTGTTCACCGGCGCGACGGACAGCGCGGGAGCCTCCGCCGACGCCGTCACGGGCGAGCAGGACCTCCAGCGGTGGGCGGACATGGGGGCGTTCCTCCAGGGCGTCCCGGGGCTGCTGTCCGCCGCCCCCGACGTGGACGCCGCCGTCACCAACGACGCCGTGCCGCTACCCTGACGCCGTGACCACTTTCGACGCACTGTTCAGTGAGCTCAGCGAGAAGGCCCGGACGCGCCCGGAGGGATCCGGGACGGTCGCGGAGCTGGATCGGGGGATCCACGCCATCGGGAAGAAGGTCGTCGAGGAAGCCGCCGAGGTCTGGATGGCCGCCGAGTACGAGTCTCTCGACGACTGCGCGATGGAGATCTCCCAGCTGCTCTACCACGCGCAGGTGATGATGATCGCCAAGGGCCTCACCCTCGACGACGTCTACGCGCACCTGTGAGGCCCGCCGTGCTGCGCATCGCCGTTCCGAACAAGGGGTCCCTGTCCGAGCCCGCCGTCTCGCTGCTCGCCGAGGCCGGCTACCGCACGGCCCGACGCGGGCGCGAACTGGTCCTCACCGATCCCGAGAACGAGGTCGAGCTGTTCTTCCTGCGCCCCCGCGACATCGCGGTGTACGTCGGACGCGGGCAGATCCAGGTCGGCATCACCGGCCGCGACCTGCTGCTCGACTCGGGCACGGACGCTGTGGAGTATCGCGCGCTCGGTTTCGCGCGGTCGACGTTCCGCTTCGCGGCGCCGACGGGGACCCTGACGTCCGTCGAGGAGATCGCGGGGCGCCGGGTCGCCGCCTCCTACGACCATCTGGTGCGCACGTATCTGGCGGACCGCGGCATCCAGGCGGAGGTCGTCCACCTGGACGGCGCCGTCGAGTCCTCCGTGCGCCTGGGCGTGGCGGATCTCATCGCGGACGTCGTGGAGACCGGGACGACGCTGGCGACGGCGGGCCTCAGCGTCTTCGGTGAGCCCCTCTTGCGTTCAGAAGCGATCCTCATCACGCGCGACGAGTTCCGCGACGACCCGCGCCTGGCCACCCTCGACCGCCGCCTGGAGGGGGTGCGCGTCGCCCGCTCCTACGTCCTCATGGACTACAACGTCCGCCAGGCGGACCTGGAGGAGACGATCCGGATCACCCCCGGATTCGACTCGCCGACCATCAGCCCACTCGTGGACTCCGAGTGGGTGGCGGTGCGCGCGATGGTCCACGCCGATGAGGTCAACCCCGTCATGGACCGCCTCCACCGGTCCGGGGCGCGCGGCATCATCGTCACGCAGCTCACCGCCTCGCGGCTGTGACGCGGCGGGAGGAGCGGGAACGGCCCGCGGGGCCGTAGGCTGGGGGAGTGAGTGCCGAGGTCCCGACCAATCTGCGCGTCCTCAATCTGTTCTTCGACCTGCTGACTGCGCCGCGGGGGCGGACCAAGGACCAGGTGCGCGCCTCGGCCGGCTATTCGACGATGAGCCCCTCGGCGTTCGAGTCGGCCTTCCAACGCGACAAGGACGCGCTGCGGGAGGCCGGGGTGGTTCTGGAGATCGACGCCGGCGTCGACGGCGAGCGCTACCGCGTCGGCGCCGGCTCGTTCCCGCGCGCGGAGGAGGAGCTCGACGCCACGGATCTCGCCCTCATCGACCTGGCGGTCTCCGCCTGGTCCTCCGTCCCGCCGGCCCGCACGCAGATGCTGCGCTCCAAGCTGGCGGCCCGCAGCGGGGACGCCCCGGGGGCGCCGCTGATGCCGGTGGCCCTCGGACTGGACGGGTCCCAGCGGGTCGTCGACGTGCTCGACGCCATCCGGGAGCGCCGCACCGTCTCCTTCACCTACGCCGCGGGGTCGGGCACGCGGGAGCGGGCCGTCGAGCCGTGGCGCCTCGTGCTGCGCGGATCGGGCCTCTATCTGCACGGCTGGGACCTGGATCGCGAGGCGCCGCGCATGTACCGGCTGTCCCGGATCCGCGGGGACATCGAGACCCTCGGGGAGCCCGGGGACGCCCGCGCGCCGGTGGGGGACCCGGGCGATCCGTTCGACGCCCTGGTCGTCGCGCCGGTCCTGTGGGCCCGCGTCGGAGCCGCCCCGCATGTGCGCCTCCACGCGGACGCCGGCGCAGACGAGGGCGCTCTCCCCGCCGGCTGGGAGGTCCTCCGCGGTCAACCGGACGACACCGGCGAGTGGATCTCGCGCGTCCTCGCCGACGCCCAGGACGCGATCGTGCGGGAGCCCGCGGATCTGCGGCGGGCGGTGCTCGCCCGGCTGGCGGCGGCCGCCGCGTGGGCCGGCGGGACCGCTCCGGCGGCGGGGAGGAGGGCCCATGCCTGAGCGCGCCGAGGTCGCCGTGGCGCGGCTGCTCTCCCTGGTCGGCTGGATCGCCCAGCACCCGGGCGCCCCCGTCGACCATGTGGCCGAGCACTTCGGGCGCAGCCGCGACCAGTTGCTCCGCGACATCGCCCTGGTGGGGGCCGTCCACGACTCGATGCCCGGAGACTCCTTCGAGATCGACTGGGACCTCCTCGAGCGGGAGGACCGGCTGGCCGTCCGCCCGGTGGCCGGCGTCGGACTGCCGCCTCGCCTCACGCCGTCGGAGGCCACGGCGGTGCTCATCGGCCTGCAGGCGATCGCCCCCGTCCTCGACGACGACCTCCGGGCGCGACTGCCCCGCACGGCGATGGCGGTGGCCGCCCTGTCCCCGGGCGCGGACGGGATGGGCGAGGAGGTCCTCGTCTCGGGCGCGCCCGGGCACGACGGGCGGGTGGACCTGCTCAACCGCGCGCTGCGCGACGGGCGGCGCGTCGGATTCGACTACACGACGGCCGACGGCCGGTCCGCCCGGCGCGAGGTGGACCCGTGGGATCTGCGGCGCGGCGCCGACGGGTGGGTGCTGCGCGGATGGTGCCATCGCGCGCAGGGGGAGCGCAGCTTCCGGCTCGCGCAGATGGCGGACCTCCGCGTGCTCGACCGCCCCCTCGCGCGGCCGAGGCCCCCGGCGGGGCGCGACGGGGACGCCGGCCTGCCGACGGTCCGCCTCACGCTGACGGACGCGGCCCGCTGGGTGGCGGAGGAGGTCCCCGGGCGCCTCGTCGAGGACGAGGGCGGCCGATTCACCCTGGAGATCCGCGTCTGGGACCGGGACTGGGTGGAGGCGCTACTCATCGATGTCGCGGCGCACCTGGTGTCCGTCGATCCGCCGGCGTTCGCCTGGTCGATGGCCGAGCGGGCGCGGGCCGCGTTGGACGTGTGGGAGGGGGACCGATGACGCCGCGCCGCCGCCGCGTCCGCGAGCGCCGGGACGGCGCCGACCGGACGGCGTCCCCGGCGTCCTCCGCGACGCCCCGCCGTCCGCGCGGCGCCGCCGAGGTCGAGGAGGACATGAGCGCCGCCGAGCGCTTCGAGGCGTTCCGCCGCCACCAGTCGTTCGAGTCCTCGCATCGCCGCGCGTTCGCGGACACGCTGGGCTTCACGCCCGACGACTTCCAGTCGGAGGCGATGGAGGGCGTCGAGGGCGGTGAGTCCGTGCTGGTCGCGGCCCCCACGGGAGCCGGCAAGACGGTCGTCGGCGAGTTCGCCTGCGATCTGGCGGTGGCGCGCGGCCGGCGGGCCTTCTACACGACGCCCATCAAGGCGCTGTCGAACCAGAAGTACGCCGACCTGCGCCGCAGGTTCGGGGAGGCCAACGTCGGCCTGCTCACCGGCGACGTCTCCGTCAACGCCGGGGCGCCGGTGGTCGTGATGACCACCGAGGTCCTGCGCAACATGATCTACGCGGGGGCCGACCTCTCGGCGCTCTCGCACGTGGTCCTCGACGAGGTCCACTACCTGGCCGACCGGTTCCGCGGCCCCGTGTGGGAGGAGGTCATCATCCACCTGCCGGCCCACGTGCGCATCGTCGCCTTGTCGGCGACGGTGTCGAACGCGGAGGAGTTCGGCGCGTGGATGCGGGCCGTGCGCGGGTCCTGCCGGATCGTCGTCTCCGAGCGGCGCCCCGTGCCGCTCTACCAGCACATGATGGTCGGCGGCGTCCTCTACGACCTCTACGCGCCCTCCTCACGGGGCGCGCTCCGCCTCAATCCGGAGCTCGTCGCCGCCGTCGAGCGTCCGGCGCGCGATCCGGGGCGGAGATCGAGGGGATCCCGGGGGCGCCGCGACACGTCCCCGCCGCGGGGCCGGCGCGAGTCGCGCCCCCAGGCGCTCATCGCCCTGGACCGCGCCCGCCTCCTGCCGACGATCGTCTTCATCTTCTCCCGGGCGGGCTGCGACGACGCGGTGTCGGCCGTCGTGTCCGCGGGGATCACGCTGACCTCGCGCCCCGAGGCGGACCGGATCCGCGCCGTCGTCGAGGAGGCGGTGGCGACGATCCCGGTCGAGGATCACGCCGTGCTCGGCGTGTCCCGGTGGGCGGACGCTCTCGAGCGGGGGATCGCGGCCCACCATGCGGGCCTCCTGCCGATCATGAAGGAGACGGTCGAACGCCTGTTCGCCCGCGGCCTCGTCAAGGTCGTCTACGCCACCGAGACGCTTGCGCTGGGCATCAACATGCCCGCCCGCACCGTGGTCATCGAGTCGCTCACCAAGTGGAACGGCGCGGCCCACGTCCAGCTGAGCGCCGGCGAGTACACGCAGCTGTCGGGGCGCGCCGGGCGGCGCGGCATCGACTCGGAGGGCCACGCCGTGGTGCTGCACCGGGGGGCCACCGCCCCGGAGGAGGTCTCCGCGCTGGCGTCGCGGCGCACCTATCCGCTGGTCAGCGCCTTCCACCCGACCTACAACATGGTCGTCAACCTGCTCACCCAGTCCAGCCGCGAGGCCACGCGCGACGTCCTGGAGACCTCCTTCGCCCAGTTCCAGGCCGATGGGGCGGTCGTCGGGCTCGCGCGGCGCGCCCGCGAGCGCCGACGCGAGATGACGGACCTCGAAGGCCGGGTCTCCTGCGAGCGGGGGGACGCGCGGGAGTACTTCGCGTGGCGCGACGAGCTGGCCGCGCTCCAGAAGGGCCAGGCGCACGCGCGGGTCGAGGAGGGCCGCCGGGCGGCGGCGCGCGCGTTGCGCGACGTGCGCCCGGGCGACGTCGTGGCCTGGAGGCGGGGGCGTCGGGTCGACCACGCGGTCGCCC
>JAFAAX010000129.1 GCA_023426345.1 Actinomycetes bacterium
CTGCGGCCGTCGCGCTCGTTGGGGTCGGCGGGGCGGGGGGGGGCCGCCCCCCGGGGGGGGGGCGCGGGGGCTGTCGCCCCCTCGCCCGCGTCGTCGTAGTCATGGGCGGGCAGGAACGCGGTCTCCAGCCAGCGCGTGGACACGGTGAAGCCGTCCCCGCCCTGGCCGGTGAAGGCGGGGTCGGTGAGGATGTCCCGGTAGACGGGGACCGGAGTGGCCATCCCGACGAGCGACAGCTCGGCCAGCGCGCGACGCGATCGCGCGAGCGCCTGCTCGCGCGTCGCGCCCGTCACCACGATCTTGGCGAGCATCGAGTCGAAGGCCGTCTGGACCTCGTCCCCTTCGGACAGGCCCGGCTCCAGGCGGATGCCGGGGCCGGTCGGCCAGTCGATGCGCGTCGCGCGGCCCGCTGTCGGGATGAGGTCGTCGGCGGGATCCTCGCTGGTGATGCGGAATTCGAACGCGTGCCCCCGCGGGGCGGGCGCGGGGGAGAGCGGCTGTCCCTGGGCGATGCGGATCTGCTCCTCGACCAGGTCGATCCCGGCGACCTCCTCCGAGACGGGGTGCTCGACCTGGAGACGGGGGTTGACCTCCAGGAACCACAGGTGCCCGTCGGGCTCGAGGAGGAACTCGCAGGTGCCGACGCCGACATAGCCGACGTGGTCGAAGAGGCGGCGCGACCAGTCGATGAGCCGCTCGTCGACGCCGTCGGGCAGGAACGGGGCGGGCGCCTCCTCGATGAGCTTCTGGTTGCGGCGCTGGACCGAGCAGTCGCGGGTGGAGACGACGCGGAATGCCCCCCGGGCGTCGCGGGCGCACTGGGTCTCGACGTGGCGCGCCACCTCGATGAAACGCTCGATGAAGTGCGCCCCCAGGGCCGCGTCGTCGCTGTGGCGGGCGAAGAAGAGGTCGAGGTCGGCGGGGCCGGACAAGACGGTGATGCCGCGGCCGCCGCCGCCGTCGGCCCGTTTGAGGACCACGGGGTAGCCGTGCGCGGCGATGAAGTCCTCGACCTCGGCGCGCGACGTCAGGGGATCCGAGACGCCGGGGACCGGCTGGACGCCCGCGGACTCGGCGACCCGGCGGGCGCTGATCTTGTCGCCGAGGGCCTCGATGACGTCGCCCGACGGGCCCAGCCAGGTGAGCCCCGCCTCCGCGACGGCGCGGGCGAAGTCCGCGTCCTCCGAGAGGAATCCGTAGCCGGGGTGGAGGGTGTCGGCGCCCGAGCGTCGGGCCACGTCGAGGATGCGGGCGGCGTTGCCGTAGGTCTCCTCGGTGGTGGTCCCTCCCAGGGCCCACGCCTCGGTGGCCGCGCGCACGAAGGGGGCGTCGATGTCCTGATCGGCGTAGACGGCGACCGTCGACAGCCCCAGGTCGGTGGCCGTGCGGATCACGCGCAGAGCGATCTCGGCGCGGTTGCTGATGAGGATCTTGGAGACGGTGCTCAATGAAGTGGCCTCGGTTCGTGGGGGACGGGGGAGCGGGCGGCGGGGACGGGGGCGGATGCTCAGGGGGAGGACACCATCTCGACGTCGCCGGCGGTGACGGTGCGCAGCGAGCCGTCCGGGAGCTCGACGGACAGCGATCCGTCGGGGAGCAGGGACCGGGCGGTGCCCGTGGCGGGGGGCGCGGATCCCGGATCGGAGGGTGAGCGGAGGAGGACCGGACAGCCCAGGGTGACGCAGTGCGCGGCGAGCTCATCGAGGAGGCCGGCGGCCCGGGCGTCGCCGTCGTGGGCGACCAGGGCCTCGACCCGGCGCCGCAGTCCGAGCAGATAGGCGTCGAGCAGCCGGTCCGCGACGGCGCGGGGATCGCGGGCCGCCTGCGCGTCGCCCTCCAGGGACAGCGCGGTGGCCACCGGCGTGGGGCGTTCGGCGTCCGTCATCGCGACGTTGGCGCCGACGCCGAGGACGAGCCGCATCCCGGCGTCGTCCTGGTCGACGACCTCTCCGAGGATCCCGACCAGCTTGCGGGCCCCGTCGACGACGACGTCGTTGGGCCACTTGACGCCGACCCGGTGGGGCGTGGCATCGAGCCGCGCGGCGACGGCCTCGCGCATGGAGAGGGCGGCGGACAGCAGCGCCCAGGCGACGGCGCCGCGCAGGCCGGGCGTCCCGGGCAGCAGGACCGCGGTGGAGGCCGTCAGGGACCGCCCGGGCAGGGACACCCAGGACCGCCCCAACCGTCCGCGTCCGGCGAGCTGGGCGTCGGCGACGAGGGTCGTGAGCGGGGGCGTGGGCACCCGGGGATCGCGGAGGAGGTCCACGAGGAGGTCGTTCGTCGACGAGGCGCGGTCCGCGCGGAGCAGCGGCGCTCCGACCACTGATACAAAGTCTGAAATAAACGGCATGTCGTCTGCTCCTTCCCGGGGGGACGAGGGCGGAGGCCGGCCGTGCGGTCCGGCGCAATCAGTGGTTCATGATCTGAAACAACGTCTGGAGTATATGGCCGATCCCTCGCCGCAGCGCCACCCCGTCCATCGGGCGACTCCCTCCGGCGCCCTCGTCGAGGTCGGTTGCCCCGCGGTCCGCACGACCGCGCGCCCCCGGCCGCAGGAGGGCGGCGCGGATGTGACGTTCGTCAAGGACGCGCGGGGCCGGGCGTGTCGCCCGCCTCCCGGCCCCGGCGCGCGGGCGGAGGGCGGGAGCTCTCCACTACCATGGACGCGACATCGGGCGGGCCGGACAGCCGGGCCCGCCCACCTGCGCGATCCGGGAATGGGGAGACGTGGCGGAGTACATCTACCAAATGATCAAGGCCCGCAAGGCCCACGGCGACAAGGTGATCCTGGACGACGTCAGCATGTCGTTCCTGCCGGGCGCCAAGATCGGCATGGTCGGCCCCAACGGGGCCGGCAAGTCCTCGATCCTCAAGATCATGGCGGGCCTCGACCAGCCCAGCAACGGCGAGGCGCGCCTGACGCCCGGCTACTCGGTGGGCATCCTCGAGCAGGAGCCGACGCTGGACGACCGGCTCAGCGTCCTCGAGAACGTCCGGCTGGGCGCGAAGGACACGTTCGCGAAGCTCGACCGCTTCAACACGATCTCGGAGGAGATGGCCAACCCCGACGCGGACTTCGACGCGCTCATGGAGGAGATGGGGCGGCTTCAGACGGAGATCGACGCGCTGGGCGCCTGGGACATCGACTCCCAGCTGGACCAGGCGATGGACGCGCTGCGCTGCCCGCCCGCCGACCAGCCCGTCACGGAGCTGTCGGGCGGCGAGCGCCGCCGGGTTGCCCTGTGCCGCCTCCTCATCGAGGAGCCGGACCTGCTGCTCCTCGACGAGCCGACGAACCACCTCGACGCCGAGTCCGTGGAATGGCTGGAGAAGCATCTCAGCTCCTACCCGGGCGCCGTCATCGCCGTCACGCACGACCGCTACTTCCTCGACCACGTCGCGGGGTGGATCGCCGAGGTCGACCGCGGCCACCTCTACCCCTACGAGGGCAATTACTCGACCTATCTGGAGACCAAGCAGAAGCGCCTCCAGGTCCAGGGGCAGAAGGACGCGAAGCTCCAGAAGCGCCTCAAGGACGAGCTCGAGTGGGTCCGCTCCAACGCGAAGGGCCGGCAGGCCAAGTCGAAGGCGCGTCTCGAGCGCTACGAGGAGATGGCCGCGGAGGCCGAGCGCACCCGCAAGCTCGACTTCGACGAGATCCAGATCCCGCCGGGGCCGCGCCTGGGCTCCGTCGTCATCGAGGCCGCCCATCTCGGCAAGGGGTTCGGCGGACGCCCCCTCATCGACGACCTGTCGTTCACCCTGCCGCGCAACGGGATCGTGGGCGTCATCGGGCCCAACGGCGTGGGCAAGACGACGCTGTTCAAGATGATCGTCGGCCAGGAGGCCCCCGACGCGGGAGAGCTCGCGATCGGGGAGACGGTGAAGATCTCCTACGTCGACCAGAACCGCGCGGGCATCGACCCCGACAAGACGCTCTGGCAGGTCGTCTCCGATGGCCTGGACTTCATCCAGGTCGGCAACGTCGAGATGCCGTCGCGCGCCTACGTCTCCGCGTTCGGGTTCAAGGGCCCCGACCAGCAGAAGCCCTCGGGCGTCCTGTCGGGCGGGGAGCGCAACCGCCTCAACCTGGCCCTCACCCTCAAGCAGGGCGGCAACGTGCTGCTCCTCGACGAGCCGACGAACGACCTCGACGTCGAGACGCTGGGATCCCTGGAGAACGCCCTGCTGGAGTTCCCCGGCTGCGCCGTGGTGACCTCGCACGACCGCTGGTTCCTCGACCGCGTCGCCACGCACATCCTGGCCTGGGAGGGCACGGAGCAGGATCCGGCGCGCTGGTTCTGGTTCGAGGGGAACTTCGAGTCCTACGAGAAGAACAAGGTCGAGCGCCTCGGCGCGGACGCCGCGCGTCCCCACCGGGTCACCCACCGCAAGCTCACCCGGGGCTGACCCTCCCGGCGGTCGATCAGTAGACCATCGGGGAGTCGACGAAGCTCCAGTTCCCCGACCCCTCGCGCCCGTCCATGGGGATGCGGATCATCGCCTGCTGGGAGGCCTCGGCGACCAGCTCGCCGTCCTCCGAGAACACCCGGCAGGAGGTGAGCGCGCGGCCCCCGCCCGCCTGGGAGCACGATCCGTCGTAGAGCAGCCACTCGTTGATGTCGAGGTCCCGGTGGAACCACATCGCGTGGTCCAGCGAGGCCGCCGACATCTCGGGCGTCATCCAGCACAGCCCGAGCTGGCGCAGCGCGGGCTCCATCATCACCTGGTCGATGGCGTAGGCGGCCAGCGCGCGGTGGACGGCCTGGAGCGCGCCGGCGGGGATACGGGCGCGCGGGCGCATCCACAGCTGCTGGCGGGGGGAGCGCTCGCGGTCCACGCGGGTGTAGACCTCGTGCTGGACGTGGCGGACGTCGAAGGCCGCCGTCTTGCCAAGGAACCGGCCGGCGGGGTGGTCCATCGACCGGAACAGCTCCAGCGCCGAGGGCAGGTCGTCGGGGCGGGGGACGTCGGGCGGGCGGACGGCGAAGGACAGGCCGTGCTCGGCGCGCTGGAACGAGGCGAGCATCGAGAAGATCTCGCGGTCGTCCTGCCGGCAGGTCACCCGCCGGTCCGAGAACGACCGGCCGTCGCGCAGACGCTCGGCCTGGAGCTGGAAGGGGGCATCCGGATCGCCGCCGCGCAGGAAGTAGGCGTGGAGCGAATGGGGCAGGCGCCCGGGGTCGGCGAGGGTGGCCTGGGCGGCGATGAGGGACTGGGCGATCACCTGGCCGCCGTAGACGCGGCGCACCTGGGGCAGAGAGAGGGCCTCGAAGAGATCCTCGCCGATCTCGCGCAGTCCCAGGACGCGCAGGACGGAGGCGACCGGCTCCTCGGAGATCACGGGGACGTCGATGGGGTGGGTCATGCCCCCATTGTGTCCGCCCGCGGGCGCGGCGCGCGAGTCCGCCCGCTTTTGCGCGCGATCGGAGGGGTCCCTACCATGTGAGATGGCTCGCACGATCGTCCGGGTCTGGCCAGTGGGAAGGGGAGGGCTCCGGTGGATCCCGCAGCGTCGTTCGTCTGTGCCCTCGGCGGGGCGGACAACGTGGTGGGCCTCGACGCCTATCCGCCGCGAATCCGCCTCGAAGTGGGGGATCCCGCCCTGGTCGACGAGCCGCGGCTGCGCCGCCCGGGGGTGCTGGCGGTCGTCCGGAGCGGCGCGATCGTCCAGATCGTCCTGGGCCCCGGCGCCGCGCCGATCGCCCGGTCCCTGTCCGAGGCCCTCACCGTGTCCGAGCCCATGGGCGGGGCCGCCTCGGACGCATCGGCGTCCTCCTAGGATGGGCCCGGACGGCATCGGGTCGAGGAGGGCACGGATGGGCGGATCGGCACCCGCTGCGGACGACATGGACGCGCTGCGGCAGCTCGCGGGATCCCACGGGGTGTCGACCGGTTTCTGGGACTGGTACGGGTGCCGGCGCGAGGTCTCGGCCGCGTCCCTCCTGCGCGTCCTGCGGGCGCTCGACGTGCCGGTGACGCCGGAGTCCACGGTCGACGACGTTCATGCCGCGCAGGCGTGGACCGAGGACGAGGCGTGGCGGTGCCCCCTGCCCGACTGCGTGGTCGTGCGCGAGGGGAGCAGCCGCGAGCTGCCGGTCCACGTCCCCCACGGGGACTGGGTCCGCGTCTCCTACGTCCTGGAGGACGGCTCCCGGGGGGACCTCGCCCAGCTCGACCGGTGGGTGCCCCCGCGCGAGGTCGACGGCCGCCTGGTCGGGCGCGCGACGATGCTGGTGCCCGATTGGCTCCCGCTGGGCTGGCATCGCCTGATCGCCACCGTGGAGGGCGGCGAGGTCCACTCCGCGCCCCTCGTCGTCGTCCCCGGGCGCCTCGACGCCCCGGCCGTGTCGGACGACCGCCGCCACTGGGGCGTCTCGGCCCAGTTCTACTCCGTGCGCTCGCGCGCCTCGTGGGGCGTCGGCGACGCCGCCGACCTGTCGGACCTGGCCGCGCTGTGCGCGGATCGCGGCGCCGACTTCCTGCTCGTCAATCCCGTCCACGCGTCCTCGCCCGTGGCCCCGTTGGAGAACTCCCCGTACCTGCCGGTCACCCGCCGGTGGGCGAACCCGATCTACATCCGCCCCGAGGCGGTGGAGGAGTACGCGTCGCTGCCCGACGCCCGCCGCCGCGACGTCGAGGCGCTGCGGCTGAAGGCCGCGGGCGCGGCGGGGGATCCCTCCGGCATCGACCGGGACCGCGCGTGGGAGGCGAAGCGCGCGGCGCTGGAGATCCTCCACCGCGCTCCGCGCAGCTATCACCGCGAGTCGGAGTTCCGCGCGTTCGTCGCGCGCAGCGGCCGGGATCTGGCCGACTTCGCCCTGTGGTGCGCGCTGGTGGAGGAGGCCGGCGGCGCCGGGCTCCCGGCCGACTGCTCCTGGGCGGGCGCCCCCGGCGTCGACGCGGCGCGGACGCGGCTGGAGGGGCGCGTCGAGTTCTGGATGTGGTGCCAGTGGGTGGTGGCCGCCCAGCTGGCCGCCGCCCAGCAGACCGCCGTCGGCCTCGGCATGGGGATCGGGATCATGGGCGATCTGGCGGTCGGCGTCCACCAGCGGGGCTCGGAGACCTGGGCAGAGCCCGAGATGTTCGCCGCCGGGATGTCGGTGGGCGCGCCGCCCGACATGTACTCCCAGCAGGGGCAGGACTGGTCGCAACCCCCGTGGTCCCCCCGGGCCCTGGCGCGCTCCGGCTACCGGCCCCTGCGCGAGACGGTGCGCGCCGCGCTCTCGCTGGCCGGAGCCGTGCGCATCGACCACATCCTGGGCCTGTTCCGCCTGTGGTGGATCCCCGAGGACCGGTCCGCCGCGGAGGGCACGTATGTCGCCTACGACCACGAGGCCATGGTCGGCGTCGTGCTGCTGGAGGCGCTGCGGGCGGGCGCGGCGGTGATCGGCGAGGACCTGGGCACCGTCGAGCCGTGGGTCCGCGGGTACCTGGCGGACCGGGGCGTGCTGGGCACCTCCGTCCTATGGTTCGAGAAGGAGGAGTCCGGCTGGCCCCTGCACGCGGACCGGTACCGGCGCGACGTACTGGCCACCGTCACCACCCACGACCTGCCGCCCACCGCCGGCTATCTCGACGGTGTGCAGACGACGCTGCGGGACCGCCTGGGGCTCCTGGTCGAGGACGTGGAGGCCGTGCGCGCCGCCGACCGCGTCGAGCTCGAGCGGATGCTCGCGCGGCTGAGGGAGTACGGTCTGCTCGGCGCGGACGAGCCGACGGCCCGCCAGGTCGTCGAGGCCCTCCACCGCTACGTCGCGAGGACCCCGTCGCGGCTGGTCGCCGCCGCGCTGGTGGACGCCGTGGGGGACACGAGGCCGCAGAACCTCCCGGGGACGAACCGGGAGTACCCGAACTGGTGCGTGCCCCTGTGCGACGCGGACGGCGCCGAGGTGAGGCTGGAGGACCTGCCCGGCGACGCGCGGCTCGGCGCCCTCTTCGACATCATGGAGCGGGGCGTCGAGGGGGCCTGAGACGGCGGATCGACCCGTGTTAGTCTCGGCCATACGGCGGGCGGGTCCGGCCGCACGGACGACGAAGGAGCACACCATGAGCCAGGCTGAGTCCATCCTCAACGCGCTCGGGGGCTGGGACAACATCGACGACATCGAGGCCTGCATCACCCGGATCCGGGTGGAGGTTCAGGACGCGTCGCAGGTCGACGACGCCGCCCTCAAGGAGGCGGGGGCGTTCGGCGTGGTCAAGGTCGGCGCGTCGATCCAGGTGGTGATGGGGCCGCAGGCCGACAACATCGTCGCCGACATCGAGGATCTTCGGTGAGACTCGACGTCGTCGCCCCGGTGACGGGGCGCGTCGTCGCGATGTCCGCCGTCGCGGATCCGGTGTTCGCCCAGGAGATCGTCGGGCCCGGCGCGGCCGTGATCCCCGGGCAGGAGGGCGTGGTGCGCGCGCTGGCCCCCGTCGCGGGCAGGATCCGCTCGCTCCACCCCCACGCGTTCGTCGTCGCGGCCCCTGAGGGCCCGAGCGTCCTGGTCCATCTGGGCCTGGACACGGTGAGCCTGCGCGGCCGGGGATTCACCCTGGAGGCCGAGCGCGACGCCGACGTCGCCGCCGGCGACCCGGTGATCAGCTGGAGTGCCGCGGAGGTCCGCAGACAGGGGCTGGATCCCGTGGTGCCCGTGGTCATCCTGGAGGCCGGCGCGCTCCGCCTCGTCGGGCTGGTCCCGGCGGGGGAGCGCGTGGAGGCTGGGGAGCCGCTCCTGCGCCTGGAGGACTGAGCGCCGCCGGGAGCCGGCGCGATCAGATCGCGGCGTCCGCGCGTTGGGCGGCCAGCTGGCGCTCGACGACGGCGATGCGCTCCTGGATCAGGCGCACCAGCGCGGCGGAGGCCCCCGGGTGCGCCTCGATCCAGGCGCGGCCGTCGGCTGCGGGGTCCACCCCCTGCGCGTACCCCGCCAGGGCGGACGGGAACATCAGAGTCACCAGATCCTCCGCGGTGTGGAACGTGTTGTCCGCCCAGAGGGACTCCAGGGAGGCGAAGTAGTCGGCGACGAACGGCGCGTAGAGCGCCGGCTCCGTCCGGGCCTGCGCCCAGAAGCCGGAGACCATCGCCCACCGCGTGTCGTTCGCCAGGGACTGGTCGCGCAGGATCGACTCCCACGCCTCCTCCTTGACCGGGCCGCCCGAGCGGGCCGCCCGGGCGCGCGCCGCGTTCTGCCGGCCCGTCATCGTCGGATCCTGGGACTCCAGCTCGGCGATGGCCGACTCGTCGGCGAGCCCGCCGCGGACGACGGCGGTGAGCAGGTCCCACCGCAGATCGATGTCGAGGTCCAGGCCGAGCAGCGTGTCCGTGCCGTCGCCGAGGGCCTGGACGGCCGCCAGCTGCGCCGGCGTGATGGCCGCGCGCGCGGCCGCGCGCACGAGGATCTGCTGCTGGTCCGAGGCCGGGGCCGCCGCGCGGGCGAGCAGGAGGAGCCGGTCCCCCACGGAGGCCAGCTCGTCGGCGCGGGCTGCGGGCGCGACGAAGGTCTCCGCGGCCTGGGTGATGTGGCGCAGCGCCAGATTGAGCATCGCCATGTTGTCCTCGACGGGCAGGGCCGAGATCGCCAGGTCGAGGTAGTCGCGCGCGGACATCTCGGCGTCGCGCGTCATGTCCCACGCGGAGGCCAGGATGACGTTGCGCGTCGTCGAGTCCGTGAACGCCGTGATGTGGTCGACCGCGAACGCCAGCGACTCCGGGTCCAGGCGCACCTTCGCGTAGGCCAGGTCCCCGTCGTTGACGAGGACGAGGTCCGGGCGGGCCAGGCCGCTCGCCCCGGGCACCTCCGTCCGAGAGCCGTCGACGTCGAGCTCCTCGCGGAAGACCTGGTGGACGTGCGCGCCGCCCTCGTCCAGCGAGTAACCGGCCACCGCCAGACGGTGCGGGCGCAGGGAGGAGCCCTCCGAGAAGGGCTCCTGGACGACGGTGAGCCGGGTGATCGCGCCGGAGGCGGAGACCTCGACCTCGGGGCGCAGGAGCGTCACGCCGGCCTCCTCCAGCCAGACCCGGGACCAGGCCGCCAGATCGCGGCCGGACGCCCGCTCCAACTCGCCGAGCAGGTCCTCCAGCGTCGCGTTGCCGTGGGCGTGGGCCGTGAGGTACTGATGGAGGGCCTCGAAGAACGGCTCGCGCCCGACGTAGGCGACGAGCTGGCGCAGGACCGAGGCGCCCTTCGCATAGGTGATGCCGTCGAAGTTGACCTCGACGTCCGCCAGGTCGCGGATCTCGGCCGTGATGGGATGCGTCGTCGGCAGCTGGTCCTGGGTGAGCCCCCAGTCCTTGCGCAGCATGAAGCCCGTCCAGGCCTGCGTCCACGGCGTGCCCTCGGCCAGCGCCAGGTGCGACATGAACTCCGCGAAGGACTCGTTGAGCCAGAGGTCGTTCCACCACTTCATGGTGACCAGGTCGCCGAACCACATGTGGGCCAGCTCGTGGAGGATCGTGTTGGCGCGGGTCTCCAGCTGCGCGGCCGTGGGCCGCGTGCGGTAGATGTACTCGTCGCGGAAGGTGACGCACCCCGCGTTCTCCATGGCGCCCGCGTTGTACTCCGGGACGAAGATCTGGTCGTACTTGGAGAAGGGGTAGGGGATGCCGTACTGGGACTCGTAGAAGGCGAAGCCCTGGCGGGTGACCTCCATGATGGCCTCGGCGTCGAGGTGGTCGGCCAGGGAGGCGCGGCACCACACGCCCAGCGGGATCTCGCGCCCGTCCGACGAGGTCAGCGCGCCGGTCGCGCCCTGGTAGGGGCCCGCGACGATGGCGGTGATGTAGGTGGAGATCGGCTCGGTGGCCGCGAAGCGGTAGGTCCATCCGTCCTCGGCCCGCTCGGGCTCGGGCGTCGGCGCGTTGGACAGCACCGTCCACCCCGACGGCACCTTCACGGTGAACGTGAAGGTGGCCTTGAGGTCGGGCTGCTCGAAGGTCGTGTACACGCGGCGGGCGTCGGGGACCTCGAACTGGGAGTAGCAGTAGGCCTGGCCGTCGGCGGCGTCGACGAAGCGGTGGAGCCCCTCCCCGGTGTGCATGTAGAGGCAGTCGGCGTCGACGACCAGCGTGTTGTGCGCGGCCAGCCCGTCCAGCGCGATGCGGTGGTCGGTGTGGGCGGACACCGGCACGTCCGCGCCGTTGAGCGTGATCGCGTGCACGTCGGGGGAGACGAGGTCCGCGAAGGTCGAGGCGCCCTCCGCCGCGTCGAACGCCAGCGTCGTCACCGAGCGGAAGACCCGGTCCCCGATGGTGAGATCCAGGTCCACGTCGTAGTGGGTGACGGTGACAGCGCCTGCGCGCTGCTCGGCTTCGTCACGGGTGAGGTTCAGACCGGGCATCGACGTGCCTTCCTGGGTCGAGGGTTGACGGGACGTGGCGCGCCCGCGGGGGCGCGCACCGGTCCATGTTCCCACGTGGGAGCCCCCGACACACCTCGTCACGGGGGGACGTGCCAAAATGGGCCCTGATTGTCCCGTTCCTTTGCCGGGTGGAGGTCAGTGCATGACCGGACATGCCTGTCGATCGCGCCTCTGGGCGTCGGTGCTCGTCGCGGCGTGCGCCGCCTGGGGGATCAGCGCCTGCGAGATCGAGGAGCGCCCCTCCGACGAGCGCCCCGCCGTGCAGACCTCCCCCGTCCCCGAATCGGGGACCTGACGCTCACCAGATCCGCACGCGCTCCTCGGGATCCAGCCACAGCGCGTCGCCGGGCGCGACGCCGTAGACGTCGGCGAAGGCGTCCATGTTGCGCAGCACCCCGTTGCATCGGAACTCGCTCGGCGAGTGCGGGTCGATGGCGAGCATCTGGACGGCGAACTCGTCGCGGGACTTGCCCCGCCAGATCCGCGCCCAGCTGAGGAAGAACCGCTGGGGTCCCGTCAGGCCGTCGATGACGGGCGCGGCGTCCGGATCGGCGATGCCCCGGTCGGCGAGCGCGGCCAGCCACGCCTTCCACGCGATGGCGAGGCCGCCCAGGTCGCCGATGTTCTCGCCGATGGTGAGCGCGCCGTTGACGTGGAGGCCGCCCTCGTGGCCGGCCAGCTGGAGGGGCGTGAAGGCGTCGTACTGCGCGATGAGGGCCTTCGTGCGGGCCTCGAACTCCGCCCGGTCCCGATCCGTCCACCAGTTGCGCAGGTTCCCCTGGGCGTCGAACTGGGAGCCCTGGTCGTCGAATCCGTGGCCGATCTCGTGGCCGATGACCGCGCCGATCCCGCCGAAGTTGACGGCGTCGTCAGCCTCCGGATCGAAGAACGGGGGCTGGAGGATCGCGGCGGGGAAGACGATCTCGTTCATCGTCGGGTTGTAGTAGGCGTTGACGGTCTGGGGCGTCATGAACCACTCGTCGCGGTCCACCGGCGCCCCCAGCTTCGCCCACTCGTAGTCCGTCTCGAAGGCCTCCGCGGCGCGGACGTTGTCGACCAGGGACGCGTCCGGGCCGATCGCCAGCGCCGAGTAGTCGCGCCACTTGACGGGGTAGCCGATCTTCGGCGTGAAGCTGTCGAGCTTGTCCAGCGCGCGGGCCTTCGTGTCCTCGCCCATCCAGTCCAGGGCGGTGATCGAGGTCCGGTAGGCGTCCAGGAGGCGTTGGACCAGCTCCTCCATCCGCGCCTTCGACTCCGGCGGGAAGTGGCGCTGGGCGTAGAGCCGGCCCAGCGCCTCGCCCAGCGAGCCCTCGACCAGGGCGAGCCCGCGCTTCCAGCGCGGGCGCAGCGCCTCCGTGCCGGCCAGCGTGCGCGAGTAGAAGTCGAAGTTCTCCTCGACGAACGGGGAGGACAGCAGGGGGGAGCGGGCGTCGATGACCTTGCGCGCCAGCCACAGCTGGAGCACCTCCAGGTCTGTGTCGGCCCACAGGGCCGCGGCCGCTGCGAGGAAGTCCGGCTGATCGACGTTGAGCGTGTCGACGGCCCCGCGGTCGAACTGCGCGGCCTCCGCCCAGCCGTCCCAGTCGAATCCGGGGTTCTGCTCGACGATCTGGGCCCAGGCGCGCGGGTTGTTCGCCAGCTGGGGGTCGCGGTTCTTCACGGAGTCCCAGTGGTGGGAGGCCAGCGTCGTCTCGAAGGCCATCACGCGGGCCGCCGCGCCGGCGGCGGCGCCCTCGTCGACGACGCCGCCCAGCGTGAGGGCGCGCCCGACGTGGGCGGCGTAGGCGTCGCGCACGCCCGCGTAATGGGCCTCGCGGTAGTAGGACTCATCCGGCAACCCCAGGCCCGCCTGGGCGAAGTAGGCGATGGAGCGCGAGGTGTCCTGGACGTCGTTGTTGACGTAGGGGGCGAAGAACAGGGAGACGGCGCCGCGCACCAGGGCGCCGCCGCCGCGGGCGAGGGCCGCGTGGTCGGCGGCCCCGCGGGT